>DASRZC010000046.1:0-4680 GCA_035686785.1 Kapaibacterium sp. (SeqCode)
TCGGCGCGCTGAAGGGCACTTATGATACCGCGCTTGGGGTTCAATTCTACAGCTCCGAAACGAGGAGAACTGGGACATCTTCGGTCACATTCAAGTGGGGTAAAGTCTATGTCGGAGATACGTCGCTCGGCGAGCCATTTCGTGAAGTGATGCTGCACAACGGTATTCCAGATTCGGACATATACGCTTCGCACGATGCGATGAGGGATTCCATTTTCCAAACCGAATGGTTCGATTGGCCGGTAAGCGCGGAAATCAATTATAACCGGCTCATGCTCATTCCATCAGTCGGAACGATAACGTACACCGTTGATACGACCGTTTACTACGATTCCGTAGGTGGTTTGCACACTCTTTACGATACCGTGCCGAATAATTTTATCGCGGATTCGACGATAAGAACCGATTCCGGTTTCTTCACTTCGTATGCGCAAATACAATATACGGTGCAATTAGTGCATCAAAGCGGCCATATCGATACGATCGAAAAGGCAGTGTATAATCCATCTCTCGGAAAATTTATCAAGCCAATGACCATCAATATCGATAACGCCGGGTATGCCGATGATACGGTCATGCTGCAAGTGATCGGGAGTTTTACAAACGTTCCCGACGCCGATTCCGATGTCTTGTTCGCGCGGGAAACAATGCTCGATACCTATCCGAGTTATGGAGATACGACGCTCGCCATTGGCCCAGGCGGCATTATGATGCCTCCTCCCGATTCCTGTTTCATTGCCAATGGGCCATTTTCGAATCCTTCCGATCCCGGGGCGGATGACATTTCAATCCTGGTGCATTATTGCGCGAGCGGTTCGACAATCACGGCTCAGGTTTATACGTCCGGTGGTATTCCCGTCGGCTCACCGTCGACATACACCTCGGATGCCCAGATTTGGGATCGCTTGCCGATTAATGCTCCTGGAACTTCGGGAACGTATTACATCACGGTCACGGTGGGAAGCTATTCTACCACATTAGGCTATTCGGTCTATTAAAATCCTAATTTTCGGGGACGGCTATTGGCCGTTCCCGAAAATTAAGTTGGAGGAAAACGATATGAGAAGATTATCATTACTCTTGGCTATTCTGCTACTGAATAGCTCCGCTTCTGCGCAATGGGGGCAAGCTGCCTCCTTTCAAACAAAGGATGAATTAGGCAATCCTTACGAGGAGCCTGTTACCTGCGTTTATTTTCTTAATCTGCCCGGCCCCCCAAGGGTTGGATTTGCCGGAACGGAATCGGAACTTTGGAAAACTAACGATGGAGGAATCTCCTGGAAAAAAGTATGGATACCGAGTGGTCCACTTGAAAGTTATGGTTTATACGCTGTTACCGACATTTGCTTTAAGGATAGCCTGACAGGTTGGTTCTCCATATATGATGGATCTGGGTCGACCGCAGATACCGGATGTTACCGAACGACAGACGCTGGCGAATCATGGACACCTATACAAGTTCCAGGTTCAATTACCGGGAGCGAGGGAGTTTACTTCGACCACATTACGAATCGATTGTTTCTCTGTATGACAGATACTGGCATGAAGGTTTCCACCGATTTAGGAGATACATGGGAACAAGCCACTCAATGGTACACAAGCGGGCTTTCCTTTTCATCCGACTCGATGGGAATAGCCTGCGCCTTTTTCCCATCCGATTCTAATACTGGTACTTATGTGACTACTAATGGTGGGCTTTCATGGAAAGCAGTATATTCGCACATTTGGGGAGCACAACCGCTTGCAATTCCAGGAACACCTATTTGCTTTGCAGTTGATGCTGCACGTATTATCGTTCGGCGAAGTGATGACTACGGTGCGACATGGAAAATAGTTGCCGATTTTGGACCAGTTCAGGATTCTAATTTTAAAGATATTGCCCCTTATGGTACGGGCGTAATTCGTGGTGATCTTTCTCGATTGCTCATTCAGACCGACTCAGGAACGTTTATTTCCACGGATCAAGGGGTCACTTGGCGGAATGATGGTGGTCCTGCATTTCTTTCTGATGGTGGCATCGGTGGTCGCTTTTACATTGGGAATGGCATTGCAATGGCTGGTTCTATTCTCAGTAGCGATTTTTATGAAGGCAATGGGCTTTGGGAGGAAACCTGGCCGCAATCGGCGGGCGTAGCGGAGCAGGAACCTTCTTCGAATACGCTTCGCATTTTTCCAAATCCGGCGTTTAACAGCATTACGGTGGAACCCGCCGCAAAGCCGGTAACTATTTACGATCCGCTTGGCCGCGTTTATAAGGTTCCCATTCATGGGGCCACCCTCGATATTTCCTCGCTTCCGGCGGGCGTCTATTACCTAAGTGATGGTTTCCAGCGAACCAAATTCGTAAAAGAATAAACTGACCAGAACCAGCATCCTTCGGCAAGCTCCGGACAAGCTTCTGGGATTATTCGGCTGAATGGGATAAATTCCCAACCAAAAGCTTGTCACGTGCTATTTTCTTGCGAGAGCGTTTCGCCGCCGGTATTCCGCTTCGAGTGCGGCGAGTTGCTCCTTCGTATTCACGCCGCTTACTTCGGTGGGATCGTTCGTGGTCACCACGGCTACGGCACCCAAGCCGAACTGGGCGATGAGAAGCGCGAAGGTATCGGTCAGGTAAAATTCCCCCTGTGCATTTTTTCGGTCAATGCGCTTCAGGACATCGAAGAGCACGTTGGCATCGAAAACGTAAATTCCGGTATTGATCTCGGCAATCCTTTTTTGCTCCGTCGTGGCGTCCTTCTCCTCAACAATTTTTTCGAGGCTGCCGCTCGGAGTGCGAACGATGCGCCCATAGCCGGTAGGGTTGGGCATGATGACGGAAAGTACCGTGGCGCAGGCACTGCGGGCGCGGTGCTCGGCGAGGAGTTTCAGGGTGGTCGTTCTGGTGAGCAGGGGAACATCGCCGGAAAGGACGAGGACGTCGCCAGAGAAATCGCGGAGCTGCCGCTCGGCCTGCTGAACGGCGTGTCCGGTGCCAAGCTGCTCTTCCTGAATAGCGGTTCGAACGCGCGGGAATTGTTCACTGATATATGCGGCCACGGCCTCCCGGCCATAGCCGATAATGCAAATAATGGGAGCAGCCTCGATGTGCTGGCACAGGCGCAGAACATGCCCGAGCATCGGTTCGCCGCCGATGGGGTAGAGAACTTTTGCGAGAGAGGGGTCTTGCATCCGCTTGCCTTGTCCGGCGGCAAGGATGACGGTGGCAAGGGGACGGGAAGCTTCAGCCGTTGATAGTTCTGTCATTCTGAGCGGAGCAGGATGAAGCGAAGCGGAATCCTGCGGAGTCGAAGAATCTTTTGGGGTTCACTTGTCTGCTAATCTACATGAGATCCTTCGACTCCGTTTTTCCTCCGTTCGGTCGGAAAAACTACGCTCAGAGCCTGCCCTGAGCTTGTCGAAGGGATGACATTTTTCGAATTCTAATTCACCATCGAAAACGCGGGAGTATTATTCGTTATCTTTTTTACTCGATTTGCCTTATCGACTTGAACAATGGTCGGTCGATGATAACGGAGTTCCTCGGCATCTTCGTATTCGCCGTATGTGATAATGATGATCTCATCGCCGATGGAGCCTTTGCGGGCGGCGGCGCCATTCAGGCAAACGACGCCGGAACCGGCGGGGCCTTCGATCAAATATGTTTCGAAACGCTCGCCGTTATTATTATTGACGACCGCGATCTTCTCGTAAGGAAGCATATCGGCGGCGCGCATGAGTTCGGCATCGAGCGTGAGCGAGCCTTCGTAATAAAGCTCCGCCTGCGTGATGGTGGCCCGATGGATTTTCGATTTGAACAGTATGCGTTTCATAGTCCTTTATCCTCAAATCACGAGATTATCGATCAAACGGGTGGACCCCAAATTTGCCGCGATAATAATTAACCCCTCACCCTGCCCTCTCCCCGTGGGCGAGGGTTCTTCTAATCCTTCGGATACTTCAAACGACGCTTTTGGTTGAAATGTTTCGGGATGGACGACGTCCAAATAGTCCAGGATTGCATGGGGAGCAAATCGCTGAAATTCATCCATTCCAGCCACTTTTGCGTGTGCAGGTGAATGACGATCCAGTAATAAATCGCGGACGAGAAACAGCGTTTTCGAAAGCGCGGCGGCTTCCTTTCTTTCTGCGGGAGTGAGATACCGATTCCGTGAGCTAAGCGCAAGCCCATCCGGTTCCCGAATGGTGGGAGCGGCGACGATCTCGATGGGAAAAGCGAGATCGGCAACAAGCCTTCGAATGACCGCAAGTTGCTGCGCATCCTTTTGGCCGAAATATGCAATCTGAGGCTGTACAATATTAAAGAGGATCGAAACCACGGTTGCCACGCCATCGAAATGTCCCGGACGCCGCGCGCCTTCATACAGCGTGGCGATCGCGCCGGGATGAACGTGAGTGGAATGCCCATTCGGATAAATCTGATCGACCGTTGGCGCGAAAAGAAATTCGACTTCTTCTTCGATGAGCAGGCTCGCATCGGATTCGAGGGTGCGCGGGTAGCGCTCGAAATCTTCGGTGGGTCCGAACTGTGTGGGGTTCACGAAAATGCTGACGACGGTCACGTCCGAATCCTGCTTCGAAAGCCGCACGAGCGAGCGGTGCCCTTCATGCAGCGCGCCCATCGTCGGCACGAATCCGATGCGCTTGCCCTGCTCACGCAGGAGCGTGAGTGCGGCGCGA
>DASRZC010000047.1:0-11525 GCA_035686785.1 Kapaibacterium sp. (SeqCode)
GATTTATCTAAGTCCGAACCGAATTTCGAGAAGGCTTCGAGTTCGCGGTATTGCGCCAGGTCGAGCCGCAGCGTCCCGGCAATTTTTTTCATCGCCTTGATCTGGGCATTGCCACCCACGCGAGAAACAGAAATTCCGACATTGATCGCGGGCCGAACGCCAGCATTGAAAAGATTGGGTTCGAGATAAATTTGTCCGTCCGTAATGGAAATGACGTTCGTCGGAATATAGGCCGATACGTCTCCAGCCTGCGTTTCGATGACGGGCAATGCCGTGAGCGAACCGCCGCCCAGTTCATTGTTAAGCTTGGAGGCGCGTTCGAGCAAGCGTGAATGCAGGTAAAATACGTCGCCCGGATAGGCTTCGCGCCCCGGCGGGCGGCGCAACAGGAGTGAAACCTCGCGGTAGGCCGCCGCATGTTTCGAAAGATCGTCATAGACGACGAGCGCATGCCGGCCCGAATCGCGGAAATGCTCGCCGAGCGTCGCGCCGGCATAAGGAGCGATAAACTGAAGCGGCGAAGGATCCGACGCCGTCGCGGCAATGATCGTTGTGTAAGCGATCGCGGACTGTTCTTCAAGCTTCGCGCGGACCGCCGCCACGGTCGATGCTTTCTGCCCGATCGCGACATAAATGCAATAGACCGGCTGGACGCCCCGCGCGGCCGCCTCCGGCGAATGGGTGTAACGTTGATTGATAATGGTGTCAATGGCAACCGCCGTCTTTCCGGTCTGACGGTCGCCAATGATAAGCTCGCGCTGGCCACGGCCAATGGGGATCATCCCGTCGATTGCTTTAATGCCGGTCTGCAGTGGCTCTTTCACTGGTTGGCGCTGCATGACGCCGAGCGCCTTGCGCTCGATGGGGAGAAATTTATCTGTCTTGAACTCCGGGCCGCCGTCGATAGGAATTCCCAGCGGATTGATGACGCGGCCCAACATATCATCGGTCACGGGCATAGAGGCAATACGGCCCGTGCGGCGAACCGTGTCGCCTTCTTTTACGAGCGTTTCGTCGCCGAAGAGTACGGCGCCGACATTATCCTCTTCGAGATTGAGCGCCATGCCGAAGACGCCGTTCGGGAATTCGAGCAGCTCGCTCGCCATGACCTTCGTGAGGCCATACACGCGCGCGACACCATCGCCCACCATAAGGACGGTGCCGACTTCATAAATATCGACCTCTTTTTCGAATCCCGAGAGTTGCTGGCGCAAGATCGAGCTTACTTCATCCGGACGTACTGCTGACATAATAAAAAATTATGAATTATAGAGATGCCTTAATGCTTTAATTTTCTTTGGCCTTTCTTTAGCGTTTCGACCGGCGCCACGAACCGGTACTTGATGCTCCGCTTCAGATTGCCCCGATCCAGCGCAATAAGCTCGGTGGTTACGACAAAGGTTCCATTTGCCTGCGGCGGAATGCCACGAAAAATTACTTTTACGATCCCCACGCCAGGAACGAAATATTTGGCCATCTGCCCAAACCCCGCGGGCGTGCTTACTACGAGCGCATTCGAAAAATTGCCATAGGGCACCGAGACCGGCTCCTTCGTCGCAATGATCGTCGATCGAATGGTATCGTCCACCATATCCTTCCAGGATGCCCCAAGCCGAAGTGGGTTTACCAGCATGAAATGATTCATCCCACTCGTAATCGAATGATTGAATACGGTCATAATGACCGAATCATCGATATAATACTCGACTTCTTTCAGTGTCGCGCTGCTGTCTTCTCCGGCATGATACGGCGTCGAGGAATGGCAGACGAGCACCGGCAGGCCTTGCATCGTCCGGTTCGAATCGGAAATAATTTGCTCGAAACTATAGGTCGTGTCGGTCTTGAGCACTTTATTGTTCGGATCGAGCACCTGCGAAATCGTCCGGAGCGTCCATTTTGCTCCTAAGTTTGCGGGATAAAAATAAAGGCCGACGGAATTCGAATCGAGATTGCAGGTGGGGCGAAAAACCGCGGGCTTCATCACGCTTGCGCGTGGCTTCTTTTTTTTCGATTTGGAAACGGAGTGCTGCGCGGTCGCGGAAAGTGGGATAAGCACTATCGCGGCCAGCGCCACGATCTTCCACACTGCCTTTTGATTTCCAATGAACAAGTCGTTACCGTTAATTCAAAATGGGCGCGCCGCCCTGTAAAAACTGCTCCCTTAGGAGTTCGAGCTGGTGCTTCAAACTGGCATCGACCATCTCATCGCCCATTCGCGCGATGAACCCGCCGCGAAGCGAGGGGTCGATCATAAAATCGGCGCGAATGCGTTTGCCGGTCATCCGTTCGAGCTTCGCCATAAGCTGCATTTGCTCGGTTTCCGTAAGCTTCGTGGCGCTTTCGACGCGCGCATGCAGGATATTCCGCTTCGCGTCCAACAAGCGCAGGAATTCCTCCGCCGTCGCATATAGATATTCGGAGCGGCCCTTTCGAACCAGCAGCGTGATGAACTTCAAGGTCATCACGCTTGAACGCTTCCCAAAGATTTCGCGGAGTATCCGAAGTTTCTGATCCGGCGTAGCGACCGGGCTCATGAGGAAAACCGTGAGTTCGCGAGAGCCACGTATGGTCTCCTCGATGTCGCGCAAGTCCTCGGCGAGTTTATCGAGAACATTCATCTCTTCGCCCAAATCCATTAACGCCTGCGCATATCGTGCCGCGATTCTCCGGTTCATTGCATTCTCCTTTATGCTTCCGCGACTGGTGAAAGGTCCGAAATCATTTTATTCACGACTTTGCGGTGCCGCTCTTCGTTCATGTTCTCGTCGAGCAATTTCGAGGTCGCCATAATAGCCAGATCGGAAACCTCGGTGCGAAGTTTCACGAGGGCGTGCTGCGTATCGCGCTCGATTTCCGCGCGGGCCTGCGCAAGCATTCGCGCGGCTTCAACTTTGGCTTTTTCGACCAGATCGCGCCGCATTTGCTCGGCATACGCGCGGCCTTCGTGCAGCGACTTTTGGATTTCCTCTTCCGCTTTCACGCGTTCCTGCTTGTTCTCAGCGATCAGCCGTTCGGCATCAGCGCGCGCTTCTTCGGCGCGGGAGAGCGAATCGGCAATCGCCTGCTCGCGCGTTTTCAGCGAAGCGAGCAGCGGCTTCCATGCCGTCTTCGCTAACACGAAGAGAAGCACCAGGAAGATGATGAAGGTCCAAATGATTAGACCGGGGTTGATTGCAAGCATAGTTGTACCCGTCAATAGCGCAAACTAAAGTTCGCGCTACACAGCGCGTTTACTTGGTTGCTAAAATAATGCAGATAACGAGCGCGAAGAGCGCGATACCTTCGATAAGCGCCGCGCCGATGATCATCGTCGTGCGGAGGCCGCCGGACATTTCGGGCTGCCGGGCCTGTGACTCGATCGCCGATGCCACAAGTTTGCCGATGCCCTGTCCCGCGCCGAGCACTGCTACACCCGCGCCGATTCCCGCTCCTAAAAATGCCAATCCTGATGGATTCATAGTATCAAATTGTCCTTACGTTTAATGTGAATGCTGCTGAATGAGTTAAACACTTTTTATGCATGGCCGTGCCCCGTCGTTACATCCCAAACCCGGTTGCTGTTAAATGATCGCCGTTCGGTGGGTGCGGCATATCGTGGTCATGCACATGTTCGTCCTCTCCCGAATGTGCCATCATGCCGATAAAGAGCGCGGAAAGAATCGTAAAAATGTATGCCTGGAGGGTAGCCACGAAAATTTCGAGTAAATAGACGAATACCGCGAACGGCACCGTCACAAACACGCCCACGATTAGCGAATGGAATAAAAAGACGAGACCGATCAGCGCGAAGATCACAATATGCCCAGCCGTCATATTGGCAAAGAGTCGTATGGCCAGCGCGAACGGTTTCGTAAAAATACCCATGATCTCAATGGGGATCATAATGAGCAGGAGCAAGCCTTTCATAATGGGGGAGACTTCCATGTCCAGGAGCCCCGCCGTTAGATGCTTCAGAAACGTTTTGATTCCCAATGCGCGAAGCCCGACAAACTGCGTAATAACGAACGTGCAAAGGGCAAGGGCGGCCGTAATCTCGATGGAACTCGTTGGCGTATGCGCCCAGGGAAGAAGTCCGGTAAGATTGGCGAGCAGGATAAAGAAAAAGACTGTCAGAAAGAACGGCAGGAGTGCTTCGCCATAGGGTTCCGCGACATTTGGCGCGACAATATCATCTCGAACGAAAACGATAAGAACTTCGACCAAATTTCGGAGACCGCTCGGAACCAGCGATTTTTTTGCTTTCGCCGCCGAGATGCGAAGCACAATAAACAGCACGACCGCGGCAAAGCCTAAGAAAAATAGATTGGACGTAATGGAAAGATCGAGGCCGATGGGCTTGTGATCTATTCTCAGAACGCTCCCTTTTTCCGTCAAGGGGGAAGATATAATCGATTTTGACGGATCGAATTGCTTGTCGATATTCGTCGTATAAATTCCACTTTCCTGGAGGGATTCCGTGCTGCCGTAGAGATGCCACGAACCCTGATCGAAAAAGATATACGGCAATGGAAGTTTGCCAATCGGTGAGAAATCCACCTCATGGTGATTACCGAGATTGCCAAACATCTGGCTGAAGAAATTCGGCTGGGCCGAATCCGCGGCAGCGCTGGACGGAATGGTCGTCGGGGTGAGGGTATCGGTCGCCGCCATTATTATTGCCCCAGCAGCCTTCCTTTATTGTGGATATACGCGATCTCGATCGTGAGATACGCGAAATACGTCACGAGCAATCCGATAATCACCCCGGCTGGATTCATTTTGAGGATAAGATACCCCACGCAAAATGCAAGGAGCAAGTTAAACATACGGAGGACGAGGCTCATGAGCGCGACCATCATAAACATCATATTCGGCTGCTCGAAAGCCCATTCGGTTACGAGAAAACTCGCGAAGCTCGTAAGAATCGGAAGGGACATCCCGAAATAGGCGGCCCTTATAAAGGCGGGGCTGGCAAAAAAATACATAAGGACCGAACCAACGAAAAGGAGCGCTCCGGTAAGCAGGAAGTACCGCTGGATAAAGTAGCGGCTGGCCTCTTTGCTTAGTAAAAGATCGGCAACATTTCGCGCTGCCGGGGACACCGCCTGCGCGCTGGAGGCGCGCCGATTAACTATTGTGGCTTCGTATTGGCTCAAGATAACCTTTCGCGTGTTCGTTCCGGGTTTTGATGGCTGAGGAGTTTTTCGCCTATTAATACGCGAAAATTATCCTTTTGTTACTTTTTCAAGCCGAAAAAGAAGAATTTACCTATTTCGGCGCGTTAATTGCCTTGCTTGCGCATGCTCGGTCATGCGCGGCGCGCACCAAATGCTTTTTACCTCGCTTTCGTTTCGTTTTTTGCCTTGTTTTCTGAATTTTTCTGAAGACGAAGGACCGTCACGATAAAATAGGTGAGGCTCGCAATTGCGCCAACGGTCGTAAAGATCGCTATCCAGAGCGGAGTGGTATGAAAATGATGGTCGAGCCAATCGCCAGCGCCAAAAAAAATCAGAATGGTAAGGACAAGCTGAATTCCCAGCGTAAGATAGGGACCGGTTTCCTGCAATGCTTTCTGCTGGTCGGCCAATTCTCGGCGAGCGCGTTGTTTTCGGTCTTCAGGCATTAGGGTTTTCGAACTGTCGCATGAGCAACGCAACGGGAACCCATGGAAGGAAGTTCAACCTACACAGCGTGGTTTCGTGAATTGATCTTCCGCTTGGCGAAAAGAATCGAAGAAAATCTTATTTCGTCCCGTAGGTCATCATCCAAAAGCCGGCCCAATTAGCGAAGAGGGCTTGATTGATGCTGTTTGCCCACACGGGCCAGCGGCGGCGGATGGAATCGCAGACAGCAAAATGGACTCCGTTGAATTTCGCGAACATTTTTCGAAGTTCGCGGCGGGAATAGGCTTTGCCCAGCGGGTTCGAGGTGTCGTCATAGACGCGTACCCAATCGCTATAGCCGCGGAGTTTGCCCTTGAGGAGGCCTGTCAGGAAATGAATCGGCGTTCCAAGCCAGGTATGGACCGAATGCTTGTGATACAGCATGATGATGATCTCGCCGCCGGGCTTGAGCACGCGATAGACTTCGTCGATCGCTTTCTGCGTATTCGGCGTGTGGTGGAGCACGCCGAAAGAATAGACAACATCGAAAGAATTGTCAGGAAACGGGAGCGATTCGGCATCGGCGGTGCGGAATTCGCCCGGAAGTCCCTCGGGGCGGAAGCGTTCTTGGGCGAGGCGCGGGCCTTCTTCGGTGAGATCGACCCCGGTTACGATCGCGCCGTTGCGAGCGAATTGGAGGGAGTCGGTCCCCACGCCGCATCCAATTTCGAGGAGCATTTTACCTCGAAATTCCTTGAATTTGCAGAGCCGCTCCATAAAGGGCTGCGCCCAATAGCGGAATCGCTCGACCTCATCGTAAAAGGCTTTCGTGCCCGGTTCGAGCGTGGTGAATTGCGTGCCGCAGGGATGGGCATTCCAGTAATCGTGAACTTCCGTCTTGACCGAAGCGGAGTCGGTTTGTGGCTCGTTTGGCATGGAACGTGGCTAAAGCTTTCGGGCGCGGAAGAGTTCAATTCGAACCACGGCGGGGCGAGTTTAATTTTTCTCATCGAAGGCCCGGACATATCTCAGGTCTTCGAAGGAATAGTCATCGCCGAGATGATTCTTTACCTCCGTTAGCGTGGCATAACCGAGTTTTTGGAAGGCTTCGCGAATCGGGGCGAGCTTCGAAGGTTCCACCAGCATGTCCAGTGATTGGATTTCACCGCTTTGAATAAAGGATGCCAGATGACCGGAGATGGTGCTTGGAGCAAGTTTGCGCAATTCCGCGATTTTTTTCGGGCCGTGGCCCTTGCGGAAAAACGCCAGCGTTTCGTAAGCGCTATCGCCGCCTTTCGGTTCGCGCGGCGCATGATGGACGGCCGTTGTGCCGGCGGCTTGGGGATGCTCCTTGCGGAAGTTGCGGACGGCGCTCAGGAATTGCATCCCATATTGCTTCGCTTTCACTTCGCCGACCCCGGAGATGGCCAGGAACTCCTGTCCATCGACTGGCAGCCGCGCGGCGATTTCTTTCAGCGTGTAATCGTTGAAGATGACGTAAGGCGGGACGTTCTGCTGCTCGGCAAGCGTGCGACGCAACTGGCGCAAAGCTTCGAAGAGTTCGCGATTGCTTTCCGGCAAATCGACCGCTTCGCTTGCCTCGCGTTCGATCTCGATGTTCTTCGGCCGCGTGAGCGTGACACTCCGGTTCTGTTTCAATACTTCCCACCCCTTCGGCGTCACTTTGATGACACTGAAGTGATCGTGGTCCTGGAAGATCAATCCTTGCCGGCGAAATTCATTCGCGTAATGTTTCCATTCCGCTTTCGAATATTCGGAACCAACTCCATAGGTCGAAAGCAAATGATGCCGGAAGTCATCGATCTTTTGCCCGCGCGAGCCTTTGAGTATATCCACGATGTGAACCACACCAAATTTTTGATCGACGCGAATGACGCAGGAAAGGAACATCTGCGCGAGCCGCGTACCATCGAAGGTTTCGGCGTTTTGTGTTGAAAGGCAGTTGTCGCACGATCCGCAATTTGCATTCGGATATTTCTCTCCAAAATAATGAAGCAGGGCTGTGCGGCGGCAGGTATTTATTTCCGCAAGGTCGACAAGCTTATCGAGTTCCTGAATTGCGCGGGTGCGTTCTTCCGGCGTTTTGTCGTCGAAGAACTGCATGTATTTCATCCGGTCACCGGGTGCATAGAACATAATGCAATCGCTCGGCAGCCCATCGCGGCCGGCACGGCCCGTCTCCTGATAATAAGCCGGAATATTTTTTGCGATGTCATAATGGATGACGAAGCGGACGTTCGGCTTGTCGATACCCATACCAAAGGCGATCGTCGCGCAAATAATATCGACCTTGTCGCGATCGAATAACTCTTGCGTTCGCGCTCGAACATTTTTTTCCAGGCCGGCATGATACGGCATGGCATTGTGCCCTTCGAGTTTCAGCGACGCGGCCATGCGCTCCGTGCCATCGCGGCTCAGGCAATAGACGATTCCCGACTCACCTTTCTTTTTTTTGAGATACCCGGTGAGCTGCGCCATCGCGCCGCGCTTCGGCCAGACCTGATAAAACAAATTCTTCCGGTCGAAGCTCGCTCGAAAGATTTTTGTATCGGCCCGAAGCGAAAGTTGATCCAGAATATCGGCAAGAACGCGCTCGGTGGCCGTCGCGGTGACGGCCATGATCGGCGCGGTTGGAAATCGCTCGCGCAGAATGCGGAGATTGCGGTAATCCTCGCGGAAATCGTGCCCCCATTCCGAAATGCAATGCGCCTCATCGACGACGCAGAGCGAGACGTTGAGCGATTGAAGAAAATCGAGAAATCCCGGCACCGGGAATCGCTCGGGCGCGATATAGAGTAGCTTATACTCGCCATTTTCGAGCGCGCGCATTCGCTCGTAGATGTCACGGCCATCGAGCGAGCTATTGAGGAATGTCGCGGGAATGCCGGCGGCATTCAGGCCATCGACCTGGTCCTTCATCAGCGCGATGAGCGGGCTAATGACGATCGTCACGCCCGGCAATAGCACTGCCGGAAGCTGAAAGCACAGCGATTTTCCCGCGCCCGTCGGCATGAGCGCAAACACATCGGTTCGGGCCATCACCGCTTCGACGATCTCGCGCTGAAGCGGGCGAAACGAATCGAAACCGAAATATTTTTTGAGTGCGTCGAGCAAGAGTGCTTTGGTGAAGTGTTGAAACGCCAGGTTTTTAAGTTGTCATCCTGAGCGGAGCAATTCGACCGAAGGGAGAATTGCGGAGTCGAAGGATCTCTGGTAGTTCACCTGACTGCCAAACTACACGAGATCCTTCGACTCCGTTCGTCCCTCCTTCGGGACGAAGCCCATAGGGCACCCTGCTCAGGATGACAGAATGGATTTAACTCTTAATTCCGGATATGTGTTGGTGCCCATCATCGAATCTACTAATATACGATAAAATGATCGCCCTTCTTCGAGGAACGCTCCGGCAGCGGATGCCTTTTGTGCTCGTCATCGAGGCGGGCGGTGTGGGCTATGAAGTCCTTGTGACGCAACAAGCCTACGATAACGTTCCGATAATCGGCGAGGAGTACGAAATTTGGACGCGCCTTGTTGTCCGCGAGGACTCGATGACGCTCTTTGGCTTCGCCTCGATTCAGGAGCGCGCGTTGTTCGATCTCCTCATCGCCATCAGCGGCATTGGGCCGAAGACGGCCATTGGCATTCTTTCCGGTATTGGCGAAGTGCCGCTCCGCGAAGCCATCCGCGCGAGCGATGTCCACCGTCTGATCGGTATTCCCGGCATTGGCCGCAAGACCGCCGAGCGGCTGATCGTCGAACTGAGAGACAAGCTTCTGAAAGAAGAAATTCTCTCCTCTGAGTCCACTCCGTCCAGCAAAATACGAAGCGATGCCCTGCAAGCGCTGCTCGCTCTGGGCTACCAACGCGCCGCAGCAGAAAAGGCGATTCGGGATGTGCTGCGGGATCAGCCGGAGACGGGGACGAATGTTGGGAAATTGATAAAGGCAGCGCTGAAGGAGGCGTCAACATAATTTTTCGAATCCAAGAATAACAATTCGTTCAAATGCGGGATTCATGCAAACGGTTGGTTCTCATTCGATCCAGCTCGCCATTGAAGCGGATGTGACACGCCACTTGCCGTTGGTCTTGGACAACGATGCAGTACCGCCATGCTCTCCAAGTCGATACGGAACATCAGCACGATCACGCTTCGTATTGATAATGATGGATGTGATTTCGGGTACCCCAATCGCACCACAACCACCCATGTGGCACGAGAGCGAAACATACTTACTGATGAATGCCATATTGGCCTTAGAATTACTATCCCATCCCCGCATATATTTGTCTAATGCGTTCAGGTACCCTTCAAGATAAAATAATGTCTTTGCTCCATAAAGATGTGGGGGTGCCATAAAATAAAGCGAATCAAACGGCACTGGATCTGATTCAGGCTCGTCCTCGTAGACGACTTTGCGAACAGTCGCTCGGAGCGAGTCAGATGAAATCTTATAGGCGCGCATCTGGACCGAGGATAAGATAACAATGTATGGTGGTAACGAGCGGGAAGGAATCGTATCCGCTGTCCAGCCCCAAGCGAGCCGGTGGAATTCTTTTGGACTCCACACTGCCGAAAAAATAGCTTCGGCATCTCGTTGGGCGGGAGTCTCCGCGTTCCGACGAAGCGCGTCCGAAGCATGCGCCCATGATTCGAAGAATTTCCGCATCAGCCGATCGGAGTGCGTCTCGATCGCGCGATGCAAAATAGTTGAGGGTTCGTTCAATCCCTGAGCATCCATCGAGGATACCGGCAGTAGAAGCGAAAGAAAAATTGCGGCGTAAATTGTATGTTTCATATTCATCCAACTACTGGCAGCATCTCCACCTTCTCCGGTTCCCCGCACATTTTATAAATCGCATCCGCTACGTGCTGCATGAGCCATTGCGGGGTGCTTGTCGCGCCGGTGACGGCAACCGTCTCCGCATTTTCGAACCACGCGGGATCTATCTCGCGCTCGTCCTCGATGAAGTGCGTGCGTGGATTTGCATCGAGCGAAATGTGATAGAGCACCTTGGCATTCGAACTGTTTCGCCCGGCGACGAAGACCATCACGTCCTGCGAGCGCGCAAGTTCGACGAGCTTCGTTTCGCGGCCGGAGACCTGCCCGCAGATCGTGTCCTTTGCCTGGAATTCGATAGCGGTTTCTTCCATTGTATCGACGACAAGATCGGCAATGCGTTCTTTCAGCCGGTCGCGAATTTCGCGGAAGGTCGGGCGGTCCATCGTTGTTTGTGAAAAGATGACCGTGGGGCGTTCGAACTTGATATTGGCTAAGGCCTCCTCGACCGAGGTAACGACAATCGCTTCGTCATTTACAACGCCTCGAAGTCCGATAACTTCGGCATGTTCTTTCTTCCCAAAGATAACGATCTGGTATCCCTTTTCGTAGAATTTATAAATGCGCTCCTGCACTTTTGCGACGACGGGGCAGGTAGCATCGACCATTCCGAGTCCAAGTTCTCGCAGTTTTTCGAACGTGGATGGTGGTTCGCCATGCGCGCGAATGAGAATTTTAGATTCGATGCCGAACGAGCGGTTCTCTTCGGCAATGCGCTCGAAATCGGCGTGCGAGATTGTCGCCAGTCCTTCGGAGCGCAGGCGTTCGACTTCAACGGGGTTATGAATGATGTCACCGAGGACATACAACTTTCGCTCGCCATCATTTTGGCTTGCAAGCTCCGCCTCGGCGATATTCACCGCCCGGACGACGCCCCAGCAAAATCCAGAATTTTTATCGACGGTAACGATCATAACTTCATTTTCTCCCGCGCCAATTCATATACCCGCTCCACCTGCCCCTCGATCGTCAAATTTGTGGTATCGACTTCGACGGCATCATCCGCTTTGCGGAGCGGCGAGATCGCGCGCTCGCGATCGCGCTTGTCGCGCTCTTCGAGCTGTTGGCGTAACTCTTCGAGCGG
>DASRZC010000048.1:0-24636 GCA_035686785.1 Kapaibacterium sp. (SeqCode)
TTTCGAATCTATAGAATTCTTGAAGAAACATAGGATGCGTTACAATACACAACGGGCACATCCACAAGTCTAAATAATGCTGGCTCACTATGACCATAAGCTTCATCTTGAAATCATCGGGAAAATATGTATTGATTCCGCACAATATTGAGAAAGGTTGTATTGAATTGGGATAAACCGCCCCTCTCTGCCGGATTTTGAGAACTCCTGTAGTATTTTTGGACACATTCGAAATCGGTGTAACCGGAACGAGCGAATTACTTTGATTCCCAGCAGATTTTTTTGAGCGAGGGCGAACGAAATGGGTTCCCAGAGTGTCATGGGATCGCTGCTATCGTAATGCGTGTGAGCATCGCGACTTCGTTTAGTTTGGCTGCAGAAACCTGTTTGACGATATACTGTCAGCATGATCGATCCGGGCTGGGATCATTCACGCGCACCGGCATTATCGCCCCGCTCTTCTCATAAGGATTCTTTGGTATTGAAAAATTCACCTATGAAACATATTGTTGAAACTGGACTGGCGGAGGACCGGTCCGCCACCCATAATTATAAACCGCTTTGGACTCCACATATCCCCGATCCTTCGAAAACATCCGGCGAAGTATCGCGGCGTGGGATCGCGCCGGTGGCGGTACTCCCCGCGAAGGGTTTGCGAGGGACCGATCGTCCCGATTTTGAACACGCGAGCACGCCACGAAATCCCTCATCCCCGAATCGCTCCCTGGCATCTGACGTCTATGTGATGTTCGGGGAGGAATGCGCGCGCCGGAACATAATACCGAGCTTCCGCCTCTTCGAGCATTGGAGGCGGACGGACCTCATCGCGCAAGAATAGTCACCTTCCTGCAATCGGTTTGAGTCCGGCATGGGATTCCGCCGCCGGGCGGTACATTTTCTCCACATATTCGCGCATCATTCGCTCGCCGGAGAAGTTGGGAAGGATTGTGGCGATAGATTCCTTCGCGACGGCAAGCCATTGGTGCGGTATGCCGTCAATGCCTTTAGTATAGAAGAGAGGAACTATTTCGTGTTCGAGTATATCGTACATGCGCGCGGCGTCGGAACGATCCTGTTCTTCCTGCGAGCCGGTGGTCGCGCCCTCGAAGCCCCAACCGTTTGTAGCGCAAACTTCAGTTTGCGACCCTGGCCCGGAATCGCAACCTGAAGTTTGCGCTACAAATCCCTCACTCCACCATCCATCGAGGACGGAAAAATTGGGGATGCCGTTGATGGCGGCTTTCATGCCGCTGGTTCCGGAAGCTTCGAGCGGCGCTTTGGGATTGTTCATCCACAAATCGCATCCGCGCACGAGATATTTTGCAACGTGCATTCCGTAGTTCTCGATAAAAGCGATGCGTCCGCCGAATGCGGGATCGAGCGCATAGTGCCAAATCTCTTTGATAAGCTGCTTGCCGCCTTCGTCGGCCGGATGTGCTTTGCCGGAAAAAATAATTTGAATGGGCCGTAGCGGATCGGTGACGAGCGCCTTCAAGCGATCCAAATTATTGAAGATCAGCGTGGCGCGTTTGTAAGTCGCGAAGCGGCGCGCAAAACCAATGGTGAGAATACTCGGGTCGAGCAGTAAACCGGCAGGTATAAAAAGCTCTCCCGCCTTTTCAAGGCGGGGCGCATCGCCGGCGATGCGGGGGGGTGGTTGACCTTGGGCATAACCACCCCCTGCCCCCTCCTTGAAAAGAAGGGGGTTCTGCCACTTTCGCCGCACGCGGTCGGTAATGAAGCTAAAGAGGCTCGTCTTTAACTGCTGTCGCACACGCCAAAAGTGGTCGTCGGAAATTTTGCGGACCGCGTCCCAATAGTTCTCATCGTCGAGATGATCTTTCCAATCATGTCCCAATTCGTGATCGAAGAGCGCTTCCATTTCGGGCGTGAGCCAGGTAGGAATGTGAATGCCGTTGGTTATGCTCGTCAACTTCCCCTCCTTAAGAAGGAGGGGGTTGGGGAGTGGTTGATCCGCCTCTCCAATACCACCCCCTGCCCCTTCCTTCTTTAGGAGGGGGTCTTGTACAAATTCTGGCCACATCGCCGCGGTTACTTCGCGATGTTTTTTGCTGACGGCATTTCGATGTGCCGAGAGATTCATCGAAAGCGCTGTCATGTTGAACATGCCCTGGTGCTCGCCGAGCGCAAAAAATTCCTCTTTCGTCATTCCGATTTCCGGCCAGAAATGCCAGAAATATTTTTCTATTAGTTCCATCGAGAACGCATCGTGCCCGGCCGGAACGGGCGTGTGCGTGGTGAATACGGAAGACTTTCGAACCGCTGCCTTGGCATCTTCGAGGGAAAGCCCGGCCTTCATCGCCTCGCGCAATCGCTCGATAAACGTGAAGGCCACATGGCCCTCGTTGGCATGAAACACATCCGGCTGCAGCCCCAATGCGCGCAAAACATGCACCCCTCCGATGCCGAGCGCGATCTCCTGACGAAGCCGGTATTCGCGGTCGCCGCCATAGAGGCGCGTGGTAATGTCGCGGTTCGCGGGATCGTTGGCTTCGATATTCGAATCCATCAGATAAATCTTGACGCGACCGCAGCGGACGAGCCAGACCTGTAGATGGAGTAAGTCTTCCGGCCGCTGCATCGGCAGCGAAACGAGGAGCGGCTCGCCGGTGGATAGGCGCTTATCCTTGACTCGTTCGATTGCTACGTTGGGAAGATCGAGTTCGTCATAGTGCGCGATCTGATCTCCATCCGGCGAGATTTCCTGATTGAAATATCCCTTGGGATACATAAATCCAACGGCCGTAAAATCGAGGCCCATATCGCTCGCGGTTTTTGCCTGATCGCCGGAAAGAATTCCCAGCCCGCCGGAGTAAATCGGCAGGCTGCCGTGCAAGCCATATTCGGCGGAAAAATACGCAATCGTCGGTGTATGTAGCGCCGGCGTCCCGCCGGTATCCCCTTTGTGCGTCGCGGTATTTCGCTTCTGGGTATCGGCGAGGACGCCGGCGCTACAAGCTCGATCGAAAATTTTCAGGAGCTTATCGTAGTGCTTGAGAAAATTCGGATCGGCGGCAAGGCGTTCAAGGCGGTCCGGCGTAACATCGTGCAACATACGGACTGGATTGTGGTCCGTCGCGCGCCACAGCCGAACCGAGATCGAGCGAAAAAGCGACCGCGACTCCGGCGACCAACTCCACCATAAGTTGTGAGAGAGTTCTTCGAGGCGGGCAATTCGTTCGGGTAGTGGAGAGTGCATTAGTGGAAAGCGGAGAGTTTCGAAGTAAAAAATCGAGGTGCTCACAAAGTGAATAGTAAGAACGGAAGAACGAACCGTGCAAGTTCAGTATTTTAGAACTTTCACGTTTTTCATTCGCCACTTTCCACTACGGCACTATCCACTGTTCCAGGTTTCCCCATGTTCCGTAAGTGCAATCGCTCGCGGTTCATCGACGACGCGCCTCAGCCATTCCATCGGCTCGTAACGCGGTTCGGAGGACTGCATATACGTATTCCAATGAATGGGAACGATATATCGCGCATTCATTTCCTGCGTCATGCGCCACGCCTGCTCCGGATTGCAATGCGTTTGAACCCAGGGATTGTAGGTGCCGATGGGCATGATCGCGCATTCGATTTCGCGGCCTTCCAACCGCATTCGCTCACCAATGGCGTGAAAACTTTTTATATAACCCGTGTCTCCGCCAAAGACGAAGGCATGAAGCTCGCCATGCTCATCGCGTTTCTCGACGAGATACCCATTGTAGCTCATGCCATTCTTCTCGTTGCGGGCGCGGCAGGGCTGCCACGGCATCCGCCAGCCGGCGTGGCGAACTTCGATCGCTTCGACTTGCAAATCCGTGTGGGGCGAAATGGTATTTCGCTCCCCCCAATCAAGCTCACGAATTTTTTGAAATTTTAAATCCGCATAAATATCCTTCGTATTCGACGCAATAATAATCTGGGGTTGGGGCGAAATACCATTTCGCCCCACACTCATCATCAGGCGCAAAGATGGCAAATCCGTATGATCCATGTGCGCGTGCGAAATGAGGATAAGATCGATGGGCGGAAGCTCTTCCGGTTGTAGCGGAGCATGGACCATCCGCCGCGGCCCGACGGTAAGCGGACCAAGCGGAATGCCGACGCGCTCGCTAAAGACGGGATCGGTGATGATCCACGTTCCATAAAAATTGATGAGTACGGTCGATTGCCCAAGCCAGGCGAGCGCGAGCGTGTCGTTTGGCCAGGTTTTCCAATCGGGCTTGAATTTCGGATCTTCCGGTTTTTGGTGGCCGAGAAAATACCGCTGAAACGGAAATTTGACGATCTTCTTTTCAACGCGAACGATCGTGCGGGGAATTTCCCGTTCGATCTCCTTGATGCGCTGTATAGTGGATGAGTGATTATTATCCACGCCGGGTGAAGTCATCGTCGCCATCTATTTCCGAAAAAGTGAGTCCCATGAGTTCTATTGAACCCATGGGTATAATAATATCCTCTACTATTGTGCCGAATACTGTTGCCGAACACCGAATCGCCGATTAACGAGAACTCATCTTTCCACTTTCCACTTTCACCTTTCTCCATGACTGATTCTTTCTTATACACTGTGGCTGCCGGCATTGCCCGCGTGAAATTCGCGCGGCCGGAAACGCTGAACTCGCTCACATTCAAAGTTTATCGCGATCTCACCGATCTTTTTTATCGTATGCGCTCGGAGGATGCGGTAAAAGTCGTCGTCATCGAGGGCAATGGCCGCGGCTTTTGCTCCGGCGGGGACGTGCATGAGATTATCGGAGCATTATTAACTCCCTCGCCCAGCGGGGAGAGGGCCGGGGTGAGGGAGCTGCTCGAATTTACAAGAATGTCGGGCGAACTGATCGCGAACATGCGGACGCTCGAAAAGCCGATCGTCGCCGCCGTGAATGGCATCGCCGCCGGAGCGGGCGCCGTGATTGCGCTCGCCAGCGATTTCCGAATTTTTGCGAAGGAGGCCAGAATCGCATTTCTCTTTCAAAAAGTTGGCCTTACAGCCGCCGACATGGGCGCGGTGTTCCTATTGCCAAAAGTCGTGGGGCTTGCGCGGGCGACGGAACTATTAATGCTTGGCGATACCATCGGCGCGGAGCAAGCGGAAAAAATCGGACTGGCGAACAAGGTTGTGGCTCTCGAAGATTTAGAGAAAGAATCGCTCGCGCTCGCGGAGCGGCTGGCGAAGAGTGCATCGCTCGCGCTGGGCCTGACAAAGCGGCTGTTGAACAACGAATGGAATATGGATCTTGCCTCGGCCATCGAGCAGGAAGCGACCGCGCAGGCGCTCATGATGCAAACCCGCGATCACCGCGAATTCCACGAAGCGTTCTCGCAAAAGCGCGAGCCGAAATTCGAAGGGAGATAGAATAATTTGTTGTAATTTTGTATGAAAAGAATAAGTTTTAGTTGTCATCCTGAGCGGGGTTCATTCCGACGAAGGAGGAATGAACGGAGTCGAAGGATCGGGATGACATCTTGAACTTCATTGGGGTTTCCTTTCGATTCGATGAAGCCCATCCTGTTTTAATCACGAGAATCACATAAATCATAGTTCAGACCAGTATGGAATACACCATGAGTTCCCCCACGATAGAAGCGCCGCGCGAGCAAGCGATGGTACAGTATGCCGGTTTTTGGCGGCGGTTTCTCGCCTGGTTCCTTGACGCGCTGATTCTTGGCGCCGTAATTGTGCCGATAGCTGCGATGATCGGTATCGGCGCGACCGGCATAACGGGTTCCCACTATTACCTCATGCACGGAGGCGATTCCCAGTATTATATGGGGAACCACGAATTCGCGGCCGGAAGCTTTTTCTTGCTTGTCACACTCTGGTTTGTGATTCCGTGGCTCTATTTTGCACTCATGGAAAGCTCGAAGAATCAAGCGACGCTCGGCAAAATGGCGCTCGGACTTCGCGTGACCGATCTCGATGGCCGCCGCATTAGTTTCGGCAAAGCCACGGGCCGCTACTTCGCGAAAATTCTCTCTGCCATGACGCTCCTGATCGGCTACATCATGGCCGCCTTCACGGCGAAAAAGCAGACGCTGCATGATTTCGTCGCCGGCACGCTGGTACTCTCGAAGCAATCGGCGGTCTCGGCGCAAGTGGCGGAAAATGCGTTCGCTGCATAGGAAAACGAGAAAGACATGGAACATAGGATGAGTCCGCTCACGATAGAAAATCGGGACGTGCAATACGCCGGTTTCTGGCGCCGATGGCTTGCTAACTTCCTGGACGGTTTGCTCATGTGGGTGTTTGCAATAATCATAATAGTTTTGCTTCGGCTCAGTGGAATCAAGCTTACAGAGCTATTCTCTAACGATACGAGTCTGAAGCATTCCGGTATAATTTTATTTTGGGATTGTCTTCTTATGAGCGGCATGTGGTTGTATTTTGCCCTAATGGAAAGCTCGGCATACCAAGGAACTCTGGGTAAGATGGCTCTTGGAATTCGCGTGACGGACCTTGATGGCGGTCAAATCGATTTTGGCCGTGCCACGGGACGCTATTTTGCAAAAATCCTTTCCTTCATCACGCTGATGATCGGCTATATCATGGCTGCATTCACCGGAAAGAAACAGGCGTTGCATGATATTATCGCAGGCACCGTCGTACTTATGCGTGACAAGTAATCTAGTATTTTGTGAACCGAATCATCAACCCCCAATCTCTCGTGGCGCCGTCCGGATATTCGCATGGAATCGAGTCCGATGGCAAGCGGACGATCTATCTCGCCGGGCAAGTCGCCTTCGATACGCAGGGAACGATCGTCGGCGCGCACGACCTCGTGAAGCAATTCGACCAGGCGCTTTCGAATTTGCAGGAAACGCTTCATGCCGCGCGGGCTGAAATGACGGACATCGTGAAGCTGCTTATTTTCGTAAAAGATAAGCGCGATTATCAGGAGCACCTGAAAGAGATCGGCGCAGTGTACCGGAATTATTTTGGGAAGTATTTCCCGGCGATGTCGCTCGTCGAGGTTTCGAATCTTTTCGAGGAGGATGCGCTAATCGAAATCGAGGGGATCGCGGTGGTTTCGTCTTAATTGGACGAAGTGGACTACGTGGACGCAGTGGATCGTCCAACAAGTCCACTTCGTCCACTCCCGTCCACCCCGTCCACTTTTTCTAATGGATTTCACTTTAACAGAAGAGCAAAAACATTGGCAGCGCGTCGCGCGGGAATTCGCCCAGCAGCGCGTGGCCCCCATGGCGCGCGAGATGGACGAATCGGGTGAAATGCCGCTTTCGCTGGTGAGTGAAATGGCCGCGCTCGGCCTGCTCGGCGGAACGATTCCCAAGTCGCTTGGCGGCAGCGAGATGGACCACGTTTCGCTCGCGCTTGTGTATGAAGAGCTGGGACGCGCCTGTTCGAGCGTGCGTGGATTTATGACGGTCCATACTTCGCTCGTCATGCAGTGCATCTACCAGTGGGGCACCGAGGAGCAGAAATCGCGCTACCTGCCGCCGATGGCGCGCGGCGAAGTGATCGGCTGCTACGCGCTCACGGAACCCGAAGCCGGCAGCGATGCGGCGAGCATTCAAACCACCGCGAAGAAATCCAGTCATGGTGTGTACTTTTTGAATGGCGAGAAGATTTGGATTACGAACGGCAATATCGCGCGGGTGGCGATTGTCTTTGCAAAGGTCGGGCTGGAAGCGCCGGCCTACGCGGAGAAGAAGCCGCACGAGCAAGTCACCGCGTTCTTAGTTCGCCTCAATCATCCGGAAATCGAGCGAGTTCGAATGCCCGGCCAGGAGCTTGGGCATCGCGCGAGCGACCATGCGCAAATCCGTTTTAAGGATACACCGGTGAGCGAGGATATTGTTCTCGGCGGCGAAGGCGTGGGATTTAAAGTGGCGATGTCCGCGCTGGACCACGGTCGGTTAGGCGTTGCGGCGGGCGCGCTGGGCGTGCATCAGGCGTGTCTCGACGCATGCGTTGCATTTACGAAGGAACGAAAACAATTCGGCAAGCGCCTCGCTGACTTCGAGATGATTCAATCGACACTCGCCGAGATGAAAGCGTCGCTCGATGCCTCGCGCCTGCTCGTCTATCGCGCGGCATGGATGAAGGATCGGGGATTGCCCACCAAGCTCGAAACATCCATCGCAAAGTATTTCGCAACCGAAGCAGCGTGCAAAGCCGCTTCCGACGCGGTGTTAGTGCATGGCGGGCGCGGATACTCCAACGAATATCCGGTGGAACGATACTACCGCGACATCAAAGGGTTGCAGATCTATGAAGGGACGTCTCACATTCAGAAGATCGTGATCGCGAGGGAACTGATCCGACCCTGAACCTGGATTACGCGGATTGGATGGATTCTCAGGATTATTTTGAGCATCTGAAAATATCAATCCAAAAAATCCATCCAATCCGCGTAATCCAAAGCCTGCCCTGAGCTTGCAGAAGGGTTCAGGGCCTGCTTCAGACAAGGATACCAATCATGCCGAGAACGACCAGCGACCCTATGCTGATCCACATTCCAATTTTCGCTGCCGTTGGAGTTTCAAGCCAAACAATGAGACGATGCTGTCCTTTGGGAACCGGAACCGTCAATCGTCCGAGGCTATCCGGCGCGGTCGTCGTGGGTATTCCATCGATGCTCGCCTTCCAGGTTGGCCAATAGGATCGGCGGAGGATCGCTTGCCCCGAATCGTTACTGGTGAAGTCAACGGTATCGGAATAGTTCTCGCGTTTTGCCATATTCGGCTGTATGCCTCCCGGCAATAGAACCGATTGTACATTATTCGCAAAGGGCGTGGCGAGCGTTGCCGCAAAATCGAGATACGCCTGCTGCCCGTGTTTTTGAAAGGTCGGTGGACGTTCCCAGTGCGTTGAGTATTCGGGCGCGTCCCCGATGGGCAGGCGATCGTTCGGGTGAATGTGAACTTTTGCAAACTGAAACGCGATGAGTCCAACCACGGCAAGCGACCACGCGGCGACAAGAAGGGAGACGATCGCGCCTTTTTTATTTCGAAGTTCCTTCTGCCATATCAACGCAGCCGCGATCAGCACCAGCACTGCAAACCGATAGGGAAGCTGCGCAACGGTGAAGGGTGGAACAAACGAAAATAGATAATAGGATACGATCGGAAGCTGCAGCACAAGCACAGCGAGAAGAATTGCGAAGATTCCCCGATTGCGTGTGCGGATTCGGAAGCATGCCGCGAAAAGAATTGCGGCGCCCAGGAACATGAGCAGGGAATACACATCGATCGTTATATTCTCGCCGGTGAAAATAGCGGTAAGCGGGGAACTCCAGGCCATCGGAACGGGCGTCCACAATCGTCCGATCTGAGCATCGCCGGAAAACAAATAGGCCGGCAAGAGATAGAACGCGCATAAGAGGCCGGCCGATAGGATTCCTGCTCCGCTCCACATTACTGCTTGCTTTCTCGCGTTCCCGGATTGCGCCAATGCGTAAATCATAATTCCGAGAACGGCCACGACGGCGGTGGGAAGGTTTGTGATAATCAGGAGGGCAATGCTGAACAGGAGCAGTACGAATCCGCGAACGGTGTTGCGCGGCGTTCGCCGCTCGATGATATGATCAATGCCCAAAAATAGAAGCGGGACAAAAATGAGCGATACATGCTCCGAAAGCGCGCCGCGCGTGGAGTAATCGAAAAAGCGATAGGGCGCGAACATATAAAGCAGCGCGCCCAAAGCAGGTGTGGCGCGAACGTTAGTTTGCGATTCGGGTCTGGCGTGAACGTTAGTTTGCGATCCGCGATATTCTGGATTGCGCCATCGTAAATAGAGCCACATCGTAAGCCCGGAGAGCGCAAGCGCAAGCAGCGTGAGTATTTTTCCAATCGATTCCGGCGTCATGCCTGGCATCACGGCATAGAGCGCACTCGAAAGGATATACGTAAAGGGCGGGTAGAAATAGAAAGTTGGCGCGCCGAAGCCGGCAAAAGAATCGGGAAGCCACCGGGGATAAAAAATTCCCGCAGTCCACAGCGTATGCCATTCGCCGATCCAATAAATATGATTGTAGGTATCGTATCCCGCGAAGGGAAGCGCGATACCGGCGATAATCTCGACCAATCCCGCGAGGAGGAGCAAGAAGACGGCCGCGCGCTGAAGCCGGGAGAATTCCTGCCACGCCGGCAGCGGAATGTTCCTTTCCGGCAGTGTCAAAATTCAAGCAATCGAACGAGCGTTTCGCGAATGACGGCTACCGTTGGGACCACAGAGTCCATCAGCGTCGTATTGTAAGGAACCGGGCAATCGGGTACGGCAAGGCGTTCGACAGGAGCATCGAGAAATGGGAAGGCTTGCTGCGAAATCGTGGCCGCTATTTCTCCGCCGAAGCCGCACGTCCAGCCATCTTCGTGGAGCACGAGCACGCGGTTTGTTTTTTTCACGGAAGCGAGAACGGCTTCTTTATCCCACGGCACAATAGTTCTCATGTCGATAATTTCCACATCCATTCCTTCGGTTGCAACGGTTGCGCGATCGACCATCGCGCCCCAGGTGATGATGGTAGCCCGTTTACCTTCACGATGAATGCGGGCGTTGCCAAAGGGGATGACGAACTCATCGCCGGGATAATTCGAGCGGGCGGGCGCGGTATCGAGCAGCGCGCGGTGCTCGAAGAAAAAGGTTGGGTCGTCGCCACGAAGCGCGCTTCGGAGCAAGCCGGTCGCGTCTTCCGCGTTCGAAGGATAAGCAATGCGCCAGCCAATAGTATGCGCGAACATCGCTTCGCCGGAAACGGAATGCCACGGATCGCCCGTCTTTTTTCCGAAGCCGACTGGAATGCGAACGACGACAGGCGCGGAAAATTTCGAGAGCGTGCGCCAGCGGATCGTTCCACAATCGTTAATCTGTTCCGTCGCGGGATCGGCGTATTTTCGGAACTGAATCTCGGGAACCGGCTTGAGGCCGGCCATCGCCATTCCCACCGAGCGGCCGATGATGCCTTCTTCGTTCAGCGAAGTATCGAAGACGCGGCCGGCGCCGAACTCGCGCTGAAGATCGACCGTTGCGCCATGCACGCCGCCTTTCGCGCCAACGTCTTCGCCGAAGATCAGCAGCTTCGGATTTTTTGCAAGTTCGGTTTCCAACACTTTGCGCACGGCATCCTGCAAGTTCATTCGGGGCCCCGCCTCTTTTGCTTCCTGGGACGTAGTGGACGTAGTGGGCTGATTGGACGCTGATGCAAAAACATGCTGCAATACTATTTCAGCATCCGGCACGGGTGCTGACAGCGCGCGGTCAGCCGCGCTGCGAACGTTACGCCCCACTTCGTCGACGAGATCGGCCCACTCTTTTTTCGAGAGAATGCTTTTTGTTAAAAATGCTTCCAGCTTCGGGAGAGGATCGTGCGATTCTTCGAGCGCGCGAAGCTCCGGGGATTTATAGCTCTGCGTATCGGTGAAGGAATGCCCGGAAAGCCTGGGAACTTCCACGCGAATGAGCGCCGGGCCTTGCCACTTGCGAACGTATTCTACGGCTTCGCGAATATTTTTCTCGGCTTCTTCCGGCTCATAGCCCTTGCATTCGAACAGCTGAAGATCGGTGAAGGCCGCGAGATTTTTCGCGATGTTCCGGCCCGGCGTTTGAAAATCGCTGGTGACCGATATGCCGAAGCCGTTATCTTCGATGAAGAATAGCATCGGAAGCTGGAGGGTCGTCGCGATATTCAAAGCGGCCCAAAAGCCATTGGTTGCCGTAGATGCATCGCCGCCGAGCGACACGTCGATCGCGCCGCGATAGCTCTCATCCTTTAAAATATTTGCGTAATATCCTATTGACTGTGCCCATCCGGCGCCGGGTGAATATTGCGCGCCAACATCGCCGGAAGCGGGCAGCACGGTTCCGCGTTCGCGGCGCGGAAGCAAATGCACGACTCCGATGTCGCGCCCGTCCGTCATGCCGCCCGCGCGGGCGAGCGAGCCGCGAAACGCCTCTTCCGCCGTCAGTCCCTGACCGAGCACAAAGGGGCGAGAGCGATAGTAGCACGTTGCCCCATCGTGTGGATGCGTGATGAATTCGCTGAGAATAGCCTGGGCGAGATCATGCCCGCGCGCTGAAAATTGGTAGGTGACGAGTCCCTTCGGCGCCATTTCCTGCTCCTCGATGCGGTCGAGCGCGCGCGACGTGAGCACGGTTCGCGCGACACGGAGCCAGAAGGCGTGGGTATCTGCGTTTGGCTTCGGGGCCTCGGCGTGGTGGCGAATAGTTGAATCCATGGCGAATCCCGAAACTGGAAAGCCGATACGTTCCCTTGTTGTTGTTCGTTTTGACATGCGGATTATGCTTCTTTATGCTGAACAGCGGAGGAACGGATGAGATTTCCCGGAAGTCATATCTGGAAAACGGCCCGGCACGCTTTTCAACGGAATGGAGCAAACATGTATTAATTTTGGAGCAAGACTATGAACGAAAAACCTTCTTTCCGCTATCTCGCCGCGATGCTGTCTCTTGCAGGATTTCTTTTTTTCTCCGCCTCCGCGAGCGCGCAGTGGCTGCAGGTCTTCGGCCCCACCGGCGGGGATGTCGAAGCACTTGCCTCCGATGCCGCCGGACACATTTACGCCGGCACCGATACCGGAGTCTATTTTTCGAATGACAACGGTTGGCACTGGACACTGAAAGACAGCGGCCTCCTCGATTCGGAAATTTTTTCCCTGGCCATCACACCGGGCGGCATGGTGCTGGCTGGAACCGAAGGCGGCGGCATTTTTCGCAGCACGGATTCCGGCGATATGTGGGAAGCTTCCAATAGTGGCCTCCCGGATGGCTCGAATATTCTTTCGCTGGCGAGCGACCGGAACGGAAATATCTTCGCGGGGCACTCCACCGAAGGAGTGTTCTATTCTTCCGACGATGGCACGCATTGGATCGCCCGTAATGCCGGCATGGAAAGCCAAATAATTTTTTCGCTCGCCATCGCGCCGATTGGAACTATTTATGCCGGAGCCGGGTCCTATATCTTTTCCTCGACCGACTCGGGCCAGCATTGGGATACCTCGCTGACGCTGCCGGGAGGGGACGAAGTCCTCGCGCTCGCCGCCGATTCTTCGGGCGATGTTTTTGCCGGGACGCTCGACCGCTTTCGATACCGGCTCCTCGCAGGCTCGGGAACGTGGGAGAATATCTCGCCCAACTTCAGCAGCTCGGACTTCCAAGTCCATGCGCTGGCGACGTTTGGAAGCTCGGTGTTTCTCGGTCTTTTCGGAGCGGGGGTCTGGCAATCACAGGATTTTGGATCGAACTGGACGAATATTTCGAATAGCGATCTCGCCGATCCCAAAATTTATTCGCTGACCGTCACGCCCTCTGGCAATCTGTTCGCGGGAACGTATCTGGGAGATATTTTTCGGATAAGCGGACCGCTTTCCGTCGCGGAAAACGGCGCATCCGAGGCATCCCTGAGCGCCTGGCCGCAGCCGTTTCCAGGGCGGGTAACTATTTCGTTCTCGCTCGAAAAAACGGAAGTAGCGAAGCTCGAACTGTTCGATGCGATGGGCAGAGAAGTTCTGGCGACTCCGGACGCAATGATGATGGCGGGACGGCACGATCGAACGTTCGACCTACCGGCGCTTCCGAGCGGCGCCTATCTCTTTCTCCTTCGCACCCCTTCCGGAATACGGATGCTGCGCGCGGATTGCCTGCGCTGACGTGCCGCGAGGCTGAAATAGTTACATGCCGAGCCGCATCGCATGACCCCTCATGCATCTCAACGGGTAAACCGTTCGGCCCGCAGTTTTTTCTTTTCTCCCGCGAGTTTCTTCGACCGGAGCCGCGTTTCCTTCGCCGCTTTCGATAGCCTTACTTTTTTTCGCGGCTTGGGCCGCTGGAGGGCGCCCGCGAGCAGGTCTCGCAATTTTTCCATCGCCGCGTTTTTATTCCGAAGCTGGCTGCGGAATTCCTGCGAGCTAATGTGCAGGACTCCCGAAGAATCGAGCTTCGACGCCAGCCGTTCGAGCAGCCAGGCGCGGTCGGCATCCGAAACGGAAGGCGAGTGTTCGAGATCGAACGTGAGTTCGGCCTGCGTGGAGGTCTTGTTCACATGCTGGCCGCCCGGCCCGCTGGAACGCGTAAAGGAAATCCGAATTTCCTCGAGCGGAATGCGCAACCGAGGATGGATTTCGAGAAACGGCGATTCGGAATCGTGTGCCATGCCGCACGCAACCCGCGCGGGCAGCGCGGAGTTCTTCGCGAATAGTTTTGAGTTTTAAGGAATCTCTGATTTAGTCCGAATCTGGATTCCCGCATTCGCGGGAATGACAAGAACATGCCGTTGTTCGCGCTTCGCGCCATGATTTCTAAACCTGTCATTCCCGCGAATGCGGGAATCCAGGACTTAAAGAGAGGTTTCTTAACTCTTAATTCTTAACGTTCCCCAGGGCACTTTTGAGACATTTTTTCTCCTATCGTGTCTGTACGTAAGCGGGGATTATCTCGCCAGACCAACCGGGTTGTGAAAGAACACTCGACTACCGATCAGGACCTCATTCGCCAGCTTCGCGGCCCGCGCCGTGAGCAGGAGCGCGCGTTCGCCGAGCTTTACGCCCGCCACGCGCAGCGCGTCTATGCGTATATTCTCCGGATGTTAGGAGAGCGGGCCGCGAGCCAGGATTTGCTGCAAGAGACGTTCCTGAAATTTTACAATGCCGCGCGCGGCGATTTGGTCGTCACGAATACGCGGGCGTTCCTCATCATGATCGCTCGCAATTTATGCCTGAATTTCGAGCGGAACGCGCGGCCAAACGTTTCGATCGACGCGATGGAATTTCCCATCGTCGACGATACGGTGGAGCGCAACGATCTCACGCGCATCCTGAACCTTGCGCTCGAACTGCTCGATTTCGATCATCGCGAAGCGTTCGTACTTAAATATTATCAGGGATATTCGTATGAAGAAATGTCGCGGATGACGGGCGAGACCGTCGCCGCGCTGCGGAACCGGGTCTGGCGCGCGAAAGAAGAAATTCGCCGCGCGCTGAAACCCTATGCGAAAGAATTAGGAATTACGGATGAGCGATCATCCAGGGATGACCGATCATCCAAGCGGGATGACCGATCATCCAGGAAACAACCATAGCACGCATGACCTATCAAAAGCTCATCCACGATTACCTCGCGGGGGAACTTTCCCAGGAGGAAGAAGAAAAGCTCTTCGACGGCCTTTCGCGCCACGCCGAATGGCGCGAGGAGATGCAGCTCCAGCTCCAGATGGAGCGCGCGATGGAGCAGGACCTCCATTCGGTGACCGTTCCGCCGAACGCTACCGGCGCGGTGTTCGCCTCGCTCGGTTTTCGGCGCCCGGCAAAATGGTCCCAGCGCGCTCGCATGAGCGATCATCCGTTTCGCGGCGCGGCGATTGCGCGGTGGCCCGCTCGATCCATGATTCTTTCCGGGTTGGCTGGAATGATGTTGGTCGCCGGTTCGGCCTACTTCTTCCTGCCATCGCACGAAGTAGCGAAGTCCCCACGCGCGATTGCGCATTCGATGAACGTGCCCGGCATCGGGGCCGGGAAGGAGGCCCTTCCCGGCACACGCGGCAATGACCGGATTGCGGAACATGGAGTTCGGAACTCCTCTATGCATTCGGCATTCGCCGTTCGGCACTCGCCGATCGCCGCTCTTCCAATGCCGAAACCAGCCGGCATCGCTAATTCTGATTCCTCGAAGGCCGTTACGCCTCCTTCGATGCCGGACGAGCCGCTCCGCTATTATTCCGATTTTGGTAACCTTTATTCCGTCCATTATCTGACGCCGCAAAAGATTATCGGCGTATCCTACCGTGGACAAATTTTTATTTCGGAGGATAGCGGCCATACCTGGGCCCCGAAGCAGAGTGGGGTTTCGGCCGATCTCTTCGGCATCCATTTCTTCGATAGGACGTATGGTATTGCCGTGGGGGCGCAAGGAACTATCGTTCGCACCTCGGACGCCGGGGAATCCTGGCGAACGGTTGCCAGCGGCACAACGGCCACGCTCAGCACGGTCCGTTTTATCACGCCGGACACCGCCTATATTTGCGGAGATGCCGGAGTCATGCTCCGAAGCACGACCGGCGGAACGTCCTGGGAACTTCTCAGAACCGGCATCCACGCGAATCTTTTTCGAATGGAATTCCGGAATGGAATGGAAGGAGATGTTTATGGCGCGAACGATGCGCATATCGCAACAACGGATGGGGGCAGAACATGGAACAGTATCCAGTAGGGGATGAAATGAATCGGGTGTAAACGCTGAATTGATAGCAAGGTAGTTCATGAAGGCTTGAACTCAAGTAAAAACTTCTAAAAGAAAGAACTTTTGAACTGACTGATTGAAGGATAAGGGCTGAAGGCGAAAGCTAAAAGGATGGAATTCAATAGAACGCCGGCGCAATGCCGTATTTTTGTAGGTCGTTCTCAAGCACCCTTCGACAAGTTCAGGGCATGCTTTAGCACTCAACACTTTTTTAGCACTACCCAATTATGCCAGCAGCCGGACTTGCAATCGTCGTCGTCGTAGGGGCGTTATTTTTTCTCATTCTTTTTTTCTACTTCATCCCGCTGGGCCTTTGGGTTACGGCGCTGTCCTCGGGCGTTCACGTCCGGATTTTTTCGGACTTGGTCGGGATGCGGCTCAGGAAAGTTCCGCCGGATGTGATCGTTCGTTCGAAGATCACCGCGCTCAAGGCGGGGATTCCGGTGGACATTCCGAAGCTCGAAGCGCATTATCTGGCGGGCGGGAACGTTCCCAGAGTGGTGAACGCACTCATCAGCGCGGCCAAAGCGAATATCGAGCTCGATTTCAATCGCGCCGCCGCAATCGACTTAGCGGGCCGCGATGTACTCGAAGCCGTGAAGCTTTCGGTCACGCCGAAAGTGATCGAGACGCCGCAAGTTCCGGCGGTCGCGAAAAATGGCATTCAGGTGCGCGTCGTGGCGCGGGTGACGATACGGGCGAATATCGAGCGTCTCGTCGGCGGCGCCGGCGAAGCGACAATCTTAGCGCGCGTTGGCGAGGGAATCGTTACCACGATCGGCACGTCGGAATCGCACAAGGAAGTGCTCGAACATCCCGATAACATTTCGAAAACCGTGCTGGATAAAGGATTGGACGCGGGCACGGCGTTTGAGATTCTCTCGATCGATATCGCGGATGTCTTCATCGGCGATAACATCGGCGCGAAACTGCAAAGCGATCAGGCGGAAGCGGAACTAAAGATCGCTCGCGCAAAAGCCGAGGAGCGCCGCGCCGCCGCCGTCGCGACCGAACAAGAGATGAAAGCGCGCGTACAAGAGATGCGGGCGAAATTGGTCGAAGCGGAATCGCAAATTCCGATGGCGATCGCGGAGGCCTTCCGAAGCGGCCATCTCGGCGTGATGGATTATTACAATTTCCAGAATATCCAGGCGGATACGAATATGCGAAAGTCCATCGCCGAAGGTGGCGTCGGCGATACGGGCGACTCTCCGGCGACGGGCGCGACGCAGACGACCTCATAGGTAGTGAGCTCGTGTAGCATCGGGAGTATACTCTCGATGCTACACGGTCATTTGGAACACTTCGAGGAATGGAAGCGTATTTGGTTACATGGAAAAGCCAAGAATCATTTGCGATCCAGATATTATGGTCGGAAAACCGACCATTGAAGGTACTCGGCTCACGGTCGAACTCATCTTAGAAGAGCTTGCTGCCGGCAGAAAAGCGGAAGAACTGCTCAACTCGTATCCTCGGCTCACGCGCGAAGGAATAAATGCGGCACTCGAATATGCCCTTGGGGTGCTTCGAATGGACGAAGTGTTCCCGGTGTTCGTTAAAGTAGCATGACGATTGTTGCGGATGAAAATATCGATCGGCTCATCGTCGAACGCCTCCGGGAATACGGGAACCACGTTATCTGGATCACGGAAATAAATCCAACGGCAAAAGATCCTATCGTGCTGGCACAAGCAGTGGAGATGCATTCGCTTTTACTTACCAAAGATAAAGATTTTGGGGAGCTTATTTTTCGGCAGCGCCTGAAAAGCACAGGAGTTCTTTTACTTCGGATAAAGTCGTTCGATCTTGAACGCGTTAGCGCTCGCATTCAATTCGTGCTTGAAAATTCCGGTCGATCTCTCATCTCGAAATTCTCCGTTCTAACGGACTCTACACTTCGAATTGTCCCAATGCCTCAAGACAGATGATTCTTCGCTCTATCTCCGGCCTTCGTGGCATCGTTGGCGAACCGGATGGCCTTTCCGCCGAGATCGTCGCGCGATATGCTTCGAGCTTCGCGCGCTATAATGATTTCAAGGGGACGGTTGCCGTCGGTTACGATGGACGTTTAGGTGGCGCGCAATTTTATGAGATTGCAATCGATGCGCTGGTCATGAATGGCTGCGATGTGTTCGCGATGGGTATGGTTCCCACGCCAACGGTGATGTTCGCCGTGGAGACAAAGCCGGAAATTGTTGGCGGTATTATCATCACCGCAAGCCACAATCCGGGCGAGTGGAATGGAATGAAGTTCATCGCCGAGACGGGATTTTTTCTCGATGCCGATGAGAATAAAGTTCTTTGGGATATTGTCGATACGGGTCAACCACCCCCTAACCCCCGCCTTGAAAAGTCGGGGGGAATTTCTCCAATCGAGTTCGGAGAAGTGACGGATGGCCGCGATTTCGTCGAGCAGCATATTCAGGCCGTGCTCGGTATTCCCTTTATCGATCGAGATAAAATATCAGAGAGAAGTTTTCGAATCGTTCTCGATTGCGTAAATGCATCGGGTTCCCGAGTTCTTCCGCGATTGCTGCACTCGCTTGGCGTGGCGGACGTGATTGAACTTCATTGCGATGGTTCCGGAATTTTCCCGCATCGCCCTGAACCGGTGCCGGAAAATCTTACGTCGTTGAAGGAAGCGATTCTTCGGGAGAAAGCGGATTTGGGAATCGTTGTCGATCCCGATGCGGATCGGCTGGTGCTCATCATGGAAAATGGCGAGCCGTTTATCGAGGAGAACACGATTGTTCTCGCGGCCGAGCAGGTGCTGAAGCATTCGAGGCATCATCAAAGCATTGTGATTAATCTATCTACGACGAGAGCGATCGAAGATATTGCGGAGAAATATTCGGCGAAGGTTTTTCGAACGCCAGTTGGGGAAATTAATGTGGCGAAGAAGATGCGCGAAACGAATGCCATCCTGGGCGGCGAAGGCTCGGGCGGAGTAATTCTGCCGTTAGTGCATACGGGCCGCGATTCATTAGTGGGAACCGCGCTGTGTCTTTCGGCGCTGGCGGAATTCGGTGGACCAATCTCGGCGAAGAGAAAAGAGTTACCGCGCTATGAAATTGTGAAGTCGAAAATAGAACTGGTGGGTCCAGGGCAAATCCCATCCGTCCTATCGGACTTATCCGACCGATTTACAAACCGTGCAATATCAATAAACAAAGAAGATGGCATTCGCTTCGACTTCGGCGATTCCTGGCTGCATGCACGCGCAAGCAATACGGAACCGATTATACGGATCATTGCAGAGGCGCCAACGAAAGAAGAGGCGTTTGCATTGATCGACCAAGCGAAGGCAATTATTTGAATGGCAAAAATTGGCGTCTTCGCCGCAATCTTCGATGAGGAGCACCGGATGCTCCTCGTTCGCATGGCGTATGGGAACCGAAGCTGGACAACGCCCGGTGGAGCACTGGAACCGGGCGAAACCATCGAGGACGGCCTGAAGCGAGAAGTCCTCGAAGAAACAGCTTATCACATCCAGCCAAGTCATGTTATCGGAGTTTATTCGAAGCCATCGGAAAACGAGGTGGTAATTTTTGCGGAAGCCACTATTATCGATCGCGAAGCGTGGCAACCAAATAAAGAGATTTCCGAAGTTGGATTCTTCACGGAACGTAATCTTCCAAGTCCGATGAATCCGCGGCCACGCATTCGAATTGCGGATGCTTTTCAGGGCGAGCATGGAATTCTTCGAAGCTTCTGAGGCTTTTGTGTGGGAAGTCGGGGGATATGTTTATGAAAATTGGCAAATATACCGCAGTCATTCACGAAGAAGATGGAGGATTCGTCTCGCTTTGTCCTGAATTGGATGTTGCGAGTCAGGGAGACAGCGTCGAGGATGCTTTGAAGAATTTGAAGGAGGCGGTTGAACTGTTTCTCGAGATCGCTTCCGAAGAAGAAGTCGAGCGAAGGGAATTGCACACGGTTTTTGTGACGCAATTCGAAGCCGAAGATCGCTCGCTCGTTCATGCCTAAGTTAGGAACATTCTCAGGACGAGAGCTTTGCAAACTTCTTGCCTCACAGGGATTCCGCGAAGTGCGAAGACCCGGCGGAAGTCATATTATAATGCAACGAGTGAACGGCGTCAGAACGATTACGGTACCGGTGCCGGACCATAAGCAATTGAAGATCGGTACGTTGCAATCTATTATTCGTCAATCGGAATTGCCACGAGATATTTTTCTCAAATAGCATGCATAAATTTCTCGGCCTCGATAAATACCAGCAATCTGAAGACGATAAGCGCGTGCAGCTCGAACTGCGCGCGCGGGGCAAGCTGCCGCGCCACATCGCCGTCATCATGGATGGCAACGGCCGCTGGGCCGAAGAGCGCGGACTGCCACGAGCCGCCGGACATCAGGCCGGTATTGCAAGCCTGCGCGATGTAACACGCTCCTCGCGCGAGCTGGGTATTGGCTATCTCACGGTCTACGCGTTCTCGACGGAGAATTGGAAACGCCCGAGGCGCGAAGTCTCGATGCTATTTCGGCTGCTCGTAAAAATGCTGCGCGAAGAACTCGCCGAAATGCTCGAAAACGGCGTGCGTCTGAAGACCATTGGCCAGACAAGCCTGCTGCCAAAGCTCGTCCAGCAAGAACTGAACGATGCCATCGAGCGCACTGCGAAAAACAAAGGACTTACCCTTACGCTCGCGCTCAGTTATTCGGGACGGTGGGATTTGGTCCATGCCATGCAGGCGATCGCGCTCGATGTTCGAAGGGGAAAAATTTCGCCGGAAGATATTGCAGAGGAGACGATTCGCGCCGCGCTCACGACGGCGGAGATGCCCGATCCCGACCTGCTTGTGCGCACTTCCGGCGAACTTCGGCTTTCGAATTTTCTCCTTTGGGAACTTGCCTACAGCGAAATTCACGTCACGAGCACACTCTGGCCAGATTTCCGCCGCGAGCATCTATACGATGCCATCCGCGAATACCAAAAGCGCGAGCGCCGCTTCGGACTTACCGGCGCACAACTCAAGCAAGCCCATGCCGGAAGCGATATCGAAGTTCCGGATGCTCAGAAATCGTATGTGGAAAAAGTTATTTCCGCGATGACCCGAACGAAACGGTAACCGCATGGTGAAATAGGTATAGTCATGCCAGAGGATGCTGCGGTATTAATTGTTACAAGGGCGTGCCCGAATTGTGGCGCTGAGAGTTCGGGCACGTATTGCCCACAGTGCGGCGAGATGATGGAGCCGCGCGTGCTTCGCATCCGGCATTACCTGCGGGATATCGCGCAGGAGGTGCTTTCGCTCGATACGAAATTGTTGAATACAATCCCCGCACTGCTTTTTCATCCGGGATTTCTGGCGCAGGAGTTTGTCGCGGGACGCCGCAAGCGGTATCTCTCTCCGCTTCGTTTGCATATTATCATTGGCATCCTCTTCTTCCTCGCGTTTGGGTACACACTGCACACGCGGATGGAATGGCAATATCAGAATCCCGCAAAGCGGCAACAGATCGACACCGTATTTTCCAAGATACGCCAGCAGCAGATTGCCAAGGGCGAGAAGCCAACTGTTTCGAACACGACCGACTTCAAGGACGTGGGCGACAAGGTAAACCAGCTTATGCAGGAGGTCGGCCCGTACGTGCTTCTCGTTTGTTCGACCCCTGTCTTCGCGCTGTTCCTCTGGCTCCTCTACCGCAAGCGGAAGCTACTGTACGTCGAGCACCTCATGTTCTCGCTCTACTTTTTTTCGTTTGCCTATCTGATCGCGATCCCCGCGGTCCTGTGGCTGCACCGGTATCTCGCGCCGGTGAGCGCGGTGCTGTTTTGCGTGTATCTCTACTTTGCACTCCGGCGGTATTACACGGACCGCGGCGCGAAGCTTGTGATGCGGACGCTTGCGAGTATTTTCGCCTGCTCGTTCATTGTGTCGTTCGCATTCCTCATCAGTTATGTGCTCGCCGCCGTGATCGGAGTAATGTTAGGCGAGCTTCCAAACGGGGTTCATGGGGTGTTCAACATTCATAGCTGAAATAATTCTCCTCAGTGGTCATGACGACACTTATCCCCAAAGACGCCATTATTGCGGAGGAGAAGATACGGGACTATCTTCTCGTTCCGCAGGAAAAAGGCGATAAGTCAAAATTTCTTGCGCTGGCCGGGTATTCCAAAGCGAACCATTGGGAATTATTACGAGATATTCGGGAACCGCTACTTCCAGGTGAAGCAGAGTTCCAGGAGCATCGGCATAACGAGGATGTTTACAGACTGCCCGGTATTTTGCGCGGCCCGAATGGAGTTCGGCTTGCTGTGCGAACAATTTGGGCCGTGAACTTCTTTCAGGAGATTAGATTTATTACATTACTACCGGACAATAATCGATATCGCAATGAAATTCGAACTCTATAAGGATGTGGCGTTAGCCAACGATATACCCGAGCACCGCCTGAAAAAAGGCGATATTGCAAAGGTGGTCGAGTATTTCGACAAGCCGGAGCCGGGTTATGCACTCGAAGTTTTCAATGCCGTTGGGGATACTATCGACGTGCTGACGGTTGCCGAATCGGAGATCGAGAATCTAAGCCCCGACGAAGTGTGGCACGCCCGCCATATCGAGACGGCAGAAGTGTAATTTAGAATAATCCGAACTCCGCAATTCGCAGGCCTGTTCGGATTCTCAACTTCGACCCGGAGCGCGACTGTCTTTACCCAGAACCTTGATAACAATTATTCCAAAAGACGCCATTATTGCTGAAGAAAAAGTCCGCGACTATCTTCTCGTTCCACAGCGCAAGAACGATAAATCGAAATACTTATCTCTCGGAGGCTATTCGAGGGATGATTTTTGGGAATTAATACGAGATATCCGTTCGCTACTGCCTGGGGAGGGAAACTTTCAGGAACGGATCGAGCAGGGCAATCTTTATGTATTATACGGAGCCGTTCATGGACCCAACGGACGGGAGCTTTCCATCAAAACGGTTTGGATCGAAACGTGGAAAGGCGAATGGAAATTTGTAACCCTTCATCCGGATAAGAGGAAAAAACGATGAAATTTGAACTATTTTCGGAAGTGGCTCTTTCTGTGGACATTTCGGCTCATGGACTAAAAAAAGGCGATGTCGCGACCGTGGTCGAGCGAATCGAACCCAAGCCGAATGGCGAACCCGGATACGCCCTCGAAGTTTCTAATGCCGTCGGCGAATCGGTCGATGTCCTGCTTGTAACCGAATCGCAGATCGAAGCGCTCCGTCCCGATGAACTATGGCACATTCGTTCCCTCGCTGGTACGTCCGCATGAGCGCACTACAATGGCCGAGGCAGCATAAAATAATCCGAACTCCGCAATTCGCCGACCTGTTCGAATTCTCAACTTCGACCCGGAGCGCGAGTTTCTTTCCCCAGAACCGTGACGACAATTATCCCCAAAGACGCCATCATTGCGGAAGAAAAGATACGGGATTATCTTCTCGTATGGCAGGAAGAAGACGATAAATCTCAATTTCTTGCATTGGCAGGCTATACTCGGGAAGATTTTGAGCAGCTACGCCGAGATATTCGAGAACAATTCCTTCCCGGAGAAGGACGCTTCCAAAAGCTTACCCGCTTTGGGGAACGTTTTGAACTCGAGGGCGTTCTCCGGGGGCCATCGGGAGAATCGCTTTTTATCACCACGATCTGGCAGCGGTCACCGTACGGAACTTGGAGGTTCATTACGCTCTTTCCTAATAAGGAAGGAAGAAAGAAGGAGGAACATCGAAATGAAATTTGAATTATTCGAACGAGTGGCATTGACACAGGACGTTCCAGGGCATCCCCTTAAAAAAGGCGACGTAGGAACGATTGTGGAATTATTCCCAAAAGGAGAATATCCCGAGGATGGCTGCGCCCTGGAAGTTTTTAATGCGGTCGGCGATACGCGCGATGTCGTGTTTATACCCGTGACCTTCATCGAGAAGCTGAATCCGAACGAAGCCCTCTGCGTCCGCGAACTGGAGATGGCCGAGTAGCGCGATCTTGCCAAGGCAGCATAAAATAATCCGAACTCCGCAGTTCCCCGGCCTGTTCGGTTTCTCAACTTTGACCCGGAGCGCGAGTTCGTCCTAAGAACCCTGACACTCTCCGCCTGTAGAATATATATAATAGATCCTGGAAAAATTCTAACATGCTAGAGGAGTTCGAGCATCGTTATGCATCGGAGATCGACCGCATCCCCGCAGACAAACGGGCGGATGCTGGTTCCCTATTATCTGTAATTCCATTGCGGCCTGAATGGGAAGAATTCCGAATTGCGGTCCGTGCCGCTTGGCCGTGGTGGGAGGACAATTTGAATCTTTATCCTGCGTCGCTCATAATCCTCTATGCCAGCATCGCCTTTTTTGAATACGAGGCCGGCGAGATTTGGGGAAAATTCGCGGAAGCGACCGGAACAGCAAGATTCACCCCAAAT
>DASRZC010000049.1:0-6970 GCA_035686785.1 Kapaibacterium sp. (SeqCode)
GCCACGATGCCGATCAGCGTAAGCCCGTCGAGCGCCGACACCACTGCGGAGCATATCATGAAAATCATTCAGGGCTACGACGAAGTAAAATTCGTACTGCTGCAATTGGGCCGCCCCGACGATGGCACGGACGCAACCGGGTTTTTTAACGCGGAATTTTTTGTCAATTTGAAACCACAGAGCCAATGGAAGAAGCATCACTCCAAAGATGCACTCATTGCGGATATGAATGACAAGTTTGCCGCGATTCCCGGCACGGATATTAACTTCTCACAGCCGATCGCTGACAACGTCGATGAATGGATTTCTGGTGTAAAGGGCGAACTCAATGTAAAAATCTTCGGCCCCGACCTAACCGTGCTTCAGGAGAAGGGCGAGCAGGTGCGCGACATTCTGACGCATATTCGCGGTATTACCGATGTAGGCGTGTTTACGGAAATTGGCCAGCCAACGCTCGAAGTCCAAATCGATCGGTTGCGCGCCGCGCAATATGGCGTCAATGTCAGTGACGTGCAGGACCTGATCGAGTCCGCGATCGGCGGTCATGTGGCAACACAGTTTTACGAAGGCGAGAAACATTTCGATGTCGTCGTTCGTCTGGCACCGGAATTTCGCGACGCGCCGGATAAGATCGGCTCGCTGCTCGTCTCGACTTCGAGCGGCGCGAAGATTCCGCTCTCCTCCGTTTCGACAATTAGCGTGAAGCCGGGCGCGGCTTTTATTTATCGTGAATCGAACGGACGGTTTCTTGCGATTAAATTCAGCGTGCGCGATCGCGATATGGGCGGAGCCGTCGCGGAAGCGCGCGCTTTAGTTGCAAAGCAAGTCACCTTCCCGGAAGGTACGTATGCCCTCTGGGGTGGCGAATTCGAAAGCCAGCAGCGCGCGATGAGCCGGCTCGAAATCGTGGTGCCGCTGAGCCTTTTACTCATTCTTATTTTGCTTTATACTACGTTCGATTCCTGGGGCTATGCGCTCTTAAGCCTTGCGAACGTTCCCTTTGTAACGATTGGCGGTATTCTTGGATTGCTCGTGGCGGGGCTGCATTTTTCTATTTCGGCAGGTATCGGCTTTATCGCGCTCTTCGGCGTGAGCATCATGAACGGTGTGGTACTGCTTACCTACGTCAAGCATCACCGCGATGAGCACGAAACTACCGTGGAGCTTTTGCGCAATGCCTGCATGAGCCGCGTGCGGCCCATCGTCATGGTGGCCGTGCTTGCAATGATAGGCCTTATGCCTGCGGCGCTTTCGACCGGCATTGGTTCCGAGACCCAAAAGCCGCTTGCCGTCGTGATTGTGAGCGGGTTGTTGCTAACGGCATTTATCAATCTGATTTTGCTGCCTATCATGTTTCAGGTATTTAAAATTGACCAGCCGCGAAGAACATTTTTCCCAGTGAGGAATCGTTAGGGGGCCGCATGATCGCCGGTTCCTCTCCTTTCATGTACGCGCGTGTTAGGCGTGCTGGTACTCAATTCGCATGTCTGGAACAAAACAACGACTTGCGATATAGAACTATTCTAATTATGTGAAGATGAGATACGCATTCAACCCCGCGATGGCAGCGACGACGGCCCACGACAGCACCTTGAGCCACAAGGGATTTACAAATTTGCCCATGATCGACTTGCGACTCGTGAACAATACGAGCGGGACCGTCGCAAACGAAAGCTGCACCGATAGCACGACTTGCGACAGCAAAAGCAAATTATAGATTGCATGATTTTCGGCCTCGACTCCGTTGCCGGTCTGCGAAGCAATGACGAGCGCGGCCGGAACGATTGCAAGGCTACGCGTAATTAGCCGACGAAGCCAGGGCCGCACCTTCATTTGCAGAAATCCTTCCATCACCACTTGCCCCGCGAGCGTGCCGGTAATCGTCGAAGCCTGCCCTGATGCAAGCAGCGCGATGCCGAAGGCGAGACTTGCAAGACTGGTACCAAGCAACGGAGTAAGCGTATAATATGCCTGCTGAATTTCCGTTACCACTTTACCGCGCTCAAAAAACACCGCCGCCGCCATGATGAGGATTGCCGCATTGATAAAAAACGCCAGATTGAGCGCAAAGACCGTATCGAATGCATTATATCGCAGCGCGGAACGAATTTCCTTGAACGACCGCCCTATTTTGCGCGATTGCACGAGGTGCGAATGTAGATAAAGATTATGCGGCATCACCGTCGCGCCTAAAATGCCGAGTGCGATATACAGGCTTCCATTCGTGAGCGTCGGCGTTACCAGCCCATGTAGGATGGGCGTGAGTTGCGGATGGGAAAGCACGATTTCGAAGAGATAACAAAATCCCATCGTTGCAATGAGAGTTAGAATCACGGCTTCGAGCAACCGCACGCCGCGGCTTTGCAACAATAAAATTACCAGCACATCGAGCGCTGTGATGAGCACGGCGGGCATAAGCGGAATGTGAAACAACAAATTAAATGCAATAGCGCTGCCCAGAACTTCGGCCAAATCGCACGCGACAATCGCAATCTCCGCGATGACCCAGAAAAATATCGCGGTGGGTTTCGAAAACCGCTCGCGGCACATCTGCGGCAAGTCGCGGCCCGTCACGACGCCGAGCCGGCTCGAAAGTATTTGCAGCAATATCGCAACAAGATTGCTCGCGAGTATGACCCAGAGCAAGTCGTAATGGAACCGCGAGCCGCCCTCGATGTCCGTAGCCCAGTTGCCAGGATCCATATAGCCGATGGCAACGAGGAACGCCGGGCCGGAGAAGGCAAACGTCCGTCGGAGAATGCCGACGGACTTATGTGGCTCGATCGATTTCGAATTGGCCCAACTATCCCAGTTCTGACGCCGAACGACAGCACCTTTCGCTATCACCTCTGATTCCGTTTTGCTCACGCAATCACCACCCTTCCGAAAATTTGCTCAGCGGCTTCGGGTGCAAGCGCGACGGCTTCGCCATTCACCGAGATATTATATGGTCCTCCGAAAGGCTGCCGCCCGTGAAACTCTATCTGAGCGCCCGGCAGAAGATCGAGACCGGCGGCATAGCGTAATAACGCTGGATTGTCGAGCAACCTCGTAATTACAAGTTGGGAATCATTCTCGGCCGTATGCAGCGGAATTTCTTCGATGTCGGGCATGAGGCCGCCCGCCGTCGGAATGGGATCGCCATGCGGATCGAAGGCCGGGTTCCCCAGCTTCTCCGCGATCCGCTCCTCGAATAGCGGGCTGATATGATGCTCCAACCGCTCGGCTTCGGCATGGACTTCATCCCAATGATAGCCGAGTTCCCGGACGAGGAAAAGCTCGAGCAATCGGTGACGCCGAATCGTTTGCAGCGCCGTCCGCTGGCCGAATGGAGTGAGGTGAATGCCCGTCGTTGGGTGCATTCGCACCAATTTGAGCTTCGCGAGCCGGCGCAGCATTTTGCTGACGGCCGGGGCGCTCACGCCGACGCGGCTCGCAATATCGCGCGAGGAAATCTCGCCTTGCGATCCGGCTTTATAGATCGCCTTGATATAATCCTCGATGGACGGAGTATTCATCAAGGGTAGTTAACCGAGGTTAAATAAATTTGATTCCAGTGGTAAACTTCGAATCGCTCAAGGTGTGGAATTCTACTATGGAGCTGACAGTTCGCGTCTTCTCAAATTCACTTTAACGTCTTCTTAATTATGATAAAACAAGCCGTTCCATTCTTCTTTACGATACTCATTGCGCTTCTTATCGCCGGCTGTTCTGGCAATACGGGACCAGCGGGACCATCGCTCAGCGGAAGCATGACCGGATTCGTTACCCTCTTCCAATCGGATGGAAGCCGCGCACCCGATCAAAGCGGCGTGACGGTCAGCATTCAAGGCACCTCACTCTCGACGACAACGGACAGTACTGGGAGATGGACGATTGGTGGCATTAGCACTGGAACTTATACTGTCACAGAAACAAAGCAGGGTTATGGCATGTCGGAGCAACAGGGCCTTCAATTCGTCGGCGGCGACATCGCGTACTATGTTGGAAAGTTCATCATGGCGCAGCCGCCGAATTTTTTCGTTGCGCTCGATCCCGTCAAGACGATTGCCGATAGTAACGCACTCTATGTATCCTTCACAACAAGCGGTGTCATGAAAGGAATAGAAATTGGGGTCTTGGTTGCGGTTGGAGCGGATTCTGATGTAACTGCATCAGACCCAACCAAATATCTCTTTTCGACAACCGATGTGATTGTCAACCCCAGCGGTGCGAGTAATATTCTTGCCACGGCCCTGCAATCCGCAGGATTCACAAGCGGAATGCCTGCATATGTAGTGGCCTATCCTCTTTATTATTACGTCAGCGGTATCGGTTCGTTGTATTCCAACTATCTCGATCACGCTACCGGCAGGACGGCCTACACTTCGCTCGGCGCGCCTTCGAGCGTTATTCGGCTGATAGTTCCATAGCCTTTACACGATAGACAGTCCGCTTCGCGCGAGGGTCTTTTTCCCTTTCGCCCCTTCGGGACTACCGCTTCCCGGCTCATCTTTTACCGGGGACTTGCGTCCCCGGCTATTACCTTTCGTCCATTCAAGGACGTCCCAATTCGTAATTGAATTATCCGTGCGCTTTAATCGCTTCCGCCGGATCGACCTTCACGCTCGGACCCATCGTCGAACTAATCGCGACCGATTTCACGAACTGCCCCTTCGCCGTCGCCGGCTTCGCGCGGATGATCGTGTTCAGGAACATATTGATATTATCGACGAGCTTCGGCGCTTCGAACGAGGCCTTCCCCACCGACGCATGAATATTCCCACCCTTATCGACGCGATATTCGATCTTGCCGGCTTTCACTTCCTTCACTGCAGTCGTAACATCCTGTGTGACCGTCCCCGATTTCGGATTCGGCATGAGGCCTCGTGGTCCTAAAATACGGCCAAGCTTACCAAGCTCGCCCATCACTTCGGGCGTCGCGATGATAACGTCCGTATCGGTCCAGCCGCCGCGAATTTTTTCGAGGATCGGCTCGAAACCCGCTTCATCCGCGCCGGCGGCGAGTGCCGCAGCTTCCTGATTGCGCGTCACGACCGTCACGCGGACCGTCTTGCCAATGCCATGCGGCAGCGAAACCGTCCCGCGAATAGCCTGATCGGCCTTGCGCGGATCGATGCCCAGATTGATCGCAATATCGACCGACTCATCGAACTTCGCCGAAGCCGTCTGCTTCACTTTATTCACTGCTTCGACCAGGGCGATCGGCTTGCGCGATTTAGGATCCTCGGTGCCGATTTTCTTTAAAAGATTTGTGTAGCGTTTTCCGTGCTTTACCATTGCTTATCCCTCCACAGTTATGCCCATTGAGCGGGCGGTACCGGCGACCATGCTCACCGCTGCTTCAATGGAAGCAGCATTCAGGTCCACCATTTTTTGCTTTGCGATCGCCTCGACATCCTTCTTCGAGACTTTCGCTACCTTCAGCCGGTTCGGCTCCTTCGAGCCTTTTTCGATGCTCGCCGCCTTCAAGAGCAGCGATGCCGCCGGAGGAGTTTTCGTGACAAAGGTAAAGCTCTTATCCGAAAACACGGTGATCACGACCGGGATGATCGCATCGCCTTCTTTTTGTGTCCGGGCATTGAATTGCTTGATGAACTCCATGCCGTTGACGCCCTTTTGTCCGAGCGCCGGACCGACCGGCGGCGCCATCGTCGCCTTCCCCGCCGGTATCTGTAATTTTACGAATCCTGTGACTTTTTTCGCCATTATAGTTTATGGTTTAGTAGTTCGTTTCCTTAGAACCCTCTCCCTCTGGAAGAGGGCAGGGTGAGGGAAACTCCTACGATTAATAATTCCAGGCCGAAGCCTGGCTTCTGAAACTGCGCCGGGATAACGATTTCACATTCGAATAGTTCAAAAAATCCTTTTTTCCATTGATCGCTTGTCATCTGTTGACTCCTGAAATTCTGACATTCCAAAAGCAGTTTTCAGAGTCCAATATTTCGCACACAGCATTTGTGCTTCATGAACAATGCTCTTTTTGAGCGATCTTCGGTAATTATGAATTTTTTATTCATAAATCTCTTGCTTTTAGTTACCAATAGTTTACCGAGCCAGCACCATCGGCAGCGTCTCCACGCGCCCTGACACAACACGATGGATTCGAGCGTGAGACCAGCCATTCCAGCGTTCAGCAGAACCTCGTTCGGGTAGATTTTGCGATGTCCCTTCCGCGAAGTGATCGGCAGTCCGTTCACAATCGAAAGGAGTTGGTTAACCCCTTCGTCGCTCACGATGAGGACCGGGCGGGTCTTTCCCTGCTCGGAGCCTATGACGGGGTCCAGATTAGCCAGGAATACATTCCACCGGAATTCCACGATTTTAAAGGTGCTCGGAATCGACATGGGCAAAATCATCAGCGATCTCGTCCATATCCTTTTGGTAGAGAGGGTCTCGTGCCGCTTCGGCGATAAGAGCAAGTTTCGCGGCGTGGGTGTCGCCATTTTTCGAAAGTACGAGCACCTCTACTTCCTCTCCCTTCCGAACGTTTGGAACGAGAAGGTGAAGAACATGATCGTCCGGCATTCGTAAGGTTTCATGCAATGCAAGCATAGGGAACATAACCGATGAGTGGAACATCGAGTTTCACATAAGGCCTGTGCGAACGCACCTGGATTCACCGGGCCAGCACCATCGGCAGCGTCTCCACTCGCCCATTCATCCGGACGAGGCACTCGTACATCCCATCGGGCAAGCCGGTGGGCTTGCTCCACGCGAAGCTATGCTCTCCCGCCGCGAGCTCGCCCGAATAGAGATGCGCGACTTCCAGGCCGAGAAGATTTACGATGGAGACATCGGCATACCCGGCAGACTCCGATGTGAAGGTAATCTCGGTCGATTGAGAGAAGGGGTTGGGGTAAATATGAAGTTCGGGGGAGACTGCCGTCGTTTGCGCGACGGACCTATGTTCAATAGACGACATTTGAGAAAGGGGGCGTTCCCAAACTCCGCCGCCAATTGTACCGGC
>DASRZC010000050.1:0-29826 GCA_035686785.1 Kapaibacterium sp. (SeqCode)
CGAGATCGGCATCGGCTTCGAAAAAGTAAGGGTTATAAACGTTCTTTGGAAAGAACGCGCCGTCGAGGCTCAGGCCACCGATCGTGGCATCCCCCCCTCCGATATCTCCGATGGCCCCCTGCCCCGGATTGAGCTGGGCCGGGCTGCCATTATACCACATATTGAACCCAAAGAGGGGGAATTCGTCTTTGTAATCACCACTCGGCCCGGACGCCGTCAGGCCGCCGAGCGGAAAAACGGAAACGGGCGGCGGCGGGGGCTGCTTCTGCTGCGCGCGAAGCGGTGAAAGTACGAACGCGAACATCGCGAGAATGGAAAGCAAAAGTGGTTTCATGGTTGTGAGATGATTTTGAATGTGTAAAATGTCATTCCCGCGAAGGCGGGAATCCAGGTTTGGATAGCCGAGTCCGCTGGGGTCTGGATTCCCGCTTTCGCGGGAATGACAGGGAAAAATCTCCATAATTGAGATGAATCAGGTTGAATCATCGCACGATGACGAGCTTTGCCCGCGCTTCGTGAGACGATCCGTGGATTAAAATTTCGTACACTCCGGAAGCGAGGTTCGGGAAGTAAATCCGCTCTTGCTCGGCGCCGCCAAGCATTCGAATCGTTCCCGATTGTACAACCTCGCCTAAAAGATTATACACTTCGTATCCCGCTTCTTCGGCCTCGGGCCACACGATCGTGGCCACGCTCCATAATCGTGTGGGATTGGGCGAGAGCGTAAATGCCACGCCATTTTGGGTGGGAATGTTTTTCACATCCGCCCATTGCGAATCGAGGTGAACCGGAATGTTTTTCGAGCCATAATACAACCATAGCGATCCCGCGCCTTCTGGTCCATTCGGCGCATACGGCCATGACCTCGAAAAAAGATAATCTTCGAGGCTATCCCCATTCGCGGTTAGTGTGTCTCCCGGACTCACGCTGTATGGAGCGGAATTCCAAATATCGATCTTATTATCGAGCGCCTTACCGGTTACATAAGAAACATCCCACCAATAATCTCCATAATCATTTCGGGCAGTTGTAAAAAGAACATGGTTGCCGGTCCCGGTCATGTCCCCTGCATCGGCAATACCAAGCGGCCAATCTTCGTAAGGGGATGACCCGAATGCGAAGTTTGGGTGGGTGATTGCAAACGCCGCGCTATCGAGCGTGAGAAGATGAGAACCGAAATTAGGTCCGCCGTGTAAAATGTAGATTGAAACTGGAGATGAACCAGAGTCTATGAAACCGGCAACAAGTAAATCAACCGACTGATCAGTCCTATTCTTCGAAAGCGCCTTCATTGGAAAATAGGAAGGTTGTGCCAATAACGGTTCGTTAAAAAAAGTATCTTTCGAAATTGCACGTGCAAAATTTTGAATCGAGAATGGCGGATCGTTTCGGTAGTAAGTGCAGATGGAAAAATTACTTACGATCAAATCATCCCTCCCGACGCCGCGGAAATCGGCTTGGGTGCAATATCTCAAATCCGAAGATTTTCCGCTTCCGGGATAAAGATAGGCAGATGTGTCTTCGTAAACAGTATCTTTGCCATAAAGCTGGCTTCCGCCACGATAGAGAAGTGCATAGGCTGTATCATAACCGGTGTAAGGAAAAACAGTGTCCACGTCTGCGGTATAGGCGCTAGTCACGATGTCATCGACCGTGTCGCTCGTCAGGTGCGCGATATAGGGCTGAATTGGTCCATTTCCGATTCCCCGATTGGATGTGAAATTTCCGCGACGGATGTGCGGCACTAACGAAGTGAATCGGGCCGTATCGTAATTTCCCTGGTCATCGGCCCAAAATATCTTTCCATACACCCAAGCGCCAGCATCTGAGCCGACAAAAATATCGAGGTGGGCTCGGTCTCGAAAATGTCCCAATCGCCAAAAACCCACGTCCCCTTGCACATCATCCGGCGTAATTTTTTGAACGAATTGCTTCATTTGATGAAGATTAAATCCCGGCCCGGTCGCCACCTGAGCGAGCGCGACGGATGGCGAAATGTTCCCAATGAGCATGTTGCCAAAGCTTCCGTCCGGCTTCGGCCCAAGATTTTTTAAGACCGAGCCGCCAAGCTCTTGATTCGGCACGCTTCCCACAATCGTATCCATCTCGCTCGGGTCACCGATTTGCGGGAAATAGCAATTCGAATCCAGCGAAGGGTTTTGGAACGGTGTGTTTTGGGCATAGCTCACACAGGGGCTGGAAAACCCCGCCCAAACCAGCAGAAAAACCAAACTTCGAAGTCTCTTCATAGTAAGAAGACCCGCGAGATGGCGAAAGGTTACAGCCACCGGGTACAAAAGTACGGTAAAAATTTGTGCGGTGCATGAAAAACGAAAAGCGAAGGTGTCTTACCGTAAGGTGCCTAAATTAATTCTTCAAAAATCTTTCGGAACCACTTGACTTTGGATTGTGTAGTGCTTATATTAGAGGGTATTTAATGGGCACCCTTCGGCGAGCTCAGGGCAGGCTCCATCCGGGAAAATTATGAAGGATGAAGAAGGAAAAAGCCAAAAATTTTTCAAAGCAGATTTTCTTTCCAGAGGAATGCCGAAAATGAAAATTAAACGTATCCCGCAAGCCAAGAAAACTATAAAGAATTCTTACGGTTTATGAAAAACAAATGCGTTCGCGCATTCTTAACATTAAATGACAATTGAAAAAACAAAAAGGCACCTGTTTGCAATTAGCAATTAATTTTCAGTTAGCTTTAAAAGAAGAACCTGCCGCCGGAAACCTTCTTGGTTCGAATGGGGTCTTAGAAAGTAATCATTTCTAACATTTGCCATGAAATCTCGCAACTCAAAACTTTTCGTTCCTATTCTCGCCGGTTTCGCCATCGTCGGAGCTATTGCGCTGTATCAGGTTAGCGGATCGAACGGCATGTCGCCGGACTCCGCGCGCGCCGCATCTGCCGCGCTGCTTCAGGCCGGCAAGCCCGCGCCGGATTTCGCGCTCATGGACGTGGCCGGCACGCTTCATCATCTCTCCGATTATCGCGGCAAAGTGGTAATGCTTAATTTTTGGGCAACGTGGTGCCCGCCGTGCCGGAAGGAAATTCCGGAATTTGCCAATCTTCAAAAGGAATATGGCCCACAGGGGATTCAATTTATTGGGATCGCGCTGGACGACGAGGGCCTGTCGAAGGTCAAGCCGTGGCTGGCATTGCATCCGGTCAGCTATCCAATCCTGCTTCCGGACGAAAAAGTTACCGCTGCCTACGGCGAGATGGCGTCGATCCCCGTCACGTTCGTCATCGACCGTAGCGGGATCATCCGCACGAGCTTCACGGGCTGGCGGGCGGATACGATCGTGGAGGCAATGTTCAAGCCGCTGCTTGCGGAGAAGTAGCGATCTCACTTAGTGAGTCGAACTGGTCGCCGGTAAGTTCTATTCTTGCGGCGGCTATGTTTCGCTCCAGGTGCTCGACGGAAAGAGTTCCGGGAATGGGCAGCATGGCGGGCGACCGTGCCAGCAGCCATGCAATGGCGATCTGCACGGCGGAGGCATTATGCTCGCGCGCAATGCGATCGATTGCATCCTGCCCCAGCTTCGCTTTCGCCAGCGGATACCACGGAATGAACGCGATGCCGTTGGCTTCGCAATAATCAAGAACGGCTTCGTGCTTTCGTTCCAGAATATTGTATTGATTTTGAACGGAGACGATTTCGACAATCGCCCGATACCGCTCGATCTGTTCCACCGTCACTTCCGACAAGCCGATGTGGCGGATTTTCCCACGCTCCTGCATCTCTTTCAATACGGTGGCCGTCTGATCGATCGGAATTTTTGGATCGGTGCGGTGCAGTTGATAGAGATCGATACGATCGCGTTTCAGCCGCTTCAGGCTTGCGTCCAGGGCTTCGCGAAGATACTTGGGATCGTTGATCGCGCTGGAATCCTGCCAGGACATCCCTCCCTTCGTGGCAATGACAAGTCCGGAGCGATAGGGCGCGAGTGTCTTCGCAATCATGCTTTCGCTTTGGCCTTTTTGATAGACGTCCGCCGTGTCGATGAAATTCACGCCAAACTCGACGGCGCGCTTCAGCACTGCGTGCGCGGCGTCGGTATCGGTAATGCGGTTCGTGCCCAGGCCGATGCGGTTAACGGTGAGTTCGCCAAGCGTTATTTGTCCTGCGGAGTTTACGTTCATTGAATTCGTAATTCGAAATTTTTTACCCCGGTGGCCACCCCATCGCTCGTCCGCCGAGCAGGTGCAAATGAATATGATCGACCGATTGCCCGGCGTCCGGGCCGCAATTAAAGACGAGCCGGTAGCCACTCTCTTCTATGCCCAAACGGTGGGCCAACTCACCTGCAAGGACGACCATTTTTCCGACCAGTTCCGCATCGAGGGCAGTTACATCGTTGATCGAAGGAATGGGCTTGCGCGGAATGATCACAATATGAAACGGCGACTGCGGATTGATGTCGTGAAACGCGACGAGTTCGTCATCCTCATGGATAATCTTCGCCGGGATTTCGTGATTCGCAATTTTTTCAAAAAGAGTCATATCATTTCTCCGCCATTTCGATAGGATGCCCCGCTTGCAATTTTCCGATTGCGAGGCGGTATTTCGCCTCGCCTTTATCGATAGTGATACCAGCATCCTCTTTCAGCGAAAGATCATACGGCCCGAAGGCATTCGAACTATGCGTTCCCATCGGCAGTGCGGCAAGAATGCGAACCGTCGAATCTACATATTTATCCTCCGAACCGAGCATGACAGGAATCGCTGGACTGATGGCTAATGACCCTCTGTTTTTTGTGCTTACCATCCCGCCCGGCGGCTGGAATGCCGCGGGATTCGCGAGCACATCACGCTCGGAAAAAAGATAGATTGGAACGGTAGAACAATAGGAAAACGCGCCGACATACGCCGCCCTCGCACCGAGCGTGGAATCCATTACGAAGCGAATACGGATTGCGCTGATATGCTCGTTTTGAGCAACGGTTTGGGGTTCGTCACTCGCGAGCAACCGCGCGGAACGCAGAACATCCCCTGCCGCCGCGCTGCCGGCAGCAATCGAAAAGGCATTGATCGCGAGAGATGCAATAACGGTGATGACTGTGAGCGTAGAAAGCAGCCGGTCGATCGGCGTTCTTCGAACAGCAGGACCGCGCGAATAGGAACCCGCCAAAATAAAGGTCACGGCAAACACAACTCCCGATGATGTTTCGATGCCGATGTGCGCGATGAGCGGACTGAAGAGCGCGAGGACGAGCAGAATATACCCGGCGCTTTTCACGGCGCGCGATTGCCACGTTACCTCTTCGATCGCCAGCAGATACGCCCGCGCGAAGCAGCCGAGCAGCACAAGAATAAATAGCAATTCAAGAAGTGCGTGAAGAATATCGCCATACCGGAAGGTAGCTTCGAGCACATCGGGCGCCGGCGTGAGAAGAAAAAGCAGGCGCGGAAGACCATTCGGAAGAAAGCCGGTCGCGGACAATCGGAAAATAGGCTCGCCACCCACGAGGCCGAGCAGGAGCACGAGCGCACCCAAGCCCAGCGAGCTTATCACCGCGCGCGGCTCATTCAGCCAGCCTTGCGAGAGATGCACGCTGTTGCGCTGCTGAAGCATAATTGCAATAACCGCAACGGCTGCGAAAAGGAACGCGAGCGCACTCAAAAGCGAAACGAAGAGCAGGCCTATGCTCAGCGTCCAGTAAGCAGTAGAGCGCGGATGGTCCTGCGAAAGCAAAAAGACGAGCACCCAAATCGCCAGCATTTCTCCCAATAGATACGGAAGCGCCCCGGTGTACCAGAGGCCCGTCATTGCAAGCACCGGAATAAGAAAATAAATTGCAGCGTCCCGAACGCGCAGTACGCGAAAGAGCGCGAGCATCCCCATGCCACGGAGGAAAATCGCGCCGATCGTGAGCAGCAATCGGGTGACCACTTCACCCGGAAGCACAGAAGTTAATAGTGCGGCAAAAAACGGCGCGCCGATATTCGAGGCGGGATACGGGATGAGATGCCATCCATCCCGAGCGGAATGGAACAGATGGCTATGAACGAGTTCCGCCTGAAGCGACCACAGGCCGGCATCGAGCGGAAGGTACTTCGTAAAAAAGACCCACAGCGTCTCCGCAAGAAGCACGATCCAGACAATGGTTCTCGCGCGCCGTTCGCCCAAGCCGGTCGTCTCTTCCACGGAAAGAAGGAATATTGAAAATTAGGAGGAAAGATTTCGAACGATCTTCAACGGCTCTTTTCCCAGGTCGAAGCTTACGACGGGCCGGCCATGCTTTCGCAATGTTTCGAAATCACCGATAGCCTGTGCGCGGATAAGTGTGCCAAAGCTGTATGGCTTGCCGGGAATTGGCATGTCCTCCCGCGGCGAATCGATGAACTGCACGAACGCGCCCGTCGCCGGTCCCCCTTTATGGAACTGGCCGGTGCTATGCAGAAATCGCGGGCCGAAACCGATGGTCACCGGCACGTGATATTTCAGCGAGAGTCTCTCGCGCAATGCGGCGAGCGCGGATTTCGATTCCTCATTCCGGTTCAGGTATGCCATGAGCGCTATGTACCCATCGGGCTTGACGTTCGCGGATAAAAAGTTGTCGAGTGCGGAAGTGCTTGCGTCAATGCCAAAGCTTGCATCATGAGGCAAGGATTTCGAAGCATCATAATTCACAAGCACCTCGTTCGTTTTCGCTTTGCTCTCGGCGACGTTTGGCTCGTCGAACGGATTGATGCCCATCATCTGGCCGGCAACGGCCGTCGCGAATTCCCAACGGAAAAATTGCGCGCCAAGATCCGCGAGTTGGCTGAGATGAAGTTCGATGTGAGCGGGCTTCGCGCGCTCTGCTTCGTCCAGGGTTTCCTCGCCGAGGGTAAGGTGCGCATAGATTCGGTGATTGGCTTCCTCCTCCCTGGTGCGCAGGGATTCACCTTCGATGGGAAGAATGCCTTTGCCGGATTTACCAGTGCTCTCGGCGAGGAGCTGCTCGGCCCAATATCCAAAGGAAGCCAGTTCGGGCAGCGTAACGATCGTTAGTTTATCGCGCCCATGCTGCGCGGCATATCCGAGAAACACCCCGAACGAAAGCGATGTATTTCGATCATCTTCCGTACGGCTGAACCCAGCTTCCGAGCCGGCGCTCGATAAGATTTTCTCGATGTCAATACCGGCGAGCGCGGCGGGGACCATGCCAAAATAGGAAAGCACCGAATAGCGCCCGCCAATATCTGGCGGATTGGCAAACGTGCGGCGAAACCCGCGCTCCTCGCCCATTTTTTCGAGCGGCGTTCCGGGATCGGTAATGGCCGCGAAATGAAACCGCCGATCGTTGCCAATGGATTCGAGCTTATTCCAGAAATAATCGAAATAGCATTGCGGTTCGAGCGTCGTGCCCGATTTGCTGGCCACGATAAAGTGCGTATGCTTTAGGTCGCACGCGCGTTCTACATCCAAAATTTGATCGGGATGGGTGCTGTCGAGCACCAACAGCTTTGGATACCCCTCCTTCACACCAAACGTATCGCGAAGTGTCTCGACGCATAAGCTGCTGCCACCCATGCCAAGAATGACGACGGTGGTAATGCCATCCTTCCGCACCCCCTCAGCAAATTCGGAAATTTCATCGAGATGCTTGAGCGTCCAATCGGAAACATCGAGCCACCCTAAGCGGCCATCAATGGCTTTGCGAACTTTTTCATCTGCGCTCCAAACGCTTGCATCCTTTTCCCATATTCGCGTGGGAAGCTCTTGCTCGATGGCTCGATCGAGCATGACGCGCACCTCCTCCGAGAGCATCGTCTCTTCGCTTTGTATCGTTTCTCCGGTCCCAAGCATGTCAGGCTATCGCTTCTTCGATGGAGTGTCGTTTCGTTTCGAGATTTTTTGCGAGCGAATCGAAGGCATCGGCAAATTTCTTCACGCCCTCGACCTGCAGCTCGACGGCAACTTGCTCCGTATCGATCCCGAACTTGCGCAATTCGTCAATGGTCTCGTGGGCTTCCGAAACCCCTTGCGAAATAGTATTCGCGGCCTTACCGTGGTCCGCAAAGGCTTCGATCGTTTCGTCCGGCACGGTTGTCACCGTATCGGGACCGATGATCGGCTCGATGTACATGACATCGTTGTACTTGGGGTTCTTCGTGCTGGTGCTCGCCCAAAGGCATCGCTGCGGCCGAGCGCCGGCGGCTTTCAAGTCGGCGAATTGGGATCCCTGGAATATTTCCAGATACCGCTCGTAAGCCAGTTTTGCATTAGCGATAGCAGCTTTGCCAAACAACGGACGCATGGCACTCGCCGCGCCGTCGGCGGCGCCGATCTTTGCTTCGAGTTTTTTATCGACATTCGTATCCACTCGAGAAAGAAAAAAGCTCGCGACGCTCGCCATGCGGGAAATATCCTCGCCTCGGCTCTTTCGATCGCGCAGCGCATCGAGATACGCATGAGCCACATCCGTATAACTTCCAATCCCGAAGAGAAGCGTGATGTTGATATTGATTCCCTCAGAGAGGCATTGCCGAATAGCCGGCACGCCTTCCGGAGTCCCGGGAATTTTAATCATGATGTTTGGCCGATCGACAATCTTCCAGAGTCTCCGCGCGGCATCAATCGTTTCCGAGGTTTTCTTGGCGAGCTTCGCGTCCACTTCGATGGAGACGAAGCCATCCGCGCCCTGGGTGCGGTCGAATACGGGGCGCAGCACGTCGGCAGCGTTGCGCACGTCGTCGGTAGTGAGCCGCTCATAGAGTTCCGCGGTGGTGAGGCCGTCGCGAACGCCCTGCTCGATATCGTCATCGTATTCATCGCTGCCAGAAATCGACTTCTCGAAGATGGATGGGTTCGAGGTAATGCCGCCCAAGCCAAGATCGTCGATCATGCTCGCGATCTTGCCGTTCGTGATGAAATTTCGGCTCAGGTTATCATACCAGAGGCTCTGGCCGAATCGTTCTAATTCTTTCCAGGGATTTGACATGGAGGTTCAAATTTTTAATTGCACATGAGTAATTTACATCCGCGTTTTCACTTTGAGAACGAATGGTTTGCAAAAAATAAGCCCTCGCCGGTTGAGTAATCAAACGCGAGGGCTTGTATGGTAATATATTTTCGATCACTTTTCGATAACGAACGGCCGCGATTCGACGCTCGAGCCATCCGTCATGCGCAGCACATACTGCCCCGACGGAAGTTGCGAGGTCTCGAACGTAACTGTATGATCGCCGTCGGCAACCGGCTGTTCGTTCATAACTGTCTCCTCCTTTTGGCCCAGGATAGTATAGACCTCCATCGTAAGCGGCACGCCGGAAAGCTGGACGTTGTATCCAACGGTGGCATGACTGGAAACAGGATTCGGCGTGATCTGCTGAATATGGAAGGATACCACCCCGCCTGCCAATAGGGTATGAAGCGTTGGGTCGCCGCAGCGGTCAAGCCCGGCAAACTTGCTGGGGACCGTATCATGCGAAACCCAGCAGACGGCCGCGCCGGTCTGATCCAAATACACCGGGTTCATCACCTCGATATCGGAAACCGAGTCCTTGCTGAGAACATACTCCAATTTCAAGTGCGCGATGGTGCTATCATCCAGAGTGATCGGCGAGATCGAAGTGATCGTCACCGTATTCAGTATATAGCTCGGGTCGTTGGGATCGGTCATGGTATCGCTCGTGACCGGATTCAGGTTTCCATCGACGACGCCATAGGAAACGAACATGTCGCGCTTATACCGCAACGTAAATTGAATGCCATACACCCCCGCGGTAGCATCGAGCGAGTTGTTCAGCATTTGAACCGGCACGTCGATCGTTTGCGCAGGATATGCGGAATAGACCGTTGTCGGGGCGCCATTCTGAACGCTCAGCGTATTGGTGTAGTGCAATGGCTTGCCCTGGAGCAATTGATACACCACGGTGTCCTTCAGTGTTTCCTTATCGACGAAGGTATAGGCGACATACGTGAACGTTCCGCCGCCAATTGCTGGGTTGAAGTTCACTGTAAAATTCGCAGAATCTCCGGTGTGAAGCGTCATGCCGGGAACAAGGGTTACGGAATCGGAATAGCCCGGCGAGCCTTTTGCAAAAGTAAATTGTGAGGAGCCTTTGCTTCCAAGCGTATCGACGATCCGAACGCTTATCAGCAGCGCATCCTTCGAGCCCGAATCGCGCGCCGTAACCACGGCGGAGCCGTTCTGGCAGACATAAACATCGCCAAAGTCATGGCCTGTCGCGGCAACGATAAAGCTCGTGGATTGTATCTTGAGTGGCGCTGAAGTGCCCGGGGTGCAGAGCGTATCCACATTGGTGCTCGCAGAAAGAGTCGCGATGGTCGTGCCGATCTGCGCCACATCATTGACGGTAACCATGACGCTATCGCCGGGCATCACCTGCTCGCCGGGGTTGAAGCCGGTGAGCGTAAATCCATTACCCACCGTAAGGCTCGAAAGCGAAAGCACGGTATCGCCATCGTTGTGAATCCAGAAATTGGTGGAGACGTTGGTCCCCGGTGCCACAGTGCCGAAGTCATACGTGGATGGCGTGATGCGGATCGTCGCATGCCGCACCGTCGCCGTGAGCGCGATCGAGGGGGTAAACGTCTTGTCGCCCGAAGTGCCAACTGCAATGATTTGCGCGCTTCGAAGAATGTATCCTTTCGCCAATTTCGGAGTGAATTGAAGATAGACGGGTATCGTCCCATTCTTCAGAAGATTCCAGGATGACTGCGGTGGGGTCGGGGTTCCCGTCCCGTTTCCAACGATCGTAAATTCGTCCGCATCTTGTCCGATGATCTTCACGGTATCAACGGTGATATTCTCGCCCGATCCTCCGCTCGATGGATTAATCAGGTTGACGGTATCGATAACGGGATTGGAGCACTCGGTCCAATACCCCTGCGTTGGGCGGTCCCAATTGAGGCCGGCCTGCACGCCATAGCCAAGCAATTGCGAAGTATCCTTGATTTGATGCGCGAACGGCGCGGGAAGGTCCGTGCCCCAATCCTCGCGCGATTGGATTGGGCCTGTCGCCACCGGATGGAAGGTGAAATTCAGCGATTTGACTTCGCCCGGCTTAAGCGTGATCGGGAGCAGTCCCATATCCGTGAAGGTAAAGTTGAGATTGGTAAGATCCTTGAGTTGAGAACTTGTCGTGATGGTGAGAGGTGCCTTACCAACATTCTGGATCTTTACCGGTGTCGGTAGGGACGAATTACCAACCGGCACGCTTCCGAAATTAACATCACTTGCAACGATGAGCGGCGTAATGCCCAGCCCCGCAAGCGGATACTTGAACTGCGCGCAGCCAACCCCGAGCAAAAGTGTATCGGAGGACAGCAATGTATCGGACGGCGAAAAGCATAGCTGGAACTCCACGCTGTCGCCCGGAGCAAGCAGTTTATTGATCGTCGAAGGCGAAATCGTGAATTTGCCGGCGGTATCGATGCCCATGATACTATCGCTCGAAATCTGGAGACTGCCGGTTTCCGTGTTTTTGAAGAAGATATTCTCGCACGAATCCAGCGTAACCCGCACCGGCACAAAGGTAAAGGGCAAGGGAGAGGCTTTGACCTTTGGAGCGGTGTACGAATATTGATAGACAGTATCGTTACCGGCACGGTCGGTCGTCCAAACGGCGGCATAGGCATCTTGCGCCGGATTGAGCACCGTGAGGTCGAAGAATGCCGTGCTATCCCCTGTTTGGAACGGCGGATGAGCGGGATCGAAGGAAAACGCATAATTATAGGATGGCTGCGCCCAGCGGACATCCAGCGTGTCGGTAATCATGGCAATATCGGCAATCCTCGTGTCCTCGAAGCTAAACTTCGGGATATGGCGTGTCTCAAAAAGTTCGACTTGGTAATTGCCGCACGAGGAAGTATGGGTTTCGAGCGGTGGCAGCGTATCGGGCGAAGGGACGCCGAGAGCCATTCCGGCGGGATGACCATAACTCTCGAAGGTGGACCAACCATAGAGATAACACCCGAACGGCGCGCCGCATGTGGCAAGATATGTGCTGCCATCGCCGGGTAATATAATTCTATAGCCGGACATCGGAGGGTTCGTTCCAGGAATGGGAGCTGTACCAGCGGGGGTAAAATAGCCGATCGGGTGCCCATTAATTTGAATTTTTTGGATCGAGTCCGTCTGGCAGAGGAACGTCGCATAATGTACGAAGCCGGGAACGCCCGTCCGGTCGGGCGTATTGAAAATCATCTTCTTTTGAAATTGCTGCTGCGGCGTGAGGACAATGGAGAATGGATCCGACAAACCGGGATCGCCATTATACCCTTGACTATACGCCATTTGGACCGCCAGGAAGGGTTTATTGCCATCGGATGAGAAGACCGTCGGATCGGTGACTAAGTCGAAGTCATAAAAATCCCCGGCATGAAGAAGAAGGGCTGACGGGGAACCATTCATACTTGTCGCGGTAATTTGTTCGTTATCTTCCCCGGCAATAACGCGGACCATATCCCCACAATCCACACGCGTCGCCGTCGGATAATCGAAATATCTCGAACCCCATGCCTGGCGCGGCGGTATCATCTCCATCACTTCATCCTTGGAGCCGTTCACACTGGCAAGTTCACCGATCGGAATGGAACAGAGTTGATGTCCGGAGATGAGAGCGATTGGCTTTGTGCTAACGATGTGGGTTCCCGTCAAATCATCGTCGCCGTAATTCAATCCCGATGACTGAACGAGGTAAGTCTGCCCCTTCGCAAGCGTCACGTTCCAGACATCGCCCTTGTTGTGCAAAATAGTAACGTCGCTCGAGCTTTGAGGATATGGCTCGGCCCGCGTGTCCGTTTTGACCGGGCCGATCGTAACGATATTATCGTCAAATGGCGAGATAATGAGGAATTGTCCGGCCAACGGATTGGATGGGCCCAAGGTGTATTGATCGTCGTAGTAACATGAGGGAAAATAGTCAGTCCCTAACGCGGGAGTCGGCAAAGCAAGATAGCTATCGGTCGAAGAGGTGTTCGCGCCGGTGTATTGATATCCATAAACCACGACGGGATTCTGGGAATAGACATGCACCGCCCAGGGGGCAGCTTGCTCCGGTACCGGAGTTTCCCACGGGGAGGGTTCCGGCGAGGATAGCGTCCAGATCGTATTCGCGGTCATAACCTGCTGTTGATGGACAGGGAGGGCTTGACCGCCATAGATGTCCACTTTCACGAGGTTCGCTGTGCCGGACCCGATGAAGATTTCCATTCCCTGCGGCGGGCAGCACGTCGTCCCGAACGAATTGGGCATGAAGCCAAGCCAAAAATCGGTGCCCAGCGAGGTCTGGCCCTTTTGAGCATGAGCAGCCTCTGGTAAAAAAAAGCCGTTTACACTAAAAAAGAGAAGGAAGGCGATGCAAAAGAAGCGAAGCCAAATGGAAGATTTCTTCATGGTATCAAAAATAAAAAAGGAAAGCGACGGCAAAAAGCAGAAATTACGAATTCATGCCCAAAATCCGAAGATTCATGGTACTATATTTTTTTTTCGCATTGTCATTTAATGAACAATGCCTTTTCGCCCGTAATTCTTCGGTAACTCGCTTCGTAGGCGTGACCTGAAGGTCACGGCTACGAAGCGAGTTACCGAATCACACCGTGACCTAAAGGTCACGGCTACACTTGGTACGTGCCCCGATTATCCGCGAATGAAATAGCGGATCGCGATGCCGCCGAAGAGCGCCGATGCGCGCCAGTTCTCGGTGGGATCGACCTTCGTGATCGGAAAATCGTAGCCGACGACCGGCGTGGCGATCCAATCGTTCGAAAACGAAATATCATACGTCGCCGCGGCGCGGAGCGAAATCCGAAGCGCGTTGGCCGTGGTGATCGCGCTCGAATTCGTTACGGTCTGCACCGCTGCCAGGTTGGGATTAGCGGCCGAAGCATTCGGCGAAATGGCCGAGACGGTGACCGTCTTATTGAAATTTGCGGACATCTTGATGCCGATGGACGGGCCGATCATGATGCCGGGTCCGACCGGACTTGGGCCCGGAGTGAAGTTGTACTTATACGCTAAGTTCACCACTAAGTAGCTGAGGCTCGCGTCAAGCGCGGTTGTCACGCTCGAATTATTATCGACGAAGCCGTTCAGCTTGGTCGGCGTTGCATTAGCCCCACCATTGGTGTTTGTGAATTTCGAGGATTTCGAATCGTAGATGACCTCGCCGACGATGAAGTTTTGCAGCGCCTGCGCATTCCCGAGCGGGAATTCGAGCGAAATGCCACCCCACGCCGCGACATCCGAGCCATTCTGCGCCAGGAAGCACGTCGGTTCCGAGCTTAGAATCGGAAACGCATCGGAATTATAGGTCACGAGGTTGACGCCGCCGACCGGCCCGGCCAAAAATCCGACCTGGACCTGCGGCGTCAAAACGCCTTGTGCCGAAGCTTGCCCGGCAATTCCTATGAAAGCGAAAGCAAAAAGAATCAAAAAGAGACGGTTACGCATGGTTTTGTTTGTTCTGAATGTGATACATGGATGATTCGATCATCCGTTAAAAAACTTGTGATAATTCTGAAGTACGAATTTCAATTGTAGGAAAGCTGGGGAAAGAAACCACTTCGAATGGCTTCCGTTCCTTTTGTGATAAATTCATAATTCTTAATTCATAATTCATAATTCGTAATTCGTAATTTTACCGTTGTATCTCGAATTGCTTCGAGATCACGGTCTTGCCCGCTCGGCCATTGGCGCTCAGGCGATACGTGTACGTTCCACTCGGAAGCCGCGCCACGTTGCAGGAAACCTGCCACGAGCCGGCTTCGTGATAAACATTATCCACCGGCCGCGCAACCTCACGGCCCAGCACGTCATAGATCGCGAGCGTGACATTCGTTGCCGTTTGGTTCCCGTAGTTGAACGTCACGTAGGAACCCGTTACCGGATCGGGCGAAGCATCGCGGATGTATTCGACAATCCCCTTGCCCTGCATAAAGCTGCGTAGCGTCGGGTCTCCGCATTCGAGGATGAGGCTGAAGTTGCTATCCTCGATCACCGGCGTAATACAGCCCGAGGTCACGCCGTCGCTAAAGAATTCGAGCGAGTCCAGCGTGACGTTCGTCGTCGAATCGATCTTCGGCAGCATGACGCGAAACGCGATCTGCCCAAAGCTATTAACCGCGTCTGTAATCTTCGGCCCCTGCAAATACAGGGAAAGCGTATCGCCCAGCTTGCTCACGTAGGAACCCGGCTGAACGGACCAGCCCGGCGGCAGCTGGCTCACTGCGGCTGCAACATCGCCCTTATCGATGTTCAGCAAATCCGGATTGGAAATGAGATAGACCAAATGGACGCCAGTAATATCCAGGTCTGTATTCGTCATGGCGAACCCGGGATGGGTGATCGTGAGGTTCATCGGCAACATCACCTGGTTACCCGCCCGGCTCGATAGGGTCGCGAATTGCGAGGTCACCACCGCGGTTGCGTAATTCGCGGTGCCTTCAAGGGACACGGTATCGAACGAGCCTCCTTGCGAAGTTTTAAATCCGATCTGAATCGACTCGATATAGGTCTGGAGATTCGAGTCCTGCGCGTTTGGCAAGAATTGCACCGGGATTTTCAATGAATCATGTGCGGCAATGACGAGCCCTGTATCCATTGGCAGAGAAAAAACGCTACTATCCGCGCCGAGCCAGTTGATGGATACAATTGTGTTGTCAAGATTGGTGGTATCCGAAATAGTAATCGAATCGATCGCATGGTTACATGCAAGGATTGGCGGCGCCGAAGTACTACGAGCCGCCGGACCGGGCGAATGCACTAATACCAGAATGGTATCGAAGGCAGAACATGCATTCGTGGCATATTCCAAAATAGCCCATTGGTAATATGTGAAGCTCTTCGAAGGATCGAGCGTGATACTGACCGAGAGCGACTGCCCTTGCGCGAGCGTGACCGGCAATCCATTGCCCGCGCTCGGCGAAATAGTAAACGACCCATTGGAATTACCGCTCTGCGAACCGAAGAAGATGTCGGTGTAGGTTACCGGCGTCGGATTCGGGTTCGTGATCGTGATGGTCTGGGTAATCTTCCCGCTCTGGTAGGGAACCTGCCCGAAGTCCAGCGTGGGCGGAGTAATAGTCATATTAAGCTGCTGGACGACGATTTGCGCGATAACCTGCAACGGCTGGTCTTGCGCGTCGGTAGCCGTCAGCGTGTCGATATCCACGCGATTAACGCCAACGGGAACGACATAATAGACCACGATCGTATCCGTGCCGCCATTTTTAGCGAGGAGCTGCGCTGACTTCGACGGGTCCCAGGTCGAATCATTCGGCTGAATGCCGACGGGCAGAGTGAAATGTGTCGTATCCGAAGCAGAGACCCGGTTGATAACCGCGTCCGCGCTGCCGGCGTTGTTAAGGATAAACGCAAGGCGCAGCGTATCGCCGGCGGACGCGCAATCAACGGTATCGTAAATATTTTGCGCGAAGGTCAAGAGCGCGGTGATCGGATTGCCGTGGAGGGAATCGTTCCGGATTGAAGGCATATTACCTTCGAGCACATCCGGGCTATGCCAGGACCCTCTCGCGCCATCCTGTTCTATTGCCGTTGGCTGGTAGATAAACCAAACCGAGTCGAGACCGTCCGCGGAATTTTTGCTCTTCTTCGCAGGCACGGTGACGCTATCCTTTTGATATGGCGCAAGATAAAAATGGACTTTGTCCGAAACGCCATCGAATTTCACTCCGAGCGGCTGCGTGGATTTATTATGAATGATGACGGGCAATTGAATCCAACCCGAATCTATTTGAAGCGGCACGTTAATCCAGCTCTGGTCGTCCACAGAGAAATCGGGCGCGCCCGCATTGCCCTCGACGATGGCGGAAAGCGGGAGGCATTCACTCCCAAAGTCGATCGTGTCATAGGCTTCCTGGCCTTTCTTCGGGGAAAATTGAATTTCCAGGATACGCATTGAATCCGCTGGAAGCGAACTCAAATCCGCATTGACGAGCGTGAACCCTTCGGTGTCGAGCCTTAATTTTAATTCCTTTATGTCGAACGGAGTTGCCCCCACGTTTCGAATGGTATCATAAAGCGTTGCCGAGCCGGTAAGCGAAACCGTGCCAAAATCTTGCACCGGCGGAGTAATCACGGCCACGTTGGGATAATACGTGCTCGTGATCGTCGTCACATTCCCTGCCACGTCATAAACCGAGACCTGCAGATAGGCGGAATCTTTATTATTGAGGACCGACATACCATAGCCGGATGTGTCGAGTCCCACGCCCTCGGCCCAATCGGTATCGAGTGCGAAGTTCATGTTGTAATCGCTATCGATCTGAATTTTGTTGAGCTTACTCTGTGGAATTCCGCCCGGGTTCAGGCCGAAATCGGCAAGATGGATAAACGCATCGTAGCATAAACCCATCGTATCAGCGCGCGGCGATACGGTGTCGGTCGCATGGAAGGTCCCCGTTCCGAATCCTCCGCCCCAGGCGTAGGACTCATCATATCCATATCCATAAACATAAACACCCACGCCAGCGGAATCGCCGGTTACCGTATGGACCCCCGGCGGAAGACTTGGGACGGTAAAAATATCGAACGTATCGTCAACATGCTGCACCGTGGAAAGATATTTCATGATGCTCTTACCGTCGAAGGTCGTTCTTGTCTCATCCTTTATATTGACGATCACGGTCGCATAATTCGAAAAGGGCCGCTGGCCGGCGCCACTGTAGGGCGTTTGAAAGACGACGGTCTTGGTATATTGCTCGCGAGGATTGACGACCACTTCCGCGGGATCCCCATCGCCATTTACCTGATCGGGATAGCTTGAGCTATTGATATATTCGACCATTAAAAATGGCGCGTCGCTCCAAAATTTTTGCGCCTTTTCGTATTCTTCCCAGTCAACAGCATATTGTCCTTGAATAGTGGTTGCCTGAAAATCTCCCACTTGCTTATTGTGCCCATGAATGATCTGGCCCGCTTTGGAGGAGATAAATAGATATTGAGCCCAATCGTGGCCCGGCTGGCCGCTGGGCTGCGCGAAGTACGTTCCATAGTAGGTTTCGGCCCATGTTCGAATGGGAGGAATCATATCCTCGACGTGATCGCAGTATTGAAAATTGATCGGAATATTCGTACACATCGCACCGCCGATTACGCCAATGGGATTGTTCGAATGAAGAATCGTCCCCGTTACATCATATCCTTCTACATCCTGTGCCTGTGTTGACATATACTGCACGCTTTGCCCGCGATCGAGCCGTACCTGGAACGTCTGCCCGACCGGATAGACCGCAACAGTGGGATCGCCAATGCCTCGTAAATTGCACGAAGGAGTAACCTGAACGACCGTATTATCCGTATTCGCGGCAATCGTGAATTCCGAGGGATAGTCATAGGTGCCTTCGAAGAGCCCTTCATAACCAGCCACGACATAATCGGTCCCCCAGCCGATGGTGGGAATAATTTTGGCGCCATCGGAAGTAGCCAGGTTATGCGACATGAAATAGACCGTCAAGTCCGCATCCTTCGACCAGATATGAACAGCGTTATCTTCGACATCGCCGCTGGTTTCTATTTCCCAGGCTTCCGGCGCTATGTAAGTGGTAATCTGGAAGGCCGTCACGGGCACCTGCGCGACCGTCTTCGTGCCGATGCCCACATACGCCGTAGTATTATAGGCCGAAGTGATATAAATTCGGAGGTACTTTCCTCCCTCGTCCACGCCAAAAAAATTCGAGGGGATCGCCCACCAGAATTCCCGGCCCGTCGCGGGCGGGTTAAGATGCTCCTGGGTGATTTTGTGGTGAATGAGCGCACCCTGCGCCATAGCCCGGTGCGTGCTGCCCACCAGCACCATACCGCACAGTGCCAGGCTCACCATGGCGAGGATCGCGTGGTGTGCGCCCTCCCGCTCCTGGCGTCCGCGCGCGGCGCGCCCGCGTGGATTAAATCGTTCGATGGGTTTCATCTGACTGTTTTTGCCATTCACTTTAGGCGATGCTCCTATTAGATAAAAACGCGCGAACCGCTTCGGGTTACAAATTATTTTTATGAATAATGGCCAGGGCGCTGCTTTGGATTGCCGAGATCCATTATGAACAAATACGAATGAACCATAAAGATGAGTAATGAAACCCGTTCCGGGGGTTTCCGTTCCATGTGGCGCAAACTGTAGCGCAAACTTCAGTTTGCGATCCCCGCGCGGGGTCGCAAACTGAAGTTTGCGCTACACCGCTGCCTACCGCTGAACCACGAATTGCTTCGAAATCGAGGCCTGGCCAAGTTGCAGGCGGTAGGTATAGGTCCCGCTCGGAAGCTTCGAAATATCGAAGGAGCTTTCCCACTCTCCCGCCTCGTGGTACTTGTTATTGATGGGCCGCCCCACTTCGCGGCCAAGTACATCGTAAACCGTGAGCGTGAGATTCGCGGCGTTTCCATTTGCACCGCTAAACGTGATCTCGGAACCCGTTACCGGGTTCGGCGTGGCAGCCAACGTAAAACCCGCATCGCCGTCCGTCGGCGATACGGATGCACTGGCCGGGTTCCCATGCAGAGAATCGTTCCGCATGGACATGGTCTTCCCATCCGCTTCGAGCACATCCGGGCTGTGCCAATAACCGCGTGCGCCATCCTGCTCGCTGGCGGCCGGCTGGTAGATGAACCAGACCGAATCGAGGCCGTCCGGCGCACTTAGGCTCACCTTCTTTGGGACGGTAACCGAATCCTTCTGGTATGGCGCTAAATAAAAATGTATGGGATCGGAAACCGAATCGAACTTCACCCCGATGTCCTGCAATGCGGAGTTGTTATGAATAACGACGGGCAATTGAATCCAGCCGGTATCCTGTTGGAGCGGCACGTTTATCCAACTTTGATCGTCCACGGTAAAATCGGGCGCGCTGCCATTGCCTTCGACGAGAACGGACTGCAGGGAGCATTCGTCTCCAAACAAAATTGTGTCATAAACTTCCACTCCTTTTTTCGGCTGAAATTGAATCTCGACGAGCCGCGTCGAGTCCGGCGCGAGCGGACTCAAATCCGGATTGACGAGCGTAAACCCTTCGGTGCCAAGCTTTAGTTTTAGTTCCGTTATGCCGAACGGCGTGCTACCGGAATTCCGAATGGTATCATACAGCGTCTCGCTCCCCGTAAGAGAAATGGTGCCGAAATCCTGCACCGGCGGTGTAATCACGGTCACGTCAGGCTGATACGTGCTCGTGATCGTTGTCACATTTCCCGCCACGTCGTAGACCGAGACTTGCAGATAGGCAAAATCGTTGTGATCGAGAACGGACACACCATATCCTGACGTATCGAGATCCACGCCATCGGTCCAACCCGTATCGAGCGTAAAGGCCATGTTATAATCGCTATCGATCTGAATCTTGTTGAGCTTCGACTGAAGCGCGCCCACATCCGAAAGATGCACAAACGCATCATAGCATTCGCCCGATGTATCCGCGACCGGCGCGACCGTATCCAGTGCGTGGAACGTCCCAAGTCCCAGCGTACCAGCCCAGGCATAGGATTCGTCATAGCCGTAGCCATAGATAGAAACGCCAACACCGGCGCTATCGCCCGTCACCACATGCGCGCCCGGCTGAATATTCGGGACGGTAAAAACATCGAACGTATCGTCGATGTGCTGCACCGTGGAAACATATTTCATGATGCCCTTACCGTCGAAGGTTGTCCTTTGCTCATCGTTTACATTAACAATAACGGTTGCATAATTAGTATATGGCCGCTGACCTGCGCCGCTGAATGGGGTTTGAAAGACAACCGTCTTTGTAAATTGCTCGCGCGGATTGATAACGACTTCCGCAGGATCACCGTTGCCATTTACCTGATCGGGATAACTCGAGCTATTGATGTATTCGACCATCAAAAATGGTGCATCGCTCCAAAATTTATTCGCGAGTTCGAGTTCGTCCCAATAAACGCTGTATTTATCATTCAAAACGCATTCGATACTGGTGCCGGTAGCTTTATCCTCGCGATAAATTACCTGGCCCGCTTTGGATGAGATAAATAAATATTGGGCCCAATCGTGGCCCGTTTGGCCAACGGGCTGGGTAAAATAAGTGCCATAGTAGATCTCGCCCCACGTGCGAACGGGCGGGATCATGTGCTCGACGTGATCGCAATAGGCAAAATTAATTGGGATGTTCGTACACATCGAACCACCGATCACGCCAACGGGGTTATTCGAATGGATAACCGTGCCCGTGACGTCATATCCCGTCACATCATGCGCCAGTACCGAGAGGAATTGCACGCTCTGGCCGCGTTGAAGCATGACTTGGAATGTCTGGCCCGCCGGATACGCAACGCGCGACGGGTTGGTGTCCGAGCGAAGATCACATGAAGGAGTAATGTTGACCGTCGTGTTATTGGTATTCGCGGCGACGGTAAATTCCGAAGGATAATCCGCAGTGCCTTCGTAAAGCCCCTCATAGCCAGCCACGACATAATCCGTTCCCCAACCGATCGTCGGAATTATGTATGTGCCATCGGACGTAGCCAAATTATGCGACATAAAATAGACCGTCAGGTCCGCATCCTTCGACCAAACGTGAACGGCGTTATTCTCGATATCGCCGCTGGTTTCTATTTCCCAGGATTCCGGCGCTATGAACGTGGCAACCTGGTATGCCGTGACGGGTATCGTTGCAATCGTCGCCGTGCCATTTCCCACATAGGCCGTGGTGTTTTTTGTCGAGGTAATGTAAATTCGGAGGTATTTTCCTCCCTCGTCCACGCCAAAAAAATTGGTGGGGATGGCGAACCAGAACTCGCGGCCCATGGTGGGCGGGGCGTCCCGCACGGTTACGATTTGGTGATGGATACGGGCGTTTTGTGCCCATGCCGCGCCGGTGCCGGTGCCCACGCCAGCAGCAAGCGCCAGGCCCGCAAGCGCGACGCTATATTTATTGGTTCGAGAGGGTTTCACGCACATCATGATGTTTTTTCCTTTGCTTAAATAATCGCGGAGTCCCTGAAAAATTACAGGGTAAGCCTAATTTTTCTCTAATGTCATCGCCGGTCCTATAACGAAGACCAGCGAAACTCCGAAAGGTTACAATTCCAGGCAATTATGAACATCGAATGACGGACGCGCATCGCCGGCGATCCTGGTTCCCGGAACTCAAAAAAAACGAAGTGCTAAAGCACCGAGTTTGCACTCAGCACTTTAGCACTTAGCGCTCTTAGCACTTCCCTTAGTGCTGGATCACGAACTGCTTCGAGAGCGCGGTCTGGCCCATGGCGTTGCTGGAGCTAAGGCGGTACGTGTAGGTGCCGCTCGGAAGCTTCGAGACATCGTAGCTCACCTGCCACGCGCCAGCTTCGTGATTGACGTTATCGATCGGCCGCGCTACTTCGTGGCCAAGGATATCATAGATCGCGAGCGTAATATTCGTTTCCCCGCGATTGGCGTAGCGGAAGGTCACGGTGCTGCCGGTCACCGGGTCCGGCGTGGCCGGCTGGATGAAGTCGATAACTCCCTGACCATTCATCAGGCCGCGCAACGTGGCGTCGCCGCATCGCAAAATAAGCGAGAAGCCGCTGCTCGTTACCGCCGTATCGATACAGGTTCCAACCGGCGTGCTGGCGCTCGCTCCGGTATAGAGTTGAATCGATTGGAGCGTTACCGGCGTCGCGGAATCGGATTTATCGAGCGCGACCTGGAACTGCAATTGCCCCACCGTGCTCGGATTGGTGAAGTTATCATCCAACGGGTTCGGGCCGGAAAGCTTCACCCGTATGACCGAATCCGAACGGGTGCCCGGAACGGGATCGGGCTGGCTCGTCCATCCGAGAGCAGTAAGTTTCGGATCGATCGCGAACGGATTCGGTTTATTCGGAATGAGCATATCCGGATGCGAAATGACGTAAGTTAACTCGATACCGGTGATGTCCATTTGTGTCGCCGGCAAAGTCAATCCCTGCTTATTGAGGGTAATCGTCGCCGGGACGGACATTCCATCGCTTGCCGCGCCGGAATCCGTGGCAAACAGCGAACTCGCCGAAACGAGCGCCGTGCCCGCGATACCGGAATTAGCCTGAACCACAGTATCATAGATGCCCCGGTCGTTCCGAAGAATAACCTGTAGCGAATCGGTATAGGTTACAAGGCCCTTCTGCGACCCCGGAAGGAATGTGATGGGTATAAACAAGGAATCACCGCTTCGAATGACCGTGTTATTCAGACCCGTTATCGGCGCGAAATTCGCGCCATGATTTGCGCCGATCCACGTTGCCGAGATTACGGTATCGTACACATAATCGGCAGTAGTAGCGTTGTGCGGTTGATTATCGATGACCGTGTCGTTGATGGTCGTTTGATCGCACGATAGAATCGGCGTGGGAATATATCCCTTCGAGACCGCTCCCGAAACGGAGACCGCGGCAGTTACCGACATCGTTTGAGGCGCGCATCCATCCCAGTTGACACCCAATTCAGCCGTTTGCACGGCATCGAAGCTTAAGGAGTCGTTGAAGGTAACCGTAACCTGCAAGCGAGCGCCGGGCTGTATCGTATCCGGCATCGGTGGCACCGTCGTTATGGTAAACGAGTTGTTGTATGCGCCGCCGGCTTGTAGCGGAATGCTGCTGACCGTGAGCGGCACCTGGGTCGAGTTCGTAATAAAGAATGTCTTCGATGGGAACAGCTGATTTTGATACGGCGTCGTCCCAAAGTCGATGATTCCCGGCGGCTGCACCTGCCCTGCCCGGTATACCATGTGGACCGTCACTCGAATCGGATGTCCTCCAACGGTATCGCCTTCGCCGTCGATTGCTATCAAATTATCCACGGCAGTTACATTCGTACCGGCCGGCTCCGGGTAATCCAGCGAAATGGTCGCCGACTGTCCCGGCGCGAACGATTGCGATGCGTCTCCCGGATTCCACGTATTGCCATTCGAAAGTGTCCCGAGCAAATTGATAAAATCGTTGGAATCGGTATGATACACATGTTGGACGGTGCCGCCGGCGCTCCCGGCATCCGCGATTTGGAAGGTAAGGTGCAGCATGTCACCGGGCTGAGCGCATTCTATCGTGGTGTCAATATCCTGGATGAATGTCACCGTCGGCGCAATACCATTGCCAACCAAACTATCCTTGCGGGTGGCTTCGCTGCCATCGGGATTGATGGATGGACTCGTCCAACTGCCTTGCGTTCGATTCGGCGTAGTAACGGAATTTGCATCGGGAAAATAAGCGATGCGGAATGACACTACTCCCGGCGCTAAGGTTTTCGGATCGGTCTTCGGAACCGTGAACGGGAAGGTATCGACCGCGACGAAATGGGTGTCCGGCCAGGTCGCACCATCGATCGTAATCGGAATCTGCGAAAGGTTCTCGATCTTAACCGTCTTGATATAGCCGGTCTTCGTCGGCAAGGAAGGCGGCGAGAAAACCTCGTTCGGCCAGTCCTGATCGCTCACAAGGAAATCCGCCGAGCCGCCACTGCCCGTGACGGCAACACTTTGAATACCGCACTCATCGCCGAAGAGGATGCTATCGACGACGAGCGTTGGTTTAACAGCCGTGAATGCGATCTTTATGATTCTTTTTTCTCCGACGGCGAGCACCTGCGGGCTCATGCCGCTATCGATAGAAAATCCAACATTGTTATAGAGAAAGCTTAGTTGATCGAATTTGAACGGCACCTGCCCCGTATTGATGATCGTATCGTAGGCATATTTCGTCTGCCCCGCGATCGAGGCTCCGAGATCTTGAAGCGGCGGATCGATTTGGGCCACCTGCGGCGTGTAGATGCTTGTAACCGTTGTTGCATTGCCTGCAAGATCGAAGGCATCGACTTGCAGATATGCGGGCTTGGTCTTATCGAGCACGAACATACTGTAACCGCCGGTATCCGCGCCGGTGCCGTCGTGCCAATCCGGGTTGATGATATACGCCATGTTATAATCCGTATCGAGCCGGATCGTGGCTAATTTGCTTTGTGGAATCCCGCCCGGATTGATGCCGGAATCGGTCACATGGATCGTGGCCGCATAGCACGACCCCATCGTGTCGGCGAGCGGAGCGACCGTATCTTTCGCCTGGAAGGTGCCGTTGCCAAACGAGCCGGCCCAGCCGTAGGATTCGTCCCAGGCATACCCATAAACATAGACTCCGACTCCGGAGTCATCGCCCGTCACGGTATGCGTACCTGCGCCAATATTCGACGCGGTAAAAACATCGAATGTATCGTCAACACTCTCCTTCGTGTATGCGCTGATTTTCTGATTATCGAAGAGCGTTTTGTTTTCATCCTTTTTATTGACAATAATACTCGCGTAACTCGTATAAGGCAGTTGCTTTCCCCCACTGACGGGCGCTTGAAAAATAACCGTCTTGGAAAAATCCTCGCGCGGATTTATAACAATTTCGGCGGGATCGCCGATGCCATTGATGTGATCCGGATAGGATGCGCTATTGATATATTCGACCAGCAAAAATGGCGCGTCGCTCCAAAACTTTTGAGCGAGTTCCAGCTCATCCCAATAGGTATCATATTGACCGTTGAGTTGGCACTCGACTCGTTTGCCCGACGCGGCGTCCTGCCGATAAATTATCTGACCAGGTTTGGATGAAATCATCAAATACAGCCCGAAATCATGGGAAGCAGGCTGCTGGGGAGGTGCCTTGAAATTAGTAGTATAATACGTCTCGGCCCAGGTGCGAACGGGAGGTACCATCTCCTCGACGTGATCGCAATAGGCATAGTCGGCTGGAATATTGGGACAGTCGCTGCCGCAGTTGACGCCGACCGGATTATTCGAATGGATGATCGTGCCGGTTACGTCGTACCCATCCGCGCCTTGCGCTAAAACGGGCTTGAACTCCACGTCGTCTCCCCGGTTGAGTTGAACGGTGAACGGCACGCCTGCCCGATACCCCACGATACTCGAGCAGCCGTCACCGCTTTCATTTCCTCCAGCGCACAGTCGAAAATCGCAGGAGGGGGTAATAGTGACTGTTGTATTGTCAGTATTGGCGGTCACGCTAAATTCCGAGGGGTCGTCCCAACTTTCTTCGAAGAGTGACGCGTATCCCGCCACGACGTAATCCGTACCCCAGCCGATGGTCGGAAAAATGAACGACCCATCGGAGGTTGCATAATTGTGGGACATGTCATAGACCGTGAGATCGGCATCGTTGGACCAAACGTGAATGGACTTTTGCTCGACGACTCCGCTCGACTCCATTTCCCATTCTTCCGGGATGATAAACATTCCAATTTTATACGCCTCGATGGTAATCGGAACTTTTCCGGTGTTGCCCAGCTGCACGTAGGCCGTAGTGTTTTTGGGGGACGTAATATAAATGCGCATATATTTCCCGCCATCATCGAGGCCCCAGTAATTCGAAAGCATCGAAAACCAGAATTCGCGGCCCATCGAGGGCGGCGAAAGGTGCTGCTTCACAATCGTGTGATGAATGCGCTCGTTCTGCGCGACGGCTGTGCCAGGGTTCGTGCAAAGCACGCCTACCGATAACACGACACCGATGCAGAACGCCGCAACCGCGCTCCTGGCCGGCATTCGCCTGGCCTTCGATCGTGCGCGGAAGAATCCGGTGGAAATCCTAAGGGAAGATTGTAGATGGTTCATGGTTCTCGAAAAATATGATACGGTAATGTTAAGAAAGCAAAAGCAAGGAGGAAAACACCAAGGAAAAAACTTGCGATACCGAACGTGGCATGCACATCGTTGCAGGCTCCTCTCGGACCGGAAGATGGAAGTCCGCATTTATATATCCACTTCCCGGTCTAAAGGTTCCGCTGCTCGAAAAATACTCTAAAGATGCACCGCAATTCGTTTACCTGCCATACATAGTAAAACGCACGGCCTGCTCCCGGTTACAAATTATTTTTATGAATAATTGAAATATCTGGAGCTTTTATGGCTAACACCTTCTTTCTCATGAACAGCGAGTTTTTATAATTATCAAATGTTTCTAACAACCCAGCTATATTCAATAAGAAAGCTCTAATGTACCCGGTCCGAGCCATTCAGCATAACTCGGCCCTGTGGGGAGAAGGAAGAATCGAAATGGAAGATAGTATTCGTCACCAGTTCCTTGACGTCTTCGAGAGACGCACTCGGAATCCCGGAGAGCAGAATGCGGTCAATCAGGAATTCCTGTTCGGAATCGCTTAGTAGGCCCAGTTCCATCATTTGCAGCATGAAACCCCGCGCCTCGGGAGAAATGACGGACCGCTCGACCTCATGATACACGCGAAAACCAGCTTCGGCGGCGCTTTTCGAGGGATCGAGCATATTGCGTTTTCCAAAAGGCACGGCCAGCACGAGTGGGTCATCGCCTGGCGCCGCCTGAAATCTATCGATTAGCCACGAAAACGCGGTGGAAATCTCGGTTTCGCTGAAGCCGCGCACGGAAAGCGGCTGGAGGTCGATTTCCGTGAGCGGGGTATTGTCACGAATTTCCTTCAGCAGGAAAAAAATAATCTCTATGATGCGCTCCCGGCCGGATTCCGGCCCCCGCGCTTCCGAAAAAGAACTATCGACTTTTATCATTATTCCCTATGCAAAACAGGATGGGCGAAACGCGGTCATAAGACGGCTCTTTAAAGCAACTAATAAGCAACGAATTCTTTCAGCCGTCGAGATTGGTCTATCGTGGAAAATCCTCATGGACGAATCCGAACAAGATACCAACGCTCGCGTGCCCGCATTTGTTTCTTGCCTTTGGTTGATTTATCGTCATAACCCGCCAGATGCAACAAGCCATGTATGACGAGGTGCAGCATCTCCACATCCTTCGCCTGTCGGTAGCGCCGCGCATTTGCGAGCGCGCGGTCCACGCTGAGATAAATTTCTGCTTCGAGCGCCGTTTCCGTTCGCTCGATTTCGAACGTGATAATATCGGTAAACCAATCGTGGCCCAGCGCGGACTGGTTCATCGCGAGCAGCTCTGCATCGGACATGGTAACGAGCGAAAGCGTGAACTCCGTGAGTTTTGGCATCTCCGTTTCCACGACGCATCGGGCAACGTCTGACATTTCCTTTTCCCTTCCCGCCACGATTCGGTAACGCTTGCGCGCGGCGGATGTTTGGGAAAGCGTGAATTGAAATTTCACAGTGTCCGAAATCCGAAGAGACGAACCTTTACTCCTCATCCCGAAATACTTCCGTGTGCTCCTCGAAAATCTTGAGGGCCACGGCCGCGCGAAGATCATCGTCGCTCACTTCGGAAAGCTCCATCTCGACAAGCGATTCGGAAATATTCACATACACTTGGATCGAACCGCGCGAGCTAACGGTCAGAACCGAAATTTTTTCCGGGGATTCACGAGAATAAAACGCCGCCTCTTCCGTTGCCGCGAGGAGGCGCACTTCGTCGATGCCATGCATCTCCACAATCCCCAGCGCCGAGGTGACGACGACGCACGCGTTGCCGTCACTCTCGATCAGATTGATTTCGAGCAGCGGGCTTTCGCCGGCGACTGGGCCGCCCACGTCCGCGCCGCTCGCGCGATAGACGAGTACGCTTGCCTCACGCTGTCCCGGCGCCGTTTCTCGCGCGTTCGAGACCGCCATACCTTCGAGGGTTTCGGCCAGCCGATCTATGAATTCCGTTCGAATGAGCATTGTGTTTGAATTTCCCGCTACGAAAATACGGAATAATTACGGCTTGGTTGCCTGAACCGGGATTTAAGGATCGCAGATTTGAGTAATTGCTCCGAACCTGGATTCCCGCATTCGCGGGAATGACAGGGATGTTATGTTTTCCGCGCTTCGCACCAAGATTCATCCATTTGTCATTCCCGCGAATGCGGGAATCCAGAAATCCCGGAATCAACAATATCACAGCGCCTTCAAATTCGCAAATTTCAGCATAAGATTTTTTCTGCCAAATTTCGGGAATTCCACGGTCGCTTTTGCCTTATCGCCCAATCCGGCAAGCGCGATGATGCGGCCCTCGCCGAACGTTTCATGGAAAACCCGCGAGCCATTATGCAAACTTTGCCCATCCTCAATTTGCGAATAATTCGTCCGGGGCTCGTCGTCCAACGCATGCGACATCGGCGAGTCGCGCCGCTTGCGCGCGAACGTTCGGCCATTGACGACGGGCGATCCCGCGAACAAGTGAGAAAACTCTCGCGTCCGGTCGGTATGCGATTCGCGCTCCCGCGGCTTCGTGCCGAAGCTCGTCACATGTTCGGTAGCGCCGGACTTCTCTATTTCTTCCAAAAACCGCGATGGCAGCGAGCGCGTGGTTTCGCCATAGCGGAGACGCTCCGTTGCGTAAAAAACATAGCACCGCCGCTTTGCCCGTGTGATACCAACATAAAACAGCCGCCGCTCCTCTTCCAAATCGCGCGGCTCGCGGTCGCCGCCAACCGGCTGGCTCGGAAACAGCCCATCCTCCAAACCCGTGATGCACACCACCTGATATTCCAAACCTTTCGCGGCATGGAGGGTCATTAAGGTGACGGCATTTTTCGTCCCATCGGCTTGATCGACTTCGCTGAGCAGCGAAATTTCTTCTAAGAATGATTCCAGTGTCGCGTCCGGCTTTTCGTGGAAATAATCGGTGATGGCGGAGAGGAATTCCTGAATATTCTCGCGCCGCGAAAGCGCTTCCATCGTGTTTTCGAGCTTTAATTCTTGCAGAATATTCGTTTCGTCGATCATTGAGCGAAGCAGTTCGCTGGGCGACATCTTGTCGCGCATCGCCGAATATTTCTGCATGAGCCGCACAAATTCGTGAATGCGCTGGACCGCGCGGCTTTGCACACCGGGCACAAAGTCGATCGCGGATAACGCTCCCATCAGGCTTTGGTTATGGTCTCTCGCATACACGGCCACATGCTCCATCGTCGTCCCGCCGATGCCGCGCGGCGGAGTATTGATAACGCGCAG
>DASRZC010000051.1:0-6141 GCA_035686785.1 Kapaibacterium sp. (SeqCode)
GCATGTCATTGCGAGGAGAGCGAATCGACCGAAGGGAGATTCGTTCGACGAAGCAATCCCTCTATCGAAGCGAACAGATTGCTTCGTCGAATTGAACTCCCTTCGGTCGTTCAATTCTCCTCGCAATGACGGGTGAATCGAAATTGCTTTTTATAATTCTTCCTCCGCCCCCTCGCTCACCTTCAGCTTGCCGCCTTCGTAAAGCAGGTAGGACTTCATAAATTCGGTGATGTCGCCATCCATCACGGCATGGACATCGGTCTTCGCGACTTTCGTGCGGTGGTCCTTCACCATCGTATAGGGCTGGAAAACGTAGGAGCGAATTTGGGAACCCCACGAAATCTTTTTCTTCGAGCCTTCGATGGAGGCGAGGCGCGCTTCTTCATTCTCGCGCTCAATCGCGGCAATACGTGATTTCAGCATCTTCATCGCCCGCTCGCCATTTTGAAACTGGGAACGCTCCTCCTGACAGGCGGCGATGACCGTGTGCGGATTACCTTCGACATCCGTGTATTTATAGGTCAATCGAACGGCGGTCTCGACTTTGTTGACATTCTGCCCGCCCTTGCCGCCGGAACGAAACGTGTCGCGCTGCAACAACGCCGGATTGATCTCGATCTCCGTGTTATCCTCTTCGATCACGGGATAGGCATAGACGCTCGCGAAACTCGTGTGACGCCGAGCGTTTGCATCGTAGGGTGAAATGCGGACGAGGCGATGCACGCCATTTTCGGTCTTCAAATAACCGAACGCATTTTCACCTTCAATTTGGAGCGTGGCCGATTTTATACCGGCGCCCTCGCCGGCAAGTTCATCCAGCATACGGACTTTATAGCCTTGCCGTTCGCCCCAGCGGGTGTACATGCGTTCGAGCATTTCGGCCCAGTCGCAGGCTTCGGTGCCGCCCTGGCCGGCGTTGATGGTGAGGATCGCGTCCTTCTTATCATCCGGCTTGCCGAGCATGACGGCCACTTCCTGCGCCCTCAGATCTTCGACTAAATGCGAGAACTCCTCGCCGACCTGCGCGGCAAGCGAATCGTCTGCGCGTGCGAGTTCCACGAGTTCTTCGATGTCATCGACGCGGGCTTTCAGCTTCTGGAAATCATCGCGCTCTTTTTTGAGGCGCGAAAGTTCCTGCATGACCTTCTGGGCTTTTTGGGGATCGCCCCAAAATTGCGTATGGCCGGATTCCGATTCGAGCGTGTCGATCCGGCGCTCTTTAGGAGCTAAGTCAAAGAGAGTCGCCAAGTTCCGCGAGGCGTGCTCGAAGATCGGCGAGTTGCGTGGTGGTTATTTCGGTTATCATAATTTGCCGCGCCGTTAACCGCGGGAGGGGGGAGAAGATTCAATTAGGTGTATATCGCTTTCTTATGGAAGCCGTTTTTTTTTTTTTCTAATGCGAACTAACTCCTGAATGAGCGACGTTCCATCTTCCTATAAAGTGAGCATTCGTCTCACATCGCTTTGCAGTGAACTTAAAGTACATACGAGTCCTTGCAAAGCAAAAGCCCCGTCCTGGGGTGTTCTGTTTTTCTGTTGCGTCCGCGGCCTCGCGGGTCATCGAGGTGATTTAAAAAATTGATTTCGCCAAATGAGTTTCTAACCGTTTGGAGTGTGGAACGCAATAAGAACATCGGAACGCCCGAAAATCGAACTCTCCGCTCCCTCGCAACAGAGGGGCACATCCCGTTTGCTATTCCCTTAACTCAAAAATTTTTCGCGCGTGCGGGGCAGGGCTTCCAGCCTGCCATTTCCGCGCGCGCAAAAAAAGAGACGTGCTCGCATGGCGGCACGTCCCTTTACCAAAGCCACGCACGCGTGATTTCTCACGCGGGATCGCGTCTAACGTTCCGGCGTAGGAGCTTATGGTGTAAAGACCATAAGCTTCAAACGTCCGGAATAATTTCCTTAACTTAATTTATTTCGGTCATGAGACTACACTCTAAAAACTCGATTTGCTCCCGCGCCAAAACAGGCCCGGAGCATTCACGGCTGACGCTTCGGCGAGGCCATAACAACGCGGCGTGGAGGGCCGTTGGCATCATCTTGCCGGTGCTTGCGGCCATGCTGCTCATATCCGCCGCGCCGAAAACGGGGCGGGCACAAGCGGTGAATTCCGTCGTTTATGATGGCAATGCTCCATATTGCAGTGATGGTTGCTGCCAGGAGTTTACGATAACAATCGATACCAGCACGGATACAGTCGATATCGTGCTGGGAGCCTGGGCAGGCCCCGCTCCTGACTGCTTCGATGAAACTTGCTGGTCGGGACAGGGAACTGCTACAGAGACCTTCGACAAAGGTTGGGGAGCCGGGAATGGCAATTTCCGAATCGTTGCCAGCCATACCGATAGAATGTGGCTCGGTAACTCGGGAACTCCTAAATGGCCCGTTACTTTGACCGTCTACATCTGTGGCACTTATGATTGCCTCCAACATTATGATCGATGGAATTGGCTTACGGCTCAGGGATCTTCATGGGAAAGCGGTAATTTGCTGCCTCTCTATGAAGGAACCTGTCAAGCGACGCCAGCGTGTGGCACGGGGTGCAGCTACATTACAGTCGCGCCATGGGGAACGGATCCAGACTGCACAGGTTGTACCTGCGGAACCAAGGTCTGCTTCTATAATGCGGCAGGAACACAATCTCAGTTCATTCTCAAATGCGACCCGCCGCTTGATCCGTACAATACATGCGGGGTTGGAGGTTCATCACTCGCATGCAGTACCGCGCCATTCAATCCAAATCCGAATTATTGGGTAGTGACTAGTAGCCCGAGTGGGGCTGCTTTCGTGTCAAATTATGATGCCACTACAGGAGAAGTTACAATTTATGGCGGACCCATTAATAATGACATCCCCAACTGTGGCGAGATCTGCTTATACATTCCTCGTTGTGACAATGATCCGGGAACTTACGAGCATATTTCGTTAGTAAGTCCCACGAACCCTGGTACGTGCAGCAGCGATAATACATCCATTATCGTGGATTTGAAGAAGAGTGTGCAGGTGGCGGCGATGCCGAGTGACAGCGGCGGTCAGAACTACCCGAACCCGGTCGGTGCATCGAGCGGCTTCAAGACCACAATACCATTCACCACTTCGGCAGATGGAGTGGCTTCAATCCAGGTCGTCGATGCAACAGGCAAGGAAGTCCTGAGGGACAATGAGGAAGTTACGTACGCCGGTACGCACTTTTTCTACTTTACCGCAAATAAATTACCCGCGGGCACTTATTACTATACGATTGAATTCCCACAAGGAGTCGTGATCGCAAGTAAGACCATGCTCGTTGTAAAATAACTTCAACGGATACCGTGCGAGGAAAGTCCTCGCACGGTATTCGTTTTTCTTGACCATGAGACGGTTCATAGTACATTTCTTCTGCCTGGCAGCTTTAGGCGCCCTTGTGGCACCTGCGCTTGCGCAGGATTGGAAGCAAATTGGTAGTTTGCCAGGCGCGATAAGATGTGGCTTTTTCTTCGATACGCAGTCAGGATTTGTTGGGTGTGATACTTTATTTTCATTCGGTTCACCCCCTTGGATATTATCCGAGCTCCGGCCAGCTCTTTTTAAAACATCTGACGGCGGCAGCACGTGGACACCTATAATCTTGCCGACCAATTTGCAAAATGGGTTTGGTAGCATCACCATCACTTCTATTAGCATGCGTGACCGCAAGGATGGTTGGTTTTCCATCGGTTTGGGCTCTTCGCCATCGCTCGCGAATGGAATCTATAAAACAATCGATAGTGGCAATACGTGGTTGCCGGTTGATTCACCGCTATATAATTCCGTGAGGTCGAGCGGGAGCACTCTATATGTTAGCGACGGTGGTATTGCCTTGATGAATGATAGCGTTTGCATGACTACCGGTGCTATAATTAGCAAGCCCCCGAATCCAGGCAGTCTCATAAGGTTCACCTATGTAACGACAGATGCCGGTAATTCATGGTCTCAAACTCCGCTCGTAGCGGAAGCATGGGGAGCTTATGCCCAAAGATCGAGCGGGATTTTTTTTGTCTATCCCGAAGGCTATCCAGTCACGATTGGCAATGTAACAATCGATTCAAACCAACTTTGGTATTCCCTCGATACCGGCCGCACCTGGCGGCCGGGAGGAGAAATACTTCCATTCGCTCAGTGGCTCACCGTTTCAGGAGATATAGAAGGAGACGCCAACGCAATATATGTTCAAAGCATCAAACATGGCATGTTCCGGTCAATGGACCGAGGTCAAACATGGAAATCGGTAGGCGGTCCATCGAATCAGCCTGACACACGCTTTTGCGTAATACCTTCCTGCAACGGAGGAACGGTGATTGCTTTCGATACCGCGGGCGGAGTTTGGTTAACGACGGATGGTGGCGATGGCAAACTTGCGGAACCCTGGAGCGAGGCAATCTCCATGTCCGCAGTTCCCACAGTGAAAGCCTGCGAAGCATCGAGAGCATTGACGAAGGTTTTCAGCAATGCCTGCCCGAACGGATTCACGCTTACGAGCGCGAAACTGGAAGGTGATACGATTCATTTCTCTCTCGATTCAGTGCCGCCCATGCCACTAAGTTTCGGTGGCGGCGCGAGCGATTCGTTTTACGTTCGGTTTATCCCGAACAAAGTGGCTGGCTCGTTCAGTACGAAGCTTCATATCACAGGCATGATAAATCAGCTCGATACCTCGCTGGCGTTCGACACGGTAATCAATATCCAAGCAACGGCAACGCCGATTCCACCGCAACTCGCCTCGGCAGACTCCACTATTAATTTTGGCGCTCTCACGAAATGCACAGGGGTTGCGGAGCGGGATACCTCTGTTCTCTTTACGAACACGGGCTGCGCGCCGGATACGATTACAAGTCTTGTACTCACCGGCGCGGGATTTAGCGGAGCGAATGATTCGCTGCCGATTATCGTGCCGCCGGGAGATTCCGTAACGTTCGAATATCATTTCGTTCCGCCGGATTCGGGCGCGTTTTCGGGAATTGTGAAGCTGCATGTTACTTCGATGGGCCTTACGGAAGACCCGGAGATTGCGCTCACTGGTCGCGGCATTCAGGGCATGGGGGCGCTGGATGTGCGCAGCACGTCCCTACAGGCTGGGAGCTTTTCTTTCTGCGCGGGGGATACGACGCTCACCGATACGCTTCGCAACACGGGCTGCGATACGCTGGTTATTTCGAATATTCGTTTCGGCGGAGATTCCGCGTTTACGCTTCTTTCGCAGCCGGATTCGCTGTTGCTTCCGGGCGCGTCGGGAGTATTCCAGCTCTATTTCTCGCCGCGCGTGAAAGGCGCACACTCGGCCACGCTCACGTTCCATTCGCGGAATATCGTGAACGATCCTGGCTTTGATACCACACTTTCTCTTTCCGGCATTGGCTTGCCCGGCACCACCGCGCTTTCCGCCGACACCACCGCGCGCGATTTCGGAGCACTCTTCGAATGCGAGGAGCGAGATACGACGATCTGGCTCAGTAATCCGGGCTGCGATACGCTAAGAGTCGATAGCGCGTTGTTTTCGACTGGGACTTATGGGATTTATAGGATGGATACGACATTCCCGATTTTCATAGCTGGGAATGATTCCGTAGCTGTGAGAGTCCACCTAACGTCCACTGCATCCACGATGAATGGCGCAGTAACCTTTTATAGCAATGCGAACACCGGGCTGGGCACGGGGACCGTGCCGCTACGGGCCGCCGCCATTCCTCCGGCGCAACTAAAGCTAACGCTTTCGCCAGCGCAATCGGGGAAGGATGGTCAGGTGGTAACCTTTTATCTTATTCTTTCCGGCGATACGGGTGCGGCGGCGAAGGAGTTGCAATCTATTACGTTCGATCTCACGCATAATGACGATCTTTTGAGTTATCTGAATGCGAGCGGCCTCACCGAGACCGGGAAAAGCGCGGGGACCGCGCCACTACATTTTAGTGCGTCGCCCATCCCGGTGAGCGATACCATCGGCGCAATCGCGTTCCGGGTGTATCTTACCGATTCGAGCACGACGCCGCTTACGCTTTCGAATATTTCGCTTTCGACTCCCGGCTTCGAACCGGATTGCATTGCTTCCATTGACGATTCGGCTTCGGGATTTACTTATCTTTATCAATGCGGCGAGCATCTCCTTCAGGATGCGATGCT
>DASRZC010000052.1:0-23277 GCA_035686785.1 Kapaibacterium sp. (SeqCode)
AGATGATAGTTCCGGCGCGGTGCTGGGGCGTGTTACCAATGTGCTCGATATGCCGGCAGGAGATGTCTTCGTGCTCGACCGGAATGGAACAGAACACCTGGTGACAAATGCGGGTGGAGAAGTTCGCGCGATCGACCTCAAAAAAAAGGAGCTTCGCGTGAAGCTCCTGGAACCGTATTCAAAGGGGGAATAAAAACTTATGCCGCGGTGCCATTCGTTGCCGCGCCGTTGGTCGAAGGCTCTGGGATGATGGATGCTTTCTTCCGGTTCCCGCGAATACCGGCCATAATGCCGACGGGAACGATCACACAATATCCCAGTAAAAGAATGATCGGGCTAACGGTCAGCGCCATTGTGCTCATCGTCGGGCTAAAGTACATGACGAGATACCCGATCACGATCGTGGCAATGCCCGCGAAAATAATTCGCATGTTCTTCGCGTCGAAGGGCATTTGAAACGGCCGGACCGGAACGTTCTCCTTCGCCTTGGCGCGAGTGCTGGCGGGCGTTCGCCGCGTGGGGGTTTGACGCGCGGCCGTCTGCCGCTGCACGGGGCGCGACGGACGCGCGGGGGCTGGTGTTTGTTTTGCCATTAATAAAGCTTTAAATTGAACTTCTCGCTAACTTTGACCGGATTCATCTCGTTCCTTTGCGTCGTGACTCAAGGTGAATCATTGTGCTAACATGTCATCCTGAGCGGAGCAAGACGTAGCGAAGCGTAGTCTTGCGGAGTCGAAGGATCTTTGGTAGTTCACTCGACTGCCAAACTAGACGAGATCCTTCGACTACGCATCTCTCCCTTCGGTCGAAATGCTCCGCTCAGGATGATATCCGTATCGATATTCATTCCGATTGAGCCATCGTTTGCCTTTGTTCTGTCAATTGCCCATTCTCCAAGTGCATCACCCGGTCGGCTTGCCGGGCGAGATCGAGGTTGTGCGTCGCGATTAAAAAAGTCTGGTGGTGCTTGCGTGAGAGGTCCGTCATGAGTTTAAAGAGAATATCGCTGTTGCGTGTGTCGAGGTTGCCCGTTGGCTCGTCGGCGAGAATGATGGCGGGCCGCATAAGGAATGCGCGCGCCACGGCGACGCGTTGCGCCTCGCCGCCGGAGAGCATCGATGGCCGGTGATCCAGCCGTTCCGAAAGCCCCGCATCGGCCAGCAATTCCGCCGCGCGCGGGCGTATCTCTTCGAACGGCTTCCCGGCGATCATCCCCGGCATCGCGACATTTTCCAGGGCGGTAAATTCCGGAAGCAGATGATGGAACTGGAAAATAAAGCCGATCCGCTGGTTGCGAAAGTTGCTGAGTTCGCGGTCGCCCATTTCGGCGATATTTTTTCCTTCGATAATGACCTCGCCGGACGTGGGACGGTCAAGGGTTCCCAGTAAATGCAGCAGGGTGCTCTTGCCGGAACCCGATGGGCCGATGAGCGTCACTAATTCGCCCTCGTCGAGCGAAAATGCGAGATCGCGGAAGACTTCGACATCCACCCGCCCGCGAATAGCGAACCGCTTCGTTAAATTTTTGGCTTCGAGAATGGCCATGATATGATGATACTTCTTTATCTCTGAAAATTTCGCCGCGTGAATCCGAAACACGCGCGCTCGCTGTATGCTTCCAACAGATTCCTTAAGTATCGATAAATCACAATTCTTTCATTGCCTTAAGCACACGTTCCATATCCTCCGCGAGAGGCGCGGACCACTCCATCCATTCGCCTGTCGTGGGATGATGCAAACGTAGCGTGTGGGCGTGCAGCGCCTGACGGGGGAATTGCGCGAGTATATGCTCGATCTTCGATTTCCATTGTGGAATATCCTGCCGCATCACATTCATCGCGCGGCCGCCGTAGGTCTTGTCCCCAAAAACAGGATGCCCGATATGCTGCATGTGAACGCGAATCTGGTGCGTGCGTCCTGTTTGAAGGCGTAGTTCTACGAGCGTGAATCCTTGAAATTCTTCGAGGACGGCATAATCGGTGATCGCAATTTTTCCACCGCCGCCATCTTTCTCTTTTAGATAAAGCGGCGCTTCGTTAATTACGGCAAACCGTTTTCGGTCGCGCGGGTGGCGGCCAATAAGCGTTTCGATATGACCCGTTCGCTCCTTGAACGTTCCCCACACGATTGCATTATAAACACGCTGGGCCGTGTGATGAAAAAATTGCTTTGCCAGATTGCGGTGCGCTTCCTCCGTTTTGGCCACCACGAGTAAGCCGGAAGTGTCCTTATCCAGCCGATGCACGATCCCTGGCCGGTTCGGGTCGCTGCCCGGATGAATTTTCTGGAATTCGCGGATATGGTGAAGCAGAGCGTTCACGAGCGTCCCGCTTCGGGAACCATGTGCCGGATGCACCACCATGCCCGCCGGTTTATTGATGATGATGAGCGCGTCGTCCTCGAAAATAATATCGAGTGGAATATCCTCCGCTTCCGCGCGCAGGGGCGGCGGGCGAGGAATGGTAATGTGAAATAAATCGCCGCCATGCACTTTGTAGGATGGGCGTTCCAGCGGCTTGCCATTCAAAAGCACCGCGCCGGCAGCGATCGCTTGCTGAACTTTGGATCGCGAACTGTGAGCGATCTGGCGCGACAAATATTGATCCGCCCGCTCCGGGTGCTCCCCTTTGGGGACGGCGATTTCGAGAATGCGTTCCGAAGATAACGGCGTTTTCTCTTCCAGCACCTCTCCGGATTCCTCCGGCAGGGTCATGATGGTAAGGGTATTTGCTCGTTCGCAGTAGTGGATTCCGAATTCGCATCCTCTTCCTTCACCGAGGGCTGCGCTTGTTTATGACGCATGAGGAGGATCACGAGAATCGTGACGCCGATCGTTACGCAGGAATCGGCCACATTGAAGACTGGGAACATATTTCGGTGAAAGCCGAAGTCGATAAAATCGACCACGCGTCCATAAAAGAGCGGCTGCTCGTGGTAGATCACACCGTAAAACACGCGGTCGATGAGGTTCCCGACCGCGCCTCCAAGAATGAGCGCCAACGCGATGCGTTCCCCCACGCTAAGGCGTTGAAGATTGCGCTTGAGATAAATCAAAATTGCCACGGAAGCCACAATCGAAAAAACAGCGAAGACCACTTTGAAGCCCGGAATGTTTATCCCAAAGGCAATGCCGGGATTCTCGATGTAGGTGATGCGAAAGATGTCGTCGATAAGCGGCTGCGAATGGCCATACGGCATTCCCTGGAACGGAAGCCAATGCCATGGCGAACCTTTGACCATCATCTTAGTAGTCTGGTCAAAGAGAACGACGAGAACGGTAATCCAGAGAACGGCCATAGGTGTAGCGTAAACTTTAGTTTGCGCAAACTGAAGTTTACGCTACTTAATCAAGATTTGCCGGCGCTTCTTCCACATCATGGAAGCCGCTGCCATTGCCGGCCTTGCGTACCTGCGTCTTGTTCTTGCAATCGACATGCTTTTGTGTAATCGGCACGGCTTGCAGGCGTTCCTTCTCGATGAGTCCGCCACAAATGACGCAAATGCCATAGGTTCCGCGGTCGATGCGTTCGAGCGCTTCTTCGAGCTTCTTGATATAGTCGCTCGTGCGCTGCGCATGAAGGAACGTTTTTTCGCGCTCGATCGCGTCCGAACCTTGCTCGGCGGTGTGCAGTGAATAGTTCTGGTTGTCGGCTTCGAATTCGCCGGACGTATCGAGAATATTTTGGCTGAGGATGTCGAATTCTTCGCGTGCTTCCTGCTGCTGATCGACGATCAGCTTGTGAAACAGTTCGAGATCCTTGCGGCCATACCGTTCCTTCGCGGTGGCGAGGATTTCGGCATCGTCCGCTCGCAGGCGCATGGCCGGAGCGGTTCTGGTGGCGGGTAGTACGAGCCCGCCGCCCGGTAAAACTTCTTTTTGATTTTCTTTTATAGTAGGCATAACTAATTTCTTATTATGAGGTTGCGCTTTGCTTGGAGGCGGCGCGGCGCTATTCTTCTTCCCGCCGGATGAACCTATCGCAATCTTCGAACCAACGGACGCGACCTTCTTACCAGCAATCGGCTTTTTCGCGATTTGCTTTGCCCTCGAAGGCTTTGCCGCCTTCATGGCGACTGCTCTCCGAATTGGCCCAACGGCCTTTTTGAGAAGGCGCTTCGCAACGGAGGCCCGTTTCGGAGCGGGCTTCGGTGCGCGGTGAGCCGGCGCTTTTGCCTTGGCAGACCGAGCGGCAGACCGCGCCGCCGAATGGCGTGTAGCAGGCTTTTTCGCCGGTTTTACACTACGCTTTGCCGGTTTCGCGGGCCGCTTTGCCTGTTGCTTCGACGGTTTCGCTGTTTTTGCTTTCGCCATTGTGTTTTTAGACTCCTTGGGTAAAACTTCACTGCCACATTAACTGGCGGTATGAAATTTTCAAAACGGATGAGTCAAAACACCAACATGCCCGAAAGAATCCGAGAATTCAGCCCTTTCTTCAATTCGGATTAGCCCATTCTAACAAGCCGAATTTGGGCAGCCTGATCGAGTATGTCAACGTTGGCCGATGGCGCTTCGCTTAAGCTTGCGCCATCTTCCGAAATCGTTTCGGCCAGCGTCTCCTGCCGGATGAAGCCCGCGTGAGAGCGGATAGCTTCCAGAATCTGATTGGATTCCGAAGTTATGAAAATTCCGATCCGATCGGTTACGTCGAAGCCCGATTCCTTGCGAAGGTTCTGCACGCGATTTACGAATTCGCGGGCGATGCCTTCGCTTTGGAGTTCCGGAGTCATCGCCGTGTCGAGCGCGACTGTGATGCCGCCCTCGCTCGAAACCAGCCAGCCTTCGACATCTTCCGCGATGATCTCGATGTCCCCTCGGTCGAGCGTTACCTCGGCGCCATCGACTTCAAGAACCAAAGTACCCGTCGATTGATACGCGCGAATTTCCTCTTGCGAAAGTTTCTGTATACGCGAAGCGACAGCTTTCATTGCCTTACCAAGTTTCGAGCCAAGCGATTTGAAATTCGCCTTCGCTTTGAGCTTGATGACGTCGCTGTCACCGGACTCCACATATTCTAGGTGCTTGACGTTCACTTCCTCGCGGATCACTTCTTCGACTTTCCGCAATTCCGCAATTTCATTTCGGTTCGCGACCGGAATGAGAATGCGCGAGAGCGGCTGTCGAACACGAATCTTCGCGCGCTCCCGCATTTGCCGCACGAGCGAGGAAATAACTTGGGCGGCCGCCATCCGCTTTTCGAGCGGAGCGTCGATGGCGCTTTCGTTCACTTCGGGATAGAGAGCGAGATGGACCGAATCCCCCGCGCCAGATAAAGCTTGATATAACCAGTCTGAAAAAAACGGCGCAAGCGGCGCCATCAGCTTTGAAACAGTGAGCAGGCATTCGTAAAGCGTATCATAAGCGGCCTGCTTATCTTCTCCCTGCTCGCCTTTCCAGAAGCGGCGGCGGTTGCGGCGGATATACCAATTCGAAAGCTGCTCCATCACGAATTCCTGGATCGCGCGCGCGGGGCGAGTCAACTCGTAAGCATCCAATTCTTCGCGGCATTCCTTCACCAGCGAATTCAGCTTCGATAGAATCCAGCGATCTACTTCGGGCCGGGTTGCAATGGGAGATGATTGTGCTCTCTTATAGCCATCGATATTCGCATAGAGCGCGAAGAAGCCGTAGGTATTCGTGAGCGTGCCGAACAGCTTGCGTTCGAGCTCGCCCAAGTCATCTTCGCTGAAGGAGCGCGGCTTCCACGGCACGGCAGCGGAAAGCAGATACCACCGTGTGGCATCGGCGCCGAATTTCGTCATTACATCGAATGGATTTACAATGTTGCCCTTCGACTTCGACATCTTCTGCCCCTTCTTATCGAGCAGCATATCGTTGACGATCACATTCTTATAAGCACGTTCTCCGAAAAGGAATGTATTGATTGCGTGCATGGTGTAAAACCACCCGCGCGTCTGATCGACCCCTTCGGAAATGTAATCCGCCGGATAATTTTTGGGCTTCGACGTCTCCCCCATAAAATGATGCTGCGCGAACGGCATCGAGCCGGAATCGAACCAGACATCGATCACTTCGGGAGTGCGTACCATTTTCATCAGACAATCCGGACAATCCAAATAGAAATTGTCAACGTTGGGCTTATGAGGATCGAAGGACGGATCGGTCGGATCGATCAAATCCGTCGGAAGGCTAAGAGTTTTCGATTTTAGGTTTTTAAGTTCTTCAAAGCTTCCTACGCAAATTTGCTTATGGCAGCTAATGCATTCCCATATCGGCAGCGGTGTCCCCCAAAACCGCTCGCGCGAAAGCCCCCAGTCTTTTAGTTCCTCCAGCCAATTGCCGAAACGCCCATCGCGGATTTCGGGGGGCTGCCAGTTGATCTTCCGATTTTCTTCGATCAGCTTTTGTTTATACTCGGTTACACGGATATACCATGCGTTGCGCGCATAGTAAAGAAGCGGCGTATCGCAGCGCCAGCAAAATGGGTAGGTGTGCTCGATCGTCTCACGGCGATAAAGCAAGCCTTTTTGCTTTAGCTCGTTCATGATCTCAGGATCGGCCTCCTTAAAAAATTTTCCCTGGTATGGCGAATCCAAATTTATCTCGCCGTTGCCCGAAACGGTGATGATGACCGGCAATCCTTCGCGCTGCGAAACCCGGTAATCGTCTTCTCCAAAAGCCGGAGCTTGATGGACGATTCCGGTTCCATCTTCGGTAGAGACATACGTATCCGCTACGATTCGGAACGAATTGTCTAATAATTTCTTATCGAACTTCGGGGATTCCGTGTTGAATAAATAATCGAAGAGCGGCTCATATCGCTCGCCTTCGAGTTCTTTTCCTTTCTTACGCTCCACAATCTCAACTTCGCCTTCCAGCTTTCCGACCAATGCTTCGGCGAGCACGAGCCGCTCGGTCTTGTCTTTCCGTTTATTGATAACCGTAACGTATTCGACATCCGGATGCACGGCAAGCGCGACATTTGCAAGCAGCGTCCACGGCGTAGTGGTCCATGCAAGGAAGAATTCTTCTTCTGGAACATTCTTCCTACGAAATTTCACATACACACTCGGATCCTTCGCGGTATCGTAGCCGAGTGAAACTTCATGCGACGAAAGTGCCGTCTCGCAACGCGGGCAATAAGGCTGAATCTTGAAGCCTTTATAGATTAGCCCCGCATTGTGGAATTTCTTGATCGCCCACCAGACCGATTCGATATAGTCGTTCGTGCAGGTGATGTAGGGGTCGTCCATGTTGACCCAATATCCCATGCGTTCGGTCAGCTCGCGCCAGCCTGCATCGCGGCTGATATTGCTATAGACCAACTCCTTACACTTCTCGTTGAATTTACCGATGCCATAGGCTTCGATCTCATTCTTATGTTTGAAGCCCAACTCCTTCTCGATCGCGATCTCGACGGGCAGGCCATGCGTATCCCATCCGGCTTTGCGCTCGACGCGAAAGCCGCACATTGTTTTGTAGCGGCAGATGGCATCCTTGATCGTCCGCGAAAAAACGTGGTGGATCCCCGGCGTGCCGTTGACCGTCGGCGGCCCTTCGTAAAAAGAAAAAATGCGCTCCGCATCGCGCTCCTCGACGGAGCGGCGAAAAATATTTTTTTCCTTCCAATTTTCGAGCACTAAATGCTCGCGCTCGTCGGGGGAAACGGATGTTCTTAGTTCTGGATACATTTTAGGTTTACAATGGGGCAAATAAGTCCCATACGACTCATTGGTCCCACCTAATTTAACGACCAACTGTCTTTTCTGCTTCCACAAGGCCAATGAAAGCCTTCACGGTAATTGGCCGCACTTTGATCTTCTTTCTGCGTTCGCTAAAGAACGCCGGAACACCCTCCAAGAATCCGGTGAGGCACGCGCGCATCGTATGAGTGCGCCACGCGCGCTTCATCATCCACAGGCTGAGGCGCACAACATACTTCCACCAGCCATAGGGAAATGGAAGAATAAGCCCCGCAAATTGCCCCACGCTTTTCGCGTCGAGATGCACACGATGCGCGGTCGGAACGTCGATCGTGGCCGAGCCATAATGCCGAATAGCGACAGCAGGGGAGTACCAGCATTCCCATCCGGTTTCGAGCAACCGCCAGGCGATTGGAAATTCGTCCCAGCTATAAAAAAAAGAATTGACGAAATATTCTCCAGGCGCGAATTTCGCCGCTTCCATCGCCTCTTTTCGAAAACACACCGCGCAGCTTGCAAATTGCGCTGAACGAAATTCTTTATATCGCGCACTTTCAGGATTGGCCTGATACATCCATAGATTCAGTGTTTTCGGGTCGTTCGCATTGACGACGGTAAATCCAATCGCGCCTGCCCTTGGATGCTTTTCGAACTCAGCGGCGACATTTTTGAGATCGTCCTCGAATTGAAACGTGGCGTCGTCGTCGATGATAAACCATAGTTCTCCGGTGGCGCGCTGAAGCAAAAGATTTCGTCCGAGACAGGAGCCAAGATTCTTGCCATTGAATAACGTGGTTACTCTTGAATCCTTGCTCGCGAGTTCTTTCAGATAATCGACAGTCCCATCGGTCGAGCCATTATCGCCGATCAGGATTTCGAGATCGGGATAGACCTGCATCAAAATCGAATCGACGCACTCCTTCAAATACGTCGCGCGATTGCGGGTGATAATGATGATGCTGACGCGAGGCAACATAGATTGCCAGCTTATTCCCGCGATTCGTGAAGCTCGATCACCCTCACCGCATCTATCGCACTCGTGGAAATCGGTGCTGCATCCTGCTCCATCGTGCGGAGATATGAACTGAATCCATCCGCCGCCGCGCGCATCCGCGCGAGCAGGCTTTGATATTCACTTCGCAAGCGCAGGAGATCGGATTCCAGCCGGTTCTGCTCGATGCGCGCGTCATTCAATTTGCGGTTGCGTTCGAGTTCGGCATCGCGAAGGGTTAGCTCCGCTTCGCGCTTCGCCTGCTCCTGCATCGTAACGGCCGTTTGCTGCGCGGCGGCAAGCGTCTTCTCGATCATTTGTTCGAGCGACGTATAATGTTCGAGCTTCTCGATAAGAATCGCGAGCCGTTCGTCCGATTCTTTTTTCTCGACCATCATAGCCTCGACTTCAGCCGAAATCTGATCGAGGAATGCCTGCACTTCTTCTGCATCGGCGCCCCGCATTTTTTGCGAAAATTCTTTTTTCTTGATCTCCAGAGCGCTCAGACTCATAAACAACGGATTTTTATATTTTTTCTCCAAACAGGGCACTCCCGATACGAACGATCGTCGCGCCTTCCTCGATGGCCACTTCGAAATCGTTCGACATGCCCATAGATAACTCTGTAAAGGCTTTTAGCTCCGGGTGGCGTTCCTGAATTTGATCGCGAAGTTCGCGTAACATGCGAAATTGCGGTCTTGTTTTCCCCGGGTCTTCTTCAAACGAGGCCATTCCCATCAGACCGGAAAGCAAGAGATTCGGGCAGCCTTCAGATATTTGGATGGCCCTAGCTTCGGCATTGTTAGGGGCTATACCGTGCTTTTGCTCTTCGCCGCTGATGTTTATTTCTATCAGCACCGGGATTATCCGGTTCGATTCTTTTGCGCGTTTTGAAAGCTCCACGGCGATTCCCGCGCTATGGACGGAATGAACCAAGTGGACGAACGGGGCAATGTATTTCGCTTTATTCGACTGAAGGTTCCCAATAAAATGCCAGCGAATGTCTGACGGAAGTTCGTCCTTCTTTTTTAATAGTTCCTGGACGCGGTTTTCTCCAAAATCGCGGAGGCCGAGATCATATAATTCCCTGATTGCTTCGGCGGGACGCGTCTTCGACACCGGCAGCAGCATAACATTCGGCTCGCGGCCAAGACGCAGGCATAGTGATTCAATCTGCTCTCTTAGTTTTCGATAATTTTGTGCGGCATTCACAATCGATCTCGAAAATTAGAGTCGTTCCCAGTCTTCACGGCTGAGGCCAGCTTGACGCAATATCTTCTTAAGCAGCGTAATATCGATCACGCCGCGATGAGGATTGGGGATATGAATGGTCAGGCTTCCCTTCATCATGATGGGATGTTTTCCTCCGGCTTCCGGGCCGAAGAAACCGGCATGGCGAAGCGAACGGATTAAGTCATCCCGGTGAACCGGGCCGTAGTGTGACATCTTAGGCTACTTCACGCAGTTCCAGCGCGACTCCATCGATCTCAGGAATTGGAAGGTCTTTCCGAAGTCGAAAAAAAATCCATTCTTCGAGCACTTCCCTTAGCTCTTGATGGCAGTCTTCCAAATTGTCCGCATTGGCCCATACCCCATTACACTCGGGAATTTCTCCATAGAAGGATTGGTCTTCGGGTAAGACTTCGTATTTTGCGTGCCGCATCGCGGCTTTCATATATTCTTGGATCATAAATGCCTCTTATATTCAACCCACGAACGGTAACTCTTGTGCCGTATTCAAAGAAAATGAAATCGGAACCGCGGAGTGTTCAGCCCTTTGCCAGCGCCTCCGCCCCGCCCACGATCTCCAAAATTTCTTTCGTGATTGCGGCTTGCCGCGCTTTGTTGTAGGAGAGTTGTAAGGAGCCAATGAGGTCTCTCGCATTGCGAGTGGCGGAATCCATCGCGGTCATGCGGGCGCCCTGTTCGGCGGCGTTGGATTCGAGCATCGCCCGCCAGAGCATCGTTTCCAGATGGCGCGGGACGAGAACGTTCAGAATGGAAATCGGGTCCGGCTCATAAATATAATCGCGCTCCGGCCCCTTGCCTTCGACGAAGCCGGAGGGATCGAGCACGGGCAGCAACCGCTCCGCGACCGGCTTTTGCGCCACGACGGATCGGAACTCATTGAAGATAATTTCGACGCGATCGGCCTCGCCGCGATTGTAAAGATCGGTCACTGAAAGCGTAATGGCGCGCGCGGTATCGAATTCGAGCTTCGAAAAAATTCCGGGATATTTCCCGGCTACTTTGAAATTCCGTTTGGCGAAATAATCGGTTGCGCGGCGGCCGAGCGCAACCACCGAAAGCCGTCCCGACTCGCGGTGTTGTGCATAGTTGTCGCGAATGCGCGCCTCGGTGAATTTGAGCAGATTGGAATTGAATGCCCCGGCCAGCCCGCGATCGCTCGTGACCACGATAAGGAGTACGCGCTCGGTCTCATCCCGCTTTCGTCCGAAGAGCAGCGGCGAACGAGCGTTTTCGAGCACGGCGGATTGGAGCAAATCTTTCAGCAGCCCTTCGAGCGCGCGCGCATACGGGCGCGCGGCGTTGATCGAATCCTGCGCGCGCCGCAGTTTTGCGGCGGCGACCATCTTCATCGCCTGGGTAATCTTCGCCGTCGAACGCACGCCGACAATGCGGCGGCGAATTTCTCTGAGTGTTGCCATTAATCGTAGCGAGCCGGCTGTGTGCGCGGCTTATCGAAAACCGTTAATATAATTTGCCATTGCCGGCGGCAAATCGGAGGGAATGCCCTCCGAAGGCTCGCCGGCAACATTCGAATAAATCTCACGAAACTCTCCGTGGCCCTCGAAGGTGCCGCCCGCCGTATTTTCGAAGTTACCGCTTTCGATTTGACCGGTCTGAAGGGGATTTTGCGTAATCGTGAACGGGCCATGAGAATTCACGAAAAGAAAAAACGCCGTTCGGTAACTTTTCACGCGGTTCTCGTCGACCCACAGCACATATTGCCGGTCCGATCCGAGCGTGGATGGCACGGTCTCGACCTGGTCCGGCTCACCATAAATCAGGAGGGCGCGGCCCATATCCGTCGTCACGCCCATTCGCTGCGGAGTCCCATACCTCTTATTTGCGAGAGCAACACGCCGCATGTACTCCTCTTGTGCTTCGTTCCTCGGCGAACCGGTGATGTTCCGCGCTCTCCAGAATCGGTTCAGCCATTGTTCGATCTCCGTTTCCGAAGTGGTTTGGTCGAGCGCATCCAATTCCGCAGAGGTCGCGATATACCGAAGCTCGGCCCGGAGTGAATCTTTTGGCGAAAGCCCGGTCGCTTCCTCGCGAATCAGGTTGAAGAAAAATCCAAGTTCCAGTCCGGCCCATGCTTCGAGCGGCTCGCCAGAGGATGGGAACCGCCGGAGTTCCACCGCGAACCGGTATTCGAGCGGCGCTGAGCGCGCGGCCACCGCCGCGCGAATGCCGGTCGAGAAGGCTTCGCTATCCAGGCCATTATCGGTAATCAGCAGCGCCGCGTCCGCGAAGACACCCGAAGTTAAATTTTCGGATTCCGTAATCGGAAATCGAAGCCCGATGGCGAGTGCTTTCGTCGCGGGATCGGAAAATCCCCAGTGAAAGCCCGCGGTGAAATCGAGATCGCTCGTTCGCGCGAAAAAATCGGCATTCGCGACGGGCTGAATCGCAGCGGCTTCTCCCTGCGCGTAATAGCCCAGACCACCCGTAACGGCAAGATCAATCGTGCGGCTTGGCCGTGAGGGAGCGAAGCTCGATGCTCTCGCCCGGAACGCGAGGCGATGAAGCGAGTCCGCAGTCGCGCTATCGGGCTGCTGGGCGCGCGCCGATGCCGCGCAAAACACCGCGTCCAAAACAAATAGGCCGGAAAGAACGAATGCGAGGAGTAGGGCTGGCCGATATGACATTTAAAACGATGGGTTACGATTGAGAAGCGATGTTAACGATTGGACTACCGGAACACAGCAATGCCCCAAAGGTAGCAGTAATGAGCGAAATCCGCGATCCTGAACGATTTTTCTGAAAATTTCGAGAGAGTGAATGGAATTTTGAGGGTTTGAATGGAATATGGAAAGGCATTTTTGTTTTATGATTTCATGTTACCCAAACAACTTTGTGCGTTCTTGTATCGCGGAAGGCATCGCCGGTATCACCGAACGGATCGCCGGCGGTGTGCTGCGAGGAAACTTTCTGCTTCGATAACGGGATACCATACGGGTTGATTAACAAATTATTACCATGAAACTTTGCTTTCGCATTTTCTTCTTCCTTGCTCTTTCCATTCTTTTAATGCCCACTTCTCGCTTATGGGCGCAGGGCGGCGTTAGCTCTTCCGGGACGGATTACTGGCTCCAATTCATGCCGAATGGCCCTGGAGCCGGGAATACCAGCGTCTATGAGGACCTCTTCATCGCCAGCGGTACCGATAATAAAGTTACCTTTAGCGGAGGGGTCGCTACCCGAACGATCACCATGACGGCGGGGGAAGTGTATGATTACTTTTGCCCGAACGTCATGAATTCGGTCGACGAAGTCACGCAAGACGATGCGATCCACATCACGAGCGAGAACCCGGTCACGATCTATGGCTATTCGACCTGGGGTAATCTGGCTGGTCAGGGGGACTCTCCCGATGGGTTTCTCGCGCTGCCTACGCCAGCTCTTGGAACGGAATATTATACCATCAATTTCCCCGATAATTTTGTCTTCAGTTTCGGGGGTAGCTGTTCCGGAGAGTTCCTGATTACTTCCCCTTATGATAATAATGCGATAACGATCACACCGGCCGCGGATACCAAGGGCGGCCACAAGGCCGGCCAGTCGTGGAATATCACGCTCTCGAAAGGGGAGACCTACCTCGTGCAATCGCCCGGAACCGATTATGGAGCGAACGATCTTACCGGGACGCTCATTGTGAGCACTAAGCCCATTTCCCTGCTAACGGGCCACCAGATTTCTTCCGTCCCGACCGATTGTGCATGTTCTTCGGCGGATAATCTTTTCGAAATGATTCCCTCGGTCGATCGTTGGGGCACGCAATACTTCGACGAGCCGATGGCGGGCAAGCTCATTGCAGGCGATTATCTCCGCGTGCTCTCGGCCGAGAACGGCAACCAAATCACCTATACGGGCGCCTTGAGCGGACAGCATCTTATGACGCTGGATTCGGGCCAATATCAGGACATTACACAGAATACCGAGTCGATGACTATCACGTCGGCCAATCACAAGCGGTTTATCGTGGCGCAATATTCTTATTCTCAAGGAATGTATGGCGATCCCGGACTTTCGGACCCGTGGATGGTGCTCTTCACGCCCCAGGAACAATTCGAGAAGACCATGATCTTTCGGACCCCCACCTCCACGAGAGGAGCGTTCACAAATTATCTGACCTTCATCGCTCTCAAAGATTCCCTTTCCAAAATTATAATTAATGGGCAGCCCATCGGAAACTACTCTCTCGTTGGCACCGCGGTATTTCCTAATACAAATCCCGTGATGGGTGCCCAGCGCATCCTCTTAGCCGCCCAGCCGAAAAATTATATTGCGACTTCGCCAGTGCCGTTCGGCGCGTATCAATACGGCTTCTCGAATTACGAGGGATATGGCTGGCCGACGGGCATGGCCCAGCGCCTTATTACTCCCGATACGCTTCCGCCGCTTGTCCAAATCGTCGATAGCAATTGCGGTAACTATAATCTCCTGTTTACCGAACCGCGGGTGAAACCCACGTTCTCGTTCAATGATACGAAGATTGCTTCCATCTCGATGATTACGGCAGCCGGGGATCCACGCTGGCCAACGCCGTCCTACAATTACACCTTCACGCCCAATCCGAATTTTATCCCGGGCGATAGCGCGCTGACCGCAACGCTGACCGTCAACAATCACAAGCAAGATGCGTATGCCGCGATTTATGCCGTGGACCTTGCGGGTAACGATACGGTCTATCAATATCATTACTACGCGCCAAAGATTGCATTTTCGCCGGCCTCGCCGTATGATTTTGGGACCGTCCTCGATGGAACCGATAGCTGCCGCCAAATCACAATTACGAATATCCAGGCGGGCGGTACATTCAATGCGGAGTCGGACTCCCTTGCCGGTACCGCGCTGGGCGGATCGTTCGCGGTGACGCCCACGACGCTTAAACCGATTCCAGACAGCACTTCCATTACACTTCAGGTCTGTTTCCATCCCACCGATACCGGAGTGGTTTCGCTCGATAGCGTCTATGTCATTTCCGAGTGCGTAACGTATGCTGTTCCGGTAACGGGCACGGGCATTACGCCCCTTATCTACGCGAACGATCTTGCGTTTGGCGAAGTCGATAGCGGCCAGACGAAGTGCCTGCCGCTCACGATCTACAATCGCGGCAAAGCGCCGCTCACCATTACGGCGCAGAACCTTGTGAGCGACCCGAATTTCTCCGTCAATCCGGCGCAAGTGTTTCCGATCATCATTCCGCCGGGACAACACACGACGATTAGCTACTGCTTCCATCCGCAATCCTGGGGAAGCTTTGCGCATACCGTGACCTTCCGGAACCTGAACCCGACCGAATTCCAACATTCGATCAAGGACACCGCGCTGCTTACGGGCATCGCGTTGCCCGCTGGCGCCCAGTTGACATCCTATACGAAAGACTTTACCGTCTCGTGCAACGATACGACGCTATCCGATACGGCTTTCGATAATCTGCCGAAGGATATATCGGTCACCAGTTTAGTGCTTGGCGGCCCGGATTCATCCTTCTTCTCTATTACTCAACTTTCAAACTCCTTCCTTCTCAAAGGGGAAGGTGCCGATTCGCTTCCATTCCAGATTCTGTTCAACCCGACGAAGAATGGACTCGATTTAACGCCGCGCCACGCTACGATTAGAGTTATCACCGCCGCTGGAGGACCACAGCCCACTCTTGCGATTCAGGCGCAGCTTGTCACGCCGATCGTGCAAATAGCTCCGAACTTTATCGATTTGGGAACGGCAAGGATTAACCAATCGACGCTTCCTAAAACGTTCACTATTACGAACACGGGAAACGCGCCGCTCGTCATTCCTTCCTATAATATTGGCGGGGCGGGTGCGGCTTCTTTCACGTTTAATCCTCCGGCGCCTCTTACGATTGCGCCGGGAGACAGCCAAATTGTGACGGTGACGGCAGAGAATTCGCAAATCGGGCTCTATTCGGGAAATGGCTCCCTCATTGCTACGTGCAATAGTGTTCCATTCTCTTACCAGGCCAATTTTAGCAGTGTAGGCTCTATCCCACAAGGGACGACTCATCCAACGACGTATGTGGGCGGTTGCCGCACTAACACACAATACGCGACCTTGCAAAATCTGAGCCTCACGGATTCCATTACTATCACCGACGCTTATGTAACGGCGGCAAATGGCTGGATAGATACCACCGACTTTGGTTTGGCTACGCCGTTCCAACCGCTTATCGTGCTACCGGGCAAGATGGACACCATTCCCATCGTTTTTGTGCCCACTGCCACGGGGACTCGTGAAGCGGCCTTCGTGTTCATTATAAAAGGCAAGAATCCCGATGGATCGGATACGACCTGGAGCCAAATTGGGGAGCTTCAGGGCACGGGTGCGGCGGTTGCGCGGCAAGTCGGTATTGGGAACGTTACCGCGGCTCCGCAGTATCACTCCATGGCCGGCAATGCTGTGAGCATACCGGTCGTTGTCAATACTCCGATCGATGAGAATGCGCCGGATAGCGGCACGACCGAGGCGTATGGCTACAAGTTCAACATAAGCTGGAAGCGCGATGCATTCCAATATGTCGCGACAACCCCCTCCTACGTGATCGTGGATACCCCAATCTATAACAAGGTCACGGGCATGGAGTCGCGCCTCGTTCACTTCGAGTCGCAGACTCCGCTTACGGGCGTTACTACGCTCGCGACGATCGGCGTGCAGTCCATGCTAACGAAATCGGACACGACGGGCATCGTTCTTTCGAATATGCAGTGGTTGGATAAGGATTCCATAGCACTGTGCTATGTTAGCGATACTTCGTTCGACGGATCGCACGTGCTCGATCCGGTCTGCGGAAACGCGACGCTGCAAGGCTTCCTGACCACTGGAGCGATCAGCGTGGATGGTATCCGTCCCGATCCGGCCGGCGCTTCGGCGGAGATAGACTACACGCTTGGCGGCGCGCGCCCGATTTCGATTAGCATTTACGATCTGCTTGGCAATGAAGTCAAGCAATTGATGAATATGCAGCCGCAAACCATGGGAGCGCATTCGATTCAATTTACTTCCGACGGTCTCGCTTCCGGCGCCTATTATTGCAGGATTACGGATGGGCATTTCGTCGTCTCGCGGCAATTCGAGATCGCGAAGTAATAATGGGTGTGGAGCGAAATGGTATTTCGCTCCCGTGAGCCGAAATATCATTTCGGCCCACACCCATTAGGCACGATTATCGAGCGGCAAATTGGGCATCTGGGACGCTGCGACGGCGAGTTCGTCGCAGCGTTCGTTTTCGGGATTTCCGGCGTGGCCTTTGGTCCAGCGGAATTCGATGTTGTGTTCTTCGAGCTTCGGGAGCAATCGCTGCCAGAGGTCGATATTCATCACCGGCTTTTTATCGGCTTTGCGCCATCCCTTGCGCTGCCAGTTTACGAGCCAGCCTTTGGTGATGGCGTTAATTACATATTCCGAATCGGAAACAAGCGTCACGTCGCAAGGCCGCTTCAAGGCTTCGAGCGCGGCGATCACGCCTAAGAGTTCCATTCTGTTGTTCGTCGTGTTCCGAAATCCTTCGGAAAGCTCCCGCCGCCTTCCCGACTGATCGATCAGCACCGCGCCATATCCACCCGGCCCCGGATTTCCGGAGCAGGCGCCATCGGTGTAAATGGTAACGTGGGGCTTGCGCATTGCAGGTGGGGCGTGTAGCACCGGGAATATATTCCCGGCGCTACACGGTCAAAGCTTTGAGGGTGATCTGTGTAATCTCCGGTGGGCAATTAATACGAATCGGCACGCCGACGACGCCAATGCCGCGCGAGACGTACATCTGCGTATCCGATTTCGAGTATTGCGGAAGGTACAGCCCATCGACGTATTGCGAGGCAAGCGTGCTGAAGGCAAGCACGGTCCCACCAATTCGCCCAAGTACGATCTGCCCGCCATGCGTATGGCCCGCGAGCATCAGTCCGACGTTCATCTTCGCATAATCTTCGAAGTGGTACGGCTTGTGGCAGAGAAGAATGGTCGCCGCATCCGACGGAATGCCGCGCCACGCCGCTTCGATGTGCGGCGCGTGCCGGCCTTCGACATAGGCCGCGATGGTTTTTGAATCGTCATCATCGACACCAATCAGATAAAGCGATTCGCCGCCGATCGTCACCTTCGCGTTTTCATTTCGCAAAAGCTCGATGCCAGCCTCCTCCACGCCCCGGCTTACGCGCTCGATGCCGGCGTAATAATCGTGATTGCCCGTGCAGGCATAGACGCCGAGCGGCGCTTTCAAGCCGGACATCGCTTCCGCGAACGGAACGATTTCGCTGGCTTCCGAGGTCACGAAATCTCCGGGTATGACGATCACATCGCTTTTTAAATCGTTGACGGTCTGAACGACACGCTTTAACTCCTCTAAGTCCATGAAGGGGCCGGAGTGAATATCGCTCAGGAAGGTGATCGTGCGGCCTTCGAACGATTTCGGAAGATTAGGCAATGCAAAATCTCTTCGCGTGATCTCGATATTGTTGCGCTGCATGATGCCGCGCGTGGAGCTTGTGAGCACGATGCCGCTCACACCCAGGATGCTGGTGTGCAAAAACGCGCGGCGAGAAAGTCCGCGGGTTCCCGGTGATTCCTCAGAGCCAGCATCGAGCGTGGTAGTCTCTTCGTTTGAAAGAATGTCGTCTTCGTTCATTGGTTCGTATCGGCGGCAATTTCCAATTGCAGTTCTTCTTCTTCCTCTTCAGCATTTCGATTTCGCATACGAGAAAGTACATCCCGAAGATAAAATGGCCTTCGGCGCCAGAGGGAGAACGGCACGAGCACGATCGCCCACATCAGCATGATCGTCTGCCATACCGAGAACGGGTAAATCAGAAATCGCGTGAGCGTGGTCAGGTCGCCGTGAAGGTCGCCTCGGAAAAAGAGGAATGCGAAGGGCAAATCCATCACGATAAACAGCGCGAGCGCACTCTTCGCGAGCCGTTGGCCCAGCTTTGGATAATCCCGCAGCAGCACGCGCTTCAAATTCGCATAGACATACCAATGCAGGCCCGCCGAAACGAGCAGCACGAAGAAAAAAGCGATATGTTGGGCGGATTTCGATGGCATCGAGAGTAGAATTAACCGATTTTAGAGCACCTCTGTTCGCTTCCCGGCACGAAAAATCGCTTTGGCGGGATGAAAAAAAGCTCAGGGGTGTTGACCGATGCGACCCATGACCGAAGAGCAGGAACATATCGCCCCCCCCGAATCTTTCGAGGAACCCGAACCTCCACGCCCTCGCAAAAAGAGAAGCTGCCTCCTGACGCTGCTCATTGTAGTAGCGACGTTTATCCTCTTCATCGTGCTGCTCGATAAGGTAATTATGCCGTGGTACGTCCAGAGCGGGTCGGTGGCGACGGTGCCGCAGGTCGTCGGAGAAATAACGGATACGGCGGTAGCCCAACTGAAGGCCGCGGGATACGAGCCAATTCAGTATGAGGTCCGCTTTGACGATAAAGCACACGAAGGAACGATCATTCGCCAAACGCCCGAAGCCGGCGAGGAGACCAAGCCGGGACGCAAGGTATATCTCATCATCTCGGGCGGGAAGGAAATGGCAAGCGTCCCCGATTTGCTCGGAAAATCCTTGCGGGATGCGAAGATGGCATTGATAAAATCGAATATGTCCATCGGCAGCGTCAATTATGCTTATTCGGACAGCGCGGCGAACGGAACGGTGTTCCAGCAAGCACCCATGGCTGGAACGAAAACTTCGGCCAGTACGCTCGTGGGCATAACCGTTTCGGAAGGTCCGCTGCTGGGCCGCGTGCCGGTGCCGGACCTCGTGAATCTCACACTCTCGGATGCCATCGCGAAACTGAACAGCGTGAACCTCCAGATCGGTAAGGTCAATTACCAAAATGGCACGCCGGAGAATGCAGTGCTCGCACAATATCCTGACTCCGGCGAATTAGTTAACGAAGGCGCTTCCGTCGATGTGTTCGTGGCCCGTGGCGGCGCTGCCCCGCCAGCGAATTTGCCGTAGGGAATCGGTAGGTTGCTTTTGGAAGCCTATTATTCATCAAACTTTGCCATTTTGCATGGTACACTTTCAGCAATAATTGATTACATTGTTTTTATGCAATCGCTTGAAGAGTTGACTGCCGTACAACCACAGCTGCCTCTTCGCCCCTTTTGCCATCGGCGAGTCTCGTCCACAAAGTCTCCCGCCGAGTTTAGCTAACAACTCATTTTTTTTTTGCGCTACTTTTGCGCTACAATGAAGCAAATTAAGCACTCAGCACTCAGCACTCAGCACTCAGCACACAGCACACAGCACTCAGCACGTTTCACGGCTAATGCGTAGCACCCTGCTCGCCCTTTGTTTAGCCTGCGCGTTCGCAACAGGCGCGCGCGCGCAACTCGCGTATAATTTCCAGACCCCCGACGATATTCCGGCCTCCACTTCGGGCGCCCACCCCAATATCCTCACGATGGATTGCCTCGCCGCCAATGGCTACGGGCAATGGACCTCATCGAGTTCGGCTACGAACACGAACGGAGTTGCATCTTGCTTTCTCCTCGCGAACAAATTAAATGTGCTGAATCCTCCTTCTATCGCAAACGACGCTCAGGAGGGGGTGCTTGCCGCGAAGCAGTTCAATTCGAGTGGCGACGCGTATCCGAACGAGGCCATCAAATGCGCGGCCAATCTGAAAGGAAACGTCCGATATGTTTGGATGGACAATAGCTCTGGCCGGACAAAATTTTTCGTGGAAGGATTCGATCCCGCAACGACCACGAATGCCTCAACTGGAATTGGAATTGACTTTGTTAGTTTGCCATCAAGCTCCAGCCAAAAAATCGTCAAGGATGGGTCCGCGATCCTGTATGGGGAAGTCACGCTTCCCGGTTCGGGAACGCTCGTGACGACCACGAATGAATCGCTCTATCCAGACATGTTCGATATTGCCATCGATGCAAGCTATCTTTATATCGTGTGGGAACAATATAGTGGCGGAACTTATACAATTAAAGCGGTAGCCGTTAATCTTACTGGCACCTTTTCGCCAACTATGCTCGGGTTCGTCGGAACCGGCCGAAGACCAACGGTCGCGGTGGATGTGCGTCATTCGGGAGGCATTGCTAACATCGACGTCGTTTATTTAAACTCGGTTCCTTGGCAGGTAGAATGGACAAAATATAACGGTACCTCATTTCCAGCTCCCACCCCAGTCCCAGCCTTGACAGGTTTGGGATGGGCATGGAGTAATGCAACGCATGCGCGCATCGTGGATGCGAGCGCAGCTGGTTCGGGTTCGACCGACAAAGCTATTTATTTCATAGCTGAGGATCTCATGACAAAAAAGTGTCTTTTCTTCAACCGGATTACCGCCGGAACACTCGCCACAAGCTGCGATTATTGCGACGGAACTCTTAACACAACTCGCCCATCGAATTGTCCCATTGAAACGAGTTCTGGATTTCCAGTCGTCGATGATTATGTCCGCGCATTTGCGGATCCTTATGAAGGAAGCACGACCTCTGGTTCCTTTGATGAGTTTCACTGCCTTTACATTCTTAATCATACGGGAGGAACGATCAATGGTGGATCGAAGGGAGGCGATGATCCGCTTATGATCATTCCCATTAGTGATCCCAGCAAGGGATTTTGCGTCAGCGGTGGCAGCTCCGTTGGCGATTTTCCAGATTATGATCCCGTAACGATGACAACAAATGAACCATTTCAGTATGTTGGAGCCGTGAATCAGATGGGCGTTCACGCGCATTGGACCGGAGAAACCAACGGCGCTCATTATTACCGCCGCGATTTGCGCAAGATCGATCAGGACATCGAGGAAAATACTTTACTCACATCCGCTTGCGAGGTGAGCGCAAATGTCACTCTCACGAATAAATGGCTCACACTCTATTCCGATCCCTCCACGGCAGGAAATACGGGCTACGTGGGAAGCGGAGCGCTCACAATTGATAATAACGTAACACTCGCAATCAATCCATCGGGCGGTGGCGGGGATTTCGTACAACTTGGAGCATCCTTAATCAATTTTATCAGTCTTCCTGGTGGCATTCTTGAGGTTGATGCTGACGATCAAATGGATTTTTATTGTAATACACATGGCGGGTTCACGGGAATTGGCGAGTTTAAGTTTACGGGAAGTGGAGCAGGTATAATTGAAGGTACGTATGGAAGTTGGCCATCAACCATTAGCGATCCGGCAATGCTAAATATACACGGAGGTACAGTCTGTGAAGTCGGACTCTCGCCGTTTTTTAATTATTTCACGGCTTACGACGCCGTGATTCATTTCAATAACGAGACCAACGTAGTCACAGGAACGGGAACGGCGCAAGGGAAGCTTATTCTCGTGGATCATTCAAGTTTTACCAATTGTTGGTTGCTTTCGGACGATAACATTGGAAGCGATAATCCAACAGTAATTCAAATTGCCGGGAATGGAACGACGGCCGGGGGTGGCGATGGTACGGAGAATGCCGATTATAATCCGTCTGATTATTTTTCGGTACCACTCCCATGTGCTACCGATACATTTAACTATTGTTATTTCGGAACAGGTGATTATTCAGGCTATGCAACAATCTCTCTCGCGAGTCAGAGTGTTGCTCCGAATGCTCTCATTATTAATAATGGACTGGTTGAGGGAGTGTCGATCATTGGCACAGGAACGGTCTATCGATATTGTTCGCCCTACTGGCCTATCTCAATAACGGATGTCACGTTCGGAAGAATAGTTCAGGACGGAATGGATTTTTCTTACGCAAGAGCACCGAATACCGCACCATCGATGCAATATTCCTTGCTGGTCGATCATTGCGGCTTTCAATGGTTTGATAACTCAAATTTTTCTAATCCTGATGGAATTAAGGTGGAGGCTGCGCCGGACCTAAGCCTGGAAGATGCTCCCCGAGAAGCTATTACCATTACGAATAATACATTCGAGTCGAGCTGGGGGGAATCCGATGGGAGCGTGGATGCGGCTATTCATTTTAGCGATGCAACTGGCGACATCGGGTACAATAATATTTCCGGCGCGAAATACCAGCGCGGGATTTGGAATGAAAGCTCCATCGGAGGTTCAGATCAAACCACATGGACGTTAATTTGCAGCAATACAATTTCTGGCCTTACTCATACGAACGCAGCAGGGCTTTCAACCGATTATTACACTGGTTATGCCAAGATGAACAGCATCACTGACGGGTATATAGGCCACTTAAGCGGTGATTATGATAATGGCAACGATCTTTCGGAAACTTTTACCGGTAATTCAAGTTTTGGTTATCTAGGTTCCCTGAACAGCATAACAGATATGGCTGGAGTTCACCATCCGAGCAATCCTTCGGCTGATGTGGCTAATTACAACGTTATAAAAGGCAACAACTCTCGTGGAGCACAAATTCAA
>DASRZC010000053.1:0-24884 GCA_035686785.1 Kapaibacterium sp. (SeqCode)
AACCTGATATTCGAAACTCCAAACGAGTATTTTCCCATCATCGAAGTGGAATCGAAGATAATGATGCGTGTTGCCAACAACGTGTGGAATAAACGTATATGGCATCACGAGATCGCTATCGCCATGAATCGTGTAAGGCAACGCAGGGATACTGTCCAGCGTGATCTCAGAAAAATCACCAACAGTGTCGATGGATATCAGCGTCGCGCCACCGCAAGATTTAATTGTGACCGCATTATTAAATTGATGAGATTGAGGTTGATTCGAAACAAGGTATTCGGAGGGTAAAAATCGATCATGAAGGGTATCAGACGCAAGTTGATAATTTAATTGCGTCAGAATTTCATAACCATACCCGGAGTCAATAACCTCCATCCCGTTGATATCGCCATACAATGCAATATCGGGGCTTTCGAGCGAAGTAAGAATGATCACTCCGGAACTACTTTGATTCCCGTAATAGCCAGTAATTCGTAGCGTATCCATGCCGGGATGTCGAGGAACATAGAAGCCACCTTGCGCTGCTCCAAGCCCTATGGAATAATCGACGAATTTAGTGGAATCAAATTGAAAATCACCGGTATCGCCAGAAAGGATGAGGGAATCGAGCATAAAAGTACCGTCAGCGGTCGGGCTTATATCAGCAAGATACAGTTCGATGTTGAGATAATTCTGCCGCACCCCATTGCAAAAAAAGACATGCTCAGATGTATCATTATATGATACGATGTAAAGCACATCTTGCGTTTCAGAAAACGCATTATTAGCGCGTAACGAAAATGAAAGAAGAATGATCGAACCTAATATCAAACGTTTCATATTTTTCTCCTGACTAAACCAATTAATGCGCGACCACGATTGGCCGTGTAATTTGATGACCGTCGACATTAAAAATTGCAAGATATGAGCCGCTTGGAAGGGTTGCAAGGTCTAAACCGAACACATAGTCACCTGGCTGGCGTTGCTGATCCGCAACGTGAATAAGCTCTTGACCTGTACTCGAAACGAGTGTAATTTCCATCGTCCCAGACTGATAGAGGTGATAATTGAATGTTTCTTTATCGTGGGTGGGATTTGGAAAGCCCTCCGAGAGCGAATAAAAGAATGTTAGAATGTCGCCGCCATCTTCGACTCCATTCTTCTTTGTGGCGCAAATTTTGGAGGCATCGAAACTTCCATTATATGTCGCTAGGATGTTACTTCCGTCCATATACCAAGAACCACTTTGCCCCCCTGCCGGATTGGTGTGCGTGCAACCATAAACAATTAGTTCGAAATTTACAGGGTTAAAGCTGCTCTCTGTCGCGTAATTCTGATCTACACAAAGAATGAAATTTTGTTGAACAAAAAACGGCTGATCTCCTCCAAATGGATTCACGGCTAATTCGGCGATATTGGGGAACTTTTGCATGAGGCTCCAGCCGTTTGGTTGTGAACATCCAGTATAACATGTCGGATCAACGGAAACACCGCTATGCGTATAGTAAATATCGACCCCGCATGCCTGGTCGCAACCTGGCTTTGGTGAAATCGTTAAATTAAAGCAACATCCACAATTATTGCAATTTGCAATTTTAGTTGGTGTGGCAACAGTAAAGCTACACCCTGCTGGGTCCATGGGGTACGATTGAATAATCGTGTCGCCGAGGGAATCTACAACGGTATCCGCGAGAGGTTCATCGATATGGCTAAAAAACTTGTAGTTTAATCCGCTAAATGGATGATGGGCGATGAGTGTGTCTCGGTTCGGTTGCGTCTGTTGGGCAAAAGCCACGGAGCTAAGCCCGAACGTTAGAAGAAAGATCGCCGTGAGCCGTGAGCCGTGAGCCGTGAGTGTACGAGGAGTTGAATTCATGTTTCATGGTAGCATACGAAATGAAGTTATTTGAAAAACACGCGGGGGCTTTTGCCGGGAGTCCGGGGTGTGGTGAATTAAACGGTGGACAATATAATCAATGTTTCCCAAAAGTCCAAATAAATTTTGATTACTAATAGTTCATAATTATTATTCGCCGTTAGGCAAGCGCTTTCCCGCGCTCGCAATCGCGCCACATGCCGCAACTGCCCCGCCCACAACCACGAGCGCTCCGAATGCGAAGAAAATCTCGCGGTGCGCGAGCGGAAATGAAAATACATCGCTCATGAGAGTGAGAATTTGCGCGTGAACGAGCAGGAGTAATACACTTCCCGCGAGTCCCGCGGCAATGCCGGCCAGCGTGCTTGTGATAATAATCGGAGCAGCCGCCGCAACGCGCGTGGCGCCGAGCAGACGAAATGTGTGAAGCGTCTCCCTCGAAATCTCGAAGCTATGGCGCCCGGCAAGCAGCGCGTAGAAAAATGCCGATAGCAAAAGTAATGAGCCGGCCAGAATGGCAATTCGGTCCAGCGCGCGCGAACGCGATTCCATCGCGCGAAGCAACGGGAAATCGCCGCGCACCTCCTCGACGCCGGGCACCGCCCGCAACGCTCCTTCGAGCGATTCGGCGGAAGCCGCCGTCGGATCGGCAAGATAAAGCTTCACGCTCGCCGGTAAGGGATTCATTCCCAATACACTCTCCACATTTTCGCCGGACATCTTCGAATAATCCGTGAGCGCCTGCTCTTTCGAAATAAACGTTACTCGCGCAATGCCGGAAATTGGTTCGATCTTTTGCTCCGCGATCGCGGAGGCATCGCTCGTGGAAAGGCTCGGATCGAAAAAGGCTTCTATCGCAAGGTTCCCACGGAGTTCCATCATGGCGCTGTGAGCGTTCCAGGCGAGCAGCGCGAACAGCCCGCTCACGCCCAGCGCGACACCAAGCGTCAGCACGCTCATGAGCCATGCCAAATAATGATGGCGAAGGAAACGAACAGTCTCGCGAATAATAAACAAGACTGGGGTAACACCTTCCAACCCATTCTTAATTCTAATTTTTATGATTTTTCAGATATGAGAACTGCCCGGACTGGAAGATTTTCCAGGCCGGGCAGTTCTATAGTTTCTATCCCTATGAGGGTGTGCCGTGGGCGCATCCTTGGCGATGCATGGCGCACACCGTGCGGGTTTACTTTTCGAGCGTTAGCTTCTTCGAGAGCGTGACCGATTGCCCATCGGCGCCGGTTGCGATCAACTGATAGACATAGCTTCCGTTGGCCAACGTGCCGAGATCGAGCCTCACGCTCTGCTGGCCCGCCGCATACGATACGTTCGTCACCTCCGAGTTGACGATCTTACCCGTCTCGTCTAAGACACGGAGGGTAACGCGCGCTTCTTCCGGAAGCGTGAACGTAATGTCCGTCAGGCCGCTCGTCGGATTCGGATAGCTCGCACCGAGCGTAAATCCATCCTGCTCGGCCTGTGGCGTAACGCCGCTCGCGGCGCCAACCGCCGATGTCGTGTAGCTAAACGCTCCGGCGACCGGAACCGGGCTTTCGTTCGGGAACGTGAGCGTCATCGACTCCGTCCCCTGGATGGTCGGGCAGAAATTGATCGTCACCGTCGCCGTTCCGCCCGGAGCGATCATCGCCGGCGTTGCCTGGGTCGTGATCGTAAAGTCGGCCGCATTGGGTCCGGAGATCATCCCGGTTCCCGGAGTCCAGGCGACGTTACCGGTATCGGTAATCGTTACATTGAAGCTCTGGCACTGCCCATCGGCGACCGGCGTCGCGAGCGTGCCGGATGCCATGGCCGCAACGCCTGCGCCTACGCCGCCCAAAAGGGTGGTCGCCGCGTTCGGGCCGCCCGTGATCGTTACGCTGCCGTTCGCCGCGCCGACCGCGGTCGGAGTAAAGGTAACGCAGAACTGCGCTGTGCCGCCCGCCGGAACCACCGCGCTGATGAGCGGTGGAACCAATGTGTAAACCGTCCCCGATGGGAGCGACGCCGTGTAGGTGGTCGCGACATCGCCGCAATTGGTTACCGTAATGCAGGAGGTCGCCACGGAATCGACGGGCGTCAGGCCCGCGGTGCCGAAGGTAATCATCGAATCGGCCGAGACGCATTCGACCACGCCGACGCCGGTAAGGATCACCGTATCGATAACGGCTTTTTGCGAAGTCGTCCCCGCAATAATTAATGTATCGGTTTCGGTGCCACGCGCCTTCGGCGTGAAGCAAAGCGAGACATCGAGCGATCTTCCGGCCGCGATCGTAAATGGCGGTTGGGCGCTCGTGATGGCAAAGTTCGCGGTCTTCGGCGCGAGCGTCACGGAGTTTACCGTCAGATCCGTTTGCCCATTATTTTTCAGCGTATCGGTAAGACATTTGGTATTGCCCACGACCACGGTATCGTTCAGCGAGCCTAACAGCGACAGTTGGCCATACGGCACGCCGATGCCGGTCACCTGAATATCGAATTCGCTCGTGTCGCGCCGCGGCTTTTCATAGGTTAGCGGGATATTCGTGAAGAATCGAAGGGTGGCGAGGCGCGTGCCGCTCCGAAGTGGCTTGAAGCAGACCGTCGCGAAGATGGAATCGCCGGGAAGGATCATCGTGTCCGCACCTGTTAGCGGGTGGAAGGTAAAATCGTAATCGCCATAAGTGACAAGCTGCTTTACAATTTGGAGCGTGTCCGAGCCAACGTTTTGGAGCATTATCTGTTGGCAGGCCGAATCGCCGATCGCCACCGAATCGAAATTCACGGTGTTGCCCGAACCCGGCGGCGGAACGGTAACCAATAGATGCGGCAGCACGCCCACGCCAAAGAGTTGGACGGTATCCCACGGTTTATTCGTCGCGTCCGTATTAATGACGAGGCTTGCATCCGGCCTTCCTTCGAGCGTCGGCGCGAACTGGATGCCGATGGAATCCGTCACATCGACGGGCAGCGGGTTCTGCGGCATCCGCGAGACAATATAATTATCCGCATTCAGGCCGATGAAAGAAATACTGAAGAAATGGAGCGGCCCTCCGCCGGTCGAAGTAACGGGAACGTATTCCATTTGCGACGTATCGCTCAGCATCACGTTCGTATGATGGAATAAGTTCGTAACGCCATAGGAAACATCCGGCACCGCGCCGAAGCCGGTGAGGCTCACGGATTGCGTTCCAGAATCCGCGCCGTCGGTAACTAATGTGAAGCTCCCCGTGAGCGCGCCACCAGAAAGCGGCAGAAACTGAATGCCAAATTGCGCATGCGCGCCGGGCATAATGCTGTCGCCCGCTTGCTTACCGCTGATGATGGAAAACGCGGAAGAGCCGGAGATTCCAAGACCCTGAATGTGCAACGGAGCGATTCCGAGACCATAAGCCGTGGCATAGAGCGTATCAGGAGAATTCGGAGTCGCTGTCCCAAAGTTAAGGGACTTTGGAAGGAGCGAAAGTGCTCCGGGGGGAGTGCTGGAAGCAGTGATGGTCACATTCGTAACAGCAAAATCGGAACAGCCCCAGCCATAGTTGCACGAAAAGTTTATCGTCATGCTCGACGTCCGGTCGGCAACGGGAATTAAAATATGGTAGTGTTTCCAGTCCGCAGAGGAAGTCTGAATTAAGCTATAGTTACCGTCCGTTGGAGCATAATAGGTGTATAACGACGCCTGGGTACCGCTCACCAAAACATCCGAATTATTTGCCTTCAATTGATAGGTGTCGTCTCCATAGCCAGCGGCGTCATACTCGTCATACTCCCAGAAAAAGTCGTAATCGACCCATACGGAATCGGCAGCCACAGCATAAGAGCTCGCATTCTCGGATGGGGTTGAAAGCGGCACGGCCGAGTAACCCCATACATCGTCCCAGGCACTGCCGTAGGAGCTGCCGCCGCTGCCGCCATCTCCATTGGCAGATTGGTGGAAGCCGCCCGCGTTCGTCCACCCGGTTGGCGGAAAGGACCCGCTGAAATTTTGAGATGCCAGCAACGTGACCTTTTGAGCCGTAGCGCTCGACGCCACGAAGGAGAAGATGCTAAGAAGAAGCAGGCCGGCGGCTGCTCGATAAAGATGGTTCCAAGTTTTCATAAGCTGAAAGTAATTAAAAAAGCATGATGTGGGAGCGAAGAAAGCAAAGTGCCTCCATAAGCGACACACCAAAACCCCCATAAGTTACAACTCGTTCACGAATTAATTTAGATTACTCTTTCCTTATGACAGGCAACGGAATGGTGCGATAAGCACCTTATGGGAAAAATCATTTCCTGTTTTCGGGACCTTCGACGAGCATCGCTGCGCCAATCATTCCCGCCTGGTTGCCAAACTGCGCTTTGCGGATTTCGACGACGGGACGGAGATTCGCGAGCACGCGCGAGCGAAGCGTGGCAAGCGCCGAGTCGAACAGGACCGCTCCCGCTTCTGCCACGCCGCCGCCGATGATGAAGACGTGCATGTCCAAAAGATTTGCCGCGTTCGCCAGCGCCGCGCCGAGCAGCATTCCGGCTTCTTCAAAAACGCTTTTTGCGAATACATCGCCGGCATTCATGGCGTCGAATATAAGCTTGGGAGTAAGTTCATTCTCTTCCGCGCGCAGAGTGGATGCGATAGATGGGTCGTCCAGCAGCTTTTTTTTCGTTCGATCCGACAAATAATGCTGACCGAGATAGGCTTCGATGCACCCGCGCGAACCACAGTTGCATTTCGGGCCATTGAAGTCGATTGAGGTGTGGCCGAATTCTCCTGCGCCGCCGGACATGCCGCGATAAATCCCCTCGAAAGTTCCTTCGGTGGAATAAATCGCGCCGCCGACGCCGGTGCCAAGTGTGGCGAGCAAGAAATGAGAAAGCCCGCGTCCCGCGCCGAGCTTTGCTTCCGCGAGCGCGGCGACTTTCGCATCGTTATCGACTTCGATGCGCTTAAATTCCGGGAGAGCTTCTTCGAGATATTGTTTAAGCGGTTCCTCTTTCCATCCCACAAGATTCGGCGGATAGCGCACGAGCGAGCGGTCGCGGTTCATCATGCCGGGCACGCCAACGCCCATTCGGTCAATCTCCGGGTACGATGATTTTATTTCGCGAACGTGTCGCGCAATTTCCGTCGCGGCTTCTCGCGCGCCGGATTGCGGTGTAACAAAACTCGTCTCCGCGACGACCTTTCCAAGCCGTTCATCCACGACTCCTATTTTTATCGTCGTGCCACCGATGTCAATTCCAAGAATCATGGTCCTGATTGATAAATCGTTTCCCCCGGCCGCTTCATGCCATAGCGCTCGCGGGCGATGCGCTCTATCGTCGAAGCATCTTCGAGTTTGAGGAGCGCAACGTTGCGCGAAACGCTTTCCTCGTCGCCCTGCAATTTTGCAAGGGTGGCCTGGCGCTCGGAGATTTGATGTTGAAGTTCCAGATGGCGCCAGAGGCCTTTGTTCGCGAAGAGCAGCGTCATCGAAAGGACCGTCAGTATCCCCGTGATGAGCAGCAGCCTCGGCGAGCGCAGTATTCGCTTCGCCCTTTTTTTAAGCGATATTTTTCCCACTACATCCCACAATTTCCCACGTCAACCAACCTTCACCTTTAAAAGATTCCCGTAAATCGAATAAACCAATCGGGCTGGGCGGTTTTTACCAGTTCCCATCCCACGCCGCCTTCCACCGCCTCATCGAATCCCAGGTCTGATCGCAGTTCAAGGCCGCCCGTCTTGAGCCACACGGTTTTGGAAAGCGGTGTAACGATCGCGTTCGGATTATTGGTTGGCGCATTCGCGTACCATGTGGATCCCATATCGAAAAATTCAACGAATTGCGGCTCGAATACTTTGAGAGATGGAACGATCGTGGTAAAGAACTCATCCGCTTCCCGGATTTCGAGCGAACCGCTGAGCAAACGGTTCCCATAAATGTATCGGCGAATGCCGCGCAGCCGATCGCGCTCGTGAAGGCTCGCTAGGTTGAAGCCGCCTTCGAAGGCATCGTATTTATAGAAGCCGAGAAAATCCTGCGGGAGTTCGTCGCCCAGGTCGGCGGCGCCATGCAGGAGAATGGCAAGCTCATTGTGGATGTCTTCGCCAAACGCGAATTCCTTGTGCAGCGACGCGCGAAGTTGCGTGCGAGTTAGATCACTCGCAAGCGATTTATCCGAATGAAAAGCCGCTACTCCAACCTGAAAGAGAGGGCTGAGATAAGAATATAGCACACCGAGATCGAGCAGCCGAGCGGCGATAGGCCGCTGGTTGGAATCGACGCCAGCGAACTGAGATGGATTCCATGGCTCAAGATCATTCCTTTCTCCGCCAACGAAAATATTGTGCAAATCCTGTAGCGAATTCGGGGTATGCAATGTGAAGGTGAGACCGAGATTCAGGCTTTTCGAGTTCTCGTAATACGCCACATCCTGAATCACATCGCGGAATTGAAGCACGTCCGCGCCGCCAACCGAGATCGTGGGCAGAAGCTGATTGTTCTCATATTCAGCGCCATAAGAAAATGTCTTCGACGCATCACCATACCAGGCAAACGCTTGAAGAAGATGTTTCTGCATTTCGTCCCCCAGGAGGGCAAACGCGCCCAACTGCGCGCCCTCCGCGCCATCATGGTCTATATCGGTCCCGATGATGGGAAGGAAAAGGAGCGGACGAATATGCGCGAGGGAATTGTAAGCATACGGTCCCGTCACAATCGCAGGCGGAAGCGAATCCGCCGAGCGCGTGATAAGCGGCCAGCGAATACTGCGCCATGCGGTGTATTTTTTCTCAACAGGAATCGCTGGAATACTCGTCACGACGGAACGATGCGCCGCAATCCAAAATAGCTGAACGGAATTCCTACCGGTAAAAGAGCTGACAAGAATCGAATCCTTCGAAATATCCCATGCCAAAATGTTTGATGCCACGTCCGTCAGCTCTCTCTCATAAAATCCACTTCGTCCATCCAGTCCACTTGCAGAAAGTGAATATAAATTTGGCAATCCATTCTTGAACGATAAAAACACAATCGAATCTCCGCGCGGCGACCAAATCGGATAGCGGTCATTGATGGAATCATTCGTCAAGTAACTAATCGCATGAGAAGCAATATCGACGACAGCAATATCCCGCATTCCATTTTTTCGAAAGATGCTGAAAGCGATGCGCTTTCCATCCGGTGACCATCGTGGCGAATAGACTTGCACGTTATCATCATGGAAGTCGGTCAGTTTTCGAAGGTTGCTACCATCGATGTCGAGCAGCACCAGATCGGAGCCGGAACGAAAGAATTGCGCGGCAACGATGGTCTTCCCATCTGGCGAGAAATCGGGATATTCGAGTCGCTCATTCGAAGAAATTCGATGCATTGCGCCGCTCTTCGCATTGTATCGATAGAGATCATAGATCAAATCGCCATGCTTGCCGAAACGAATTTTCGAGAAGAGCAAATATTTTCCATCCGGCGACCAACTTAGGAATGGCTCGATTCCCGGCTCGCCCGTCAGTAGTTTCGGCTCGGCACCCGTGTCATTTGCAATGACGAAAAGCTTTGTTCCCTCTTCCTCCGTTCGTTTGCCGAGAATGGCGATGCGCTTGCCATCGGGCGCAAGGCGCGCGGCCTCGACAATGGCGAGATGGGTGGGAATTTTGCGGGCCACGTCCTCGATGTCTTCCTTCTGGCCATACTCGGTGTTGTAATAGACATTGAGGACTTTGTGCCATTCCTTGTAAATCTCATCGAGCGAATGTTTCGTCGCGGCGCGAACGGCATCTTCAAAATTGTATGGAAACAATCCCTTACTTCGATATTTCAAAATCTTGACGAGCGCGCTATCGCCATAGGACGCAGCAATATACCGCACGAGCGATTGCCCGCCTTCATAAAGTAGTGTGCCGCTCAAGAACTCATCGTTCGAGCCGAGATCGAGTTTGCTCGAAACCGCCGCGACGCGCAGGGGAATGTCGAGATCTGGCGTCCAGCCATCGGGTTCCATATAGCGTGCCATGCCTTCGTTGAACCAGCGCGGAACTTTCTCGTCGACGGCTGGAAAGAAAATGTCGCTCCATGTGCGCGTGGCGCGGGCAATCGTGATATGCGTGAATTCATGCGTGATGACCGTGCGCAACCATTTCGAAGTCCCGCTCGAACGGAGCGAAAAAAGATTATCATCCAGAATCCCCCGCATCCAAATAAAAATATATTCGTCGCCGAAGGTGAAGGCATTGCGCTCTTCATCATTATCAGAAAAATAAATTCGGATTTTTTCGGGTAGCGCGGTTTGAAGATTGGTGGTCACCACATGATAAACTTCCTCCGCGATCGGCGCGGCTATGCGAACAATAGAATCGAGACCCTGATGATAGACGAGAACAAAATGATCGGTCTCGAATTGTTTCCAATGCAGTTCCGGATGATTCGCGCCAGTGATGCCGAGCAATTGCGCATGAAGTATGTTCGGGAAGAGCAGTAAAAGGAAGCAATATCGCATGCATCCTCGCCTTCGGCGAGAGCCATTCGTTGCCGTCATTGCGAGGAGAACAAAGCGACCAAAGGGAGCTTTGTTCGACGAAGCAATCCCCTCGCTACGAGTAGCGGATTGCTTCGTCAGAATTGTTACGCTTCGCTTCACAATTCTTCCTCGCAATGACATAATAAATAATTCCGCTAAAGTGCCGCTAAATCCACCACGTCATTCAACTTCGGCAATACCACATTCCAGCCAAGTTCTTTTTCGATCACGCCTTTGAGCACCGTGCGCGGGCCGTCTTCGCCGTGAGTCAGGAAGATGCGTTTCGGCGGCTTCGGGAGCTGCTTCAGCCAATCCAGTATCTCGCGCTGATCGGAATGCGCGCTGAAATTCGTGAGGGTCAGCACTTTCGCGACGACGGGAATTTTCTGCCCAAAAATATTCACCGACTTTGCACCTTGCATTAGATTTCGCCCTAAGGTTTCCTCCGCTTGATAGCCGGTGAAGAGAACAATCGTCTCCGGCTTGCTCAGGCGATTGGCAAGATGGTGCATAATGCGTCCGCCCGTCGCCATGCCGCTGGCGCTGATGATAATGGCCGGGCCTTTGAGATCGTTCAACCGCTTCGAATCCTCGACCGTCTGCGTAAATTTCAGCGACGAGAACGAAAGCGGATTTTTGTCCGGCTCTCTCAATTCCTCGGGCGAGATCGTATGCTCGTCCGCATATTTCTCATAGAGCGAAGTCACCGCCGTCGCCATCGGACTATCGACGAACGTCGGAATCGCGGGAATTTTCCCGGCTCGCATGAGCGCGTTCAGGCAATAGATAAGTTCCTGTGCGCGATCGACCGCAAAGGCGGGAATGAGCAGCACCGCATTTTTTGCGAGTACGTCCTTCAATACACCATAAAGTTCTTCAGTCGGATCGATAGCGTTATGGATTTTATCGCCGTAGGTCGATTCGCACACAACGAAATCGGCTTCCGGCGGCGCTTCTCGCGGCTTGAGATAAATCGGCTTCTCGCGACCCAAATCCCCAGAAAAAAGAATGGAGATTGCTTTCGAGGAAGGATTCCCGGAAAGTCCAACGCCAGCCGGAGACTCGATCTTTTCGAGCCGCACAGAGCAGGATCCTAAAATATGTCCGGCATTCGAATATTCGAAGCTGATGTCGTCGGGAAGGATTTTTTTCTTGTGTCGATCCTGCACGTTAAAAAGTCCGAGCGCTTTTTCCGCGTCTTCCGGAGTATAAAGCGGCAGCGCCGGTTTGTGACGAGAATAGCCATGCCGGTTCGCATGCTTCGTGTCCTCTTCCTGAATGTGAGCACTGTCGCGAAGAATGTATTGCGTAACGTCCAGCGTGGCCGGCGTACACCAGACCTGCCCGCCGAAGCCTCTCTGAACGAGCTTCGGAAGGTAGCCGGTGTGGTCCAAATGCGCGTGCGTCAGGACGACATTCGCGATGTCCGAAATCTGGACCGGCGGTGGATTCCAGTTCATCTCGCGCAACGCGCGCCCGCCCTGGAACAGGCCGCAATCAACCAAGAGGCCGCGATGCGTCGCGGTCCGCAAAAAATATTTCGAGCCGGTTACCTGACCGGCGGCGCCTAAGAATTGGAGTGTTAGCAAGGAAAAATTAGAATTATGAGTGACGACTTCGGGTTATCATGGCTACAAAACTAACGCCGAAAACGAGGAACACGATGAAACTGGTTCTTGAACATCCTTTTCGAATGTGTCTTTGGGTAACCTGCGCGGTCCTTTTGGGCCTTGCGAGGATAGCCTCTGCTCAAACTACCACGCCCCGCGATACTACGAAAAAAATCATTGCGCCCGTTCGAGTTATTACGATAGAGAACGAAGTCGATCTCGGCATGGCGTCTTATGTCGAGGGTGCGGTGGCGCAGGCGGAGAAGGAGAAAGCGGTCATCCTGCTCCATGTCAACACGCTTGGCGGTCGGCTTGATGCCGCCATTCGCATTCGCGATGCTATTTTGGATGCGAAAGTCCCGCTCACCGTTGCATTCGTAGATAAACGCGCGATCTCCGCAGGTTCGCTCATCACACTGGCGGCACAGAAGATTGTAATGTCAAGCGGCTCGACGATGGGCGCGGCCACGCCGATTTATTCGACGGGCGAGAAGGCTTCCGAAAAAGTTAACTCCTACATGCGCGCCGAAATGGCCGCGACCGCCGAGCGCAATCACCGCGACCCGAAAATTGCGCAGGCGATGGTCGATGAGTCACTCGGTCTCGATTCGAGCTATGGCCTTAATCTGCCACCCGGTAAACTTCTCACGCTTACCACCGAGGACGCGCTAAAAGTCCATTATGCCGATACCACGGCGGAGACGATCGATGCCGCGCTTGCTGCCGTCCATGTGGAGCCGTTGTCGATAGAAAATTCCGATGAAGGCTTTGGCGATAAGCTTATTCGGTTTCTTACTAACAGCATCGTCAGTTCGCTGCTCATCATGATCGGCATGGTGGGCGTCTTTTATTCGATCAAAACCGGACATTTCGGCGTGATCACCATCGCGGCGGTCGCGGCGTTCGTTCTGTTCTTCGGGGGACAGTATATCACAAGTGTTGCGCCGTTTATCGCGATTATTTTGTTCCTTGCCGGCATAACGCTGCTGCTCGTCGAGATCTCGCCAGTGCCGACCTTCGGGCTGGCTGGCGTGCTCGGAATCATCGGCATTGCGATCGGACTCTTCCTCGCGCTCGCCGGGAACCTAAACACACTCACACCGGACCGCATGACACAAACGTTCGTAACACTCGCCATTTCGCTCACGGGCGTGATCGTGCTCGGATACCTGATCGTGAAATACGGACCGAAAGCGGCGTGGCTGCAAAAGTTCCGAAATCTCTCCACCACCGCGGATACGGGTTTCTATAAGACCGAACAATCGCAAATCATTGGGAAGCGCGGCATCACGCAAACGATGCTACGGCCCGCCGGAATCGTCCTGCTCGAAGAAGACCGCAAGATCGACGCGGTAACGAATGGGGAATTTATCTCGCCCGGAACGCCCGTCACGGTAACCCAGATGCGTGGCAGCCGAGCCGTCGTGCAAGCCGTGAACGAAGAGACCGTGCTCCAGCGCGATCTGCAAACGCCCGAGCATGGCGATTCCTTTGGTGGACGATTGCCCAAATAAAAATCAACGAACCTATACTCGTGGCCAAACCGTCTTTTTCTCGCGAGCTGACGTTCGAGCCAGCCCATTACTCGCTTTGGTGGCCGGTCGCTGGGCTGCTTGCCGTACTCGCCATTGTATTTTACCCGTATCTTTTCGAAGGTAAGATCATGCTCCCGACGGATATGTTCGATACCATGACCGCTCCGTTCAATGCGGAATATGGGCCGCCGCAGGCGCAGAATCATTACTTTTATGATGGGATCGTTCAGGCTTATCCCTATAAGATCGAGACACAGGAAGCATTACGAAAAGGTCATCTTGCGTACTGGAACACTCACATTTTGGGTGGCTATCCGCAGTATGCCGAAACTCTAGCGAACAATTTCGACCCTTCTAATATCTTACTCCTCTGGCTTCCAGCCATTACGGCAATGCATGTGCAGATTTATCTGCAAATATTTATTGCTGGGATTGGGATGTTGTTGCTCTTGCGGTTTCTCGGTGTATCGCGCTGGGTAAACCTGCTCTTCTCCGCAGCTTACATGCTCAATGGAATGTTCATTGCGACATCGGGTATCCGCTTAACTACAGGATCATTTTGCTGGGTGCCGTTCCTTGCATTGATGCTGGCGCTCTTCCTCTCGAGCAAGGAATGGCGATACCTCCTTTATGGGATGCTATTTACCGCACTGGCTTATGTCGGTGGAAGCATTCAATCGTCATTTTATGTTGCCTGTATCATCACGGTAATTTTGTTGTGGTACCCTTCAACATTTTCGCTTCTCAAGCGGGTGAGCTTGGTATTCCTTGCTATTATGAGTTCGATGTTATTATCTGCAATCATGTGGATGCCTACCCTTCAGCTTTTTTATCAAGTTCTTTTTGGCGGTGGAAGTTTAAATTCCACAAATGTTTATACAGGGTATTCTATTCTCCATCGGTTCCTAAGCCTTCCGATGCTCATTGTCTTTCCATTTCCGGAGTTATTGGGAAGCCCGCAAATTTTTAGTCCCAGAATTATCGCCGGTCTTGACGTTACAAATTTCAATGGCTCGATAGGTTTTATTCCCGCACTATTCGCGATTTCGGGATGCATTGTCTTTTGGCGTAATAAAACTCTACGCCCATTTATCATTTTGATTTTGGGGGCCATCTTTCTTCCGATATTGACTCCGCTTTATAAGCTACTTTATCATCGAGTTTTTATCGTGGCATCGTTTGCGATGTGCGTTACCGGCGCAGTGTATGCCGAAACATTCTTTTCCGATGCATCGCTTCGCTTGCGCACGCTAAAGATATCCAGCATTGCGCTTTCAACGTTACTAATCATGCTGACAATTGTCTGCGCCATCGTTACCTTTGCGCATCAGTCGCTCGTAGCCCGGCTAAACGCTTTGCTCGCGCCAAAACTGCTTAGCTCGGCCTTCGGAGTCGGCAATGAATCGTGGGCCTTCGGAAGGATCGAAAAAACACTTCACTATTATTCGTTCAATAGTCCTTACTTATGGATATCAATGCTTCTGGCTGTACTATCTATTGGGGCGCTGTGGCAGTATCATAGGAGCAAACTCGGAAAACGGCCGATGATGGCCGTGATTTCGATTGCAACCGTTGCACAAATTATTTTATTCGCAAGAATGACGTTGCCCTCGGTCAACCCCGTGAGCTTCCCAGTGTATCCAAAGAATAAAATCATTTCCTTTCTTCAATCGGACACTTCGGATAGCCGGTACTGTGTGTGGCGAGACGCAGTTCGCGAAACAACGATTCTACCTGCTAATAGCTCTGATGTTTATAACATAGCTGATTATAGCGGCTATGAAAGCCTGACGTCCCCTTCTCTGAGCGTACTGTATAACAAGCGAACTCCGGCGGATTCCTTAAACCTTCGGTTACTCGGTCTGGCCAGTGTGCGATACATTCTCACCGGCTCACGAGTAATTGAATCTCCGGATGCGGCCCGAAGATTTTCAGCAGACGGGGTTACCATCTACGAGAACCTGCTGAGCAAACCCAGAGCATTTTTTGCAAATCACATTAACATTGTGGCTTCCGACAGCGCTGTTGTAAGCGCATTGCTCCGAAACGATTTCGATGGCTCCAGCGCGGTCTTTCAGCGAGACGATAGCCCGGACCCGACATCGGTTGACTCGAATTCCCATGACAGTGTTCGAATCATTCATGCGGGCGAGAACGAATTGCTACTCGAATCTCACACGGCATCGAAGGCGCTGCTTGTGCTCACCGACTCCTATTACCCGGGATGGAAGTGCTCTGTGAATGGTCAAAGACGCAGAATCTATCGGGCGAATGGATTCATGCGAGCCGTGGTTGTGGATTCGGGCCGATCGAGCATCGTGTTTCGATTCGAGCCGGCCGTTTTCACGGCCGGAGCCACCACCAGCTTGATAGCTTTTCTGTTTTGGCTTAGCGCACTTGCATACTTGAATCTTCGAAGCCGAAAAAAGAATGAAGGCATATCGCGCCGGTAGCAATCCGAAACCTTCTCGCTCCGTTAGCGTTTCCTTATTGGATAGCTGCCTATTTTCAGTATGGAACCAACTCGCCCGGTTTCCCCGCCAAGACCAGAGATACCCTCCTCGCGATCGCGTTCCGCCGGCCCATCGCCGACGGACGTTCCTCTTGCGCTTGCCTCTCGAAAAAATCCGAGCCGGAAATGGATAAAACTGGCGGCTGCGCTCGTGATCGTAGCTGTCGTCTATTTCGTTTTTCGGGCGTTGTTTTTCGGCGATCCAGCAGTCCATCTTACATCCATCGCCAGGCGGGGCCGCTTCGACGTCGTTGTCGTGGAAACGGGTGAGCTTCAGGCGGAGCATTCGCGCTCCGTCACCGCCCCGGTGATGGCTTCGACCGGGCGGACTCAACTCGCGATTCAATATCTCGCGCCCGAAGGTACGCGCGTCGATTCCGGCGCGCTACTCGTCGCCTTCGATCCCGCCGATCAACTCAAAACGATCGCGGACAAAGAGAACGATCTCAAATCCGCTCAGGCCGATCTTGAAAAACTTACCGCGCAGCAGAAATCCGATAAAGAGGATGCTCAAATGGCCTTCGAAAATGCGGAACTTGGGTTTCAACTCGCAAAACTTTCGGACAGCGGAATGAAGTTCGAATCGGAGGCGCAGCAGCGCGAATCCAAACTCGAACTGAAGAAGGCGCAACTCGCATACGAGCAAGCCAGAGATAATCTGAAGGGTAAATCCCTCGTGCGCAAGAGTGATTTGGCTACTCAGACGCTGAAGATCGCCCAAATCGAATCCGCGCTCGATGAGGCGAAAGCCGATGCTGCGAAGCTCATGGTGCATGCGCCGGCCGCGGGGCTTATCGTTTATCAGCGCAACTGGGGCACGGGTAAAAAATTCATCCGTGGGGATCAGTGCTGGCCAGGCCAGCCGGTCATGATCCTGCCGGATCTTTCACACATGCAGGCCGTGCTGGAAGTGAACGAAGTCGATATCAGTAAAGTGAAAGTGAATCAGCCGGTCGAAGTACGGCTCGATGCGTTCCCGGACCGGAAATTTACCGGCACGGTGAAAAACGTTGCATCGATCGGCAATGCGAAAGAATCGAACCCGAGTGTGAAGGTCTTCGAAGTTCTGGTCGATCTCGCTCAGGCGGATTCCATCCTCCGCCCCGGCATGACGGTTTCCGCGCGAATTCAGGTAAGCACCATTCCCAATGTCGTTTCGGTTCCCATCGAATCGGTCTTCGACGACGCCGGCAAGCCGGTCGTCTATGTCGAGCATGGCTCCTCGCTCGAAAAGCGCCCTGTGACGCTTGGAGAAAAGAACGACAATTTTATCATTGTGACTAAAGGCGTAAAGGAAGGCGAAAAAGTGAGTTTGACCGACCCGAATGCAAGTGCCCAGCAGGACGCGAAGCCCCCCAAAGCAGCTTCTGCTACTGGATAGAAAATAGCCGACACACACCATCATCACCCCTCCGCCCTGAAACGAAATGCTTAGCGCAAGCGAAATATTCTCGATGAGCATCCAGAGCGTGCTGGCGCATAAGGTGCGCTCGGCGCTTACGGTGCTCGGTGTCGTTTTCGGCGTGGGCGCGGTCGTCGCGATGCTTTCGATTGGCGAAGGCGCTCGCCAGGAAACGATGGAGCAAATTTCCGTCATGGGTTTGCACAATATCATCGTCCGCGCCGTCTCGCCGGATGTGCAGGCGGAGCAAGGGCAGGACCAGCAAAAAGTTACGAACTCCGAAGGCCTCACCACAAAAGATGCCGATGCCATCGCCGCCGAATGCCCCTTCGCCGAAGCCGTGGAAGCTACGGCCGAGCGTCATAAGCTCGCGTTCTATGGCGGCGAACATGCGGATGTTACCGTTATTGGTGTGACGCCGAGTTACGAGCGCATTTATCCCGCGCCGCTTGCCGATGGCCGCTTTATTACCGCGACCGATCTTTCGGAGATCGCGAATAATTGCGTCCTCGGCTCGGCCGCGAAGCGCGCGCTCTTTGGGTTCAAGCAGCCACTCGGCGAGCATGTAAAACTCGGCGACGAGTGGTTCACCGTAATCGGCGTGATGATGGAAAAAGGACAAGCCGCCAAGTCTTCCGGCTCCGTGTCGGGCCGTCCCACAGGCAGCCCCGTGGCTCGCGACCAGAACCTCGATGTCTATGTTCCGGTCACGACTTCGCAAATGGAATTCGGTATCGAAAAAGATTTGGTTCAAACGACGGTCGCCTCGTCCTTTGGAGGAACCTATTCCGCAAATCAAAGCAAAGTCCAACCGGAGATCGACGAGATTACTATTAAGCTCCGGCCCGATGCCGATGCCAACGATGCCGCCTCGATCGTTACCCGCATTCTTTCGAGGCGGCATAATAACGCGCAGGATTTCTCGGTCACGGTCCCCGAGGCGCTTCTTCGCCAGTCGCAGGCGACCGAACGTATTTTCAATATCGTCATGCTGGCCATCGCGGGCATTTCGCTTCTCGTCGGTGGCATCGGCATTATGAATATCATGCTGGCGAGCGTGCTCGAACGGACGCACGAAATCGGCATTCGCCGCGCCCTTGGCGCAACATCGAGGACGGTTACCTCGCAATTCCTGAGCGAAGCGGTAATCCTTTCCATGTCCGGCGGGCTTATGGGCCTCGCGCTCGGTTATGCGATGACCCGCGCCATCTCGACTTACGCGGATTGGCGCACCGTCGTTACGCCGCTTTCGATGGTGCTGGCCTTTGGCGTGAGCGTTGCGACCGGCATCGCCTTCGGTTACTATCCGGCTCGCCAGGCCGCGCGAAAAGATCCCATCGAGGCATTGCGCTATGAATAGAATGGTAAAGATTCCTTTGTGGCAACTTGCGCTGGCTCCTTGCCAAGGTGCATTGGGCCGTCCATTGCGTCCAAACCGTCCACTTAGTCCACTGCTCTTGGTTGCAATTTCGCTTTTATTTTGCCAAAAAGCTTACAGCCAGCGGACGATCTCCTTAGATGAATGCCTTCAGATCGCCCACAAGCAATCCCCTGCTCTCTTCGAAGCAAAGCGCAACTATGAAATTTCGCAGTGGAATGCCGAGGCGCAAGCCCGTTCGCTCGGCACGCAAGTGGACCTCACTCTCGCCGCGCCTATTTATTCCGATAACACCACGCCGATTTATAATCCTGTCACCGGCCTGACCAACCTGCTCAGTACGCGCCTTACCCAGTTCGGCCCTGGAATTACGATCCAGCAGCCGATCGATTGGACGGGCGGCACGCTTTCCGTTTCGAGCAGCCTTTATCGCCAAACCCAGTTCGGAACGTCCGGACCCGCAATCAACAATTATCTCGGGCTGGGAACGATCCAAATCGATCAGCCTATCTTCAAGACCAATGAGATGGCGCTTACCGAGCATGAGTCCGACATGGCGCTCGTCGATGCCCGCGCGCAGTATGCGACGCAGTGGGCTTCGATCAATTTTTCGATCCAGAGCCTCTTCTATAACCTTTATGAAGCCGAGGAGCAGCTTAAAATACAACAGGATGAAGTAGCCGCGAGCCAGTCCAATTACGATCTCGCCGTGAATAAATTCAAGGCTGGACTGATTGCCGAAGTCGATAAACTGCAGCTCGAAGCCGATCTCGCCGCCGCCCGCACCGATCTGTTCGACAAACAGCGCATCCAGGCCGCCGCCCAGCGCGATCTCGAAATCGCGCTCGGAATGGGCTTCCAGGATTCGCTTTCTGCCCGCCTCGATACCCTGCCCGAAGTACACGTCACGATCAACCGCGATCAGGCCGTCAGCTTCGCACTCGAAAATCGCGAGGATGTGCTCGCCGCGCGGCAAGCGATCACCCTAAGCGAGGATGCACTCGCCCGCACCGGCAACCAGCGCACGATCTACGCCTCGCTCACCGGCTCCTTCGGCGCTTCGCAGGATGCCGTGCTCCTGAGTGCTGTCACGGATAACCCGTTTATCAATCGCGGCCTCACCCTTTCGGTAACGATTCCCGTCTTCGACTGGGGCGCCCACTCGCTCAGGATGGAAGCGGCCCAAAGCGCAATTGACCTGAACCAAACGGCGCTCGCGCTCAAGGAGCAGCAGGTCAAGCAGGAAGTCCTGAGCGCGATCGACCAGATCGAAGCCGCAAGCGCGCAGGTGGAAGTGGCGAAGCAATCGGTCGAAGTCGCCGAGGAGGCGTACACGCTTTCGCGCGACCGGTTCGATCTCGGAAAGATCACCTCGCAGGACTTGACGCTCGACCAGGAGCGCGTTACCCGCGCCCGCCTTTCCGCGCTGACCGCCGAAGTCGCCGAACAACTCGCACTGGCCGACCTGACACAACAGACTCTCTTCGATTTCGAAACCGGGAAGCCGGTCATGCCGGCGGATGAATGAGTAGCCGTTCCACGGCTGAAATTTTCCGGTTAACGCAGCGGGCACGTTTCTCCCCCCGCATGGTTTCGACGAAACAACGATCATGTTCCCAAAACGGCTATATTCCGTCACGTATAATAGATAGAACTTTTTATTTAGGACTCGGATGAATTCCAAGCTTTTTTGGGAAGGCTTGATCAAAAAGCAGGATACCCGGGTGAACCCCTAATGCATCGGCAATTTGGGATAGACTCGATATGGTAAGATTACGTGATCCCCGCTCTATATCGCCGATATAGCCTCTTTGCAGCCCTGAAACCTGCGCCAAAGTCCCTTGGGTATAACCTCGTGATTCCCGCAGTAACTTTACATTTTTCCCGATTACTTTGAGCAACTCCATTCCATGATAATGTACCGAATCATGGATTCATGGATTTTCGGTCACGTATAAATGACTGCTTTTTGGCGTAAGTCCCATTTTATTGTCGTATCTTTGTATTTTGACTCTTAAAGAAAAGCTTTGGGATTCGGTTACGTTTTTAACTTTCATTGGTCTTCATAAATGGAGACTTTCATCAAAAACAGGAGATTTGAAATATGAAAAACTCGATGCATTTTCAGAAGCGGATCGTAGTTGTTTTCTCCGCTTTGCTTATCTCATTCATGGCTCGAAATTTAAAGGCTCAGGCATGGCCCCCTGCTCCACCTTTCGCTCCAGACACGACGACGTATTACTATATGAATTGGACTGGAATTGAAACCGCGTGGCACCGTCCGCCGGATACATCAATGGTTCCGGGATCAGTAATTTTCGTGTTACGCCCTGGTGCCCTTGACAGCGCAAAGCTTATGGCGACCTATGGTACTTGGGGTGAAGAACGAACAGGAAAAGGAAAAGGAGGAACTCCGCAAGGCGGCTATTATCCTCAGGGTTACCCTTATGGGTTGCGTCATGCTCTCATGACGGAACGGTTTTACCTCGATAGTTCGAGTAATGTAATAACTGACACTTTGCTCGTAAAAAGCCTCACTGCCGCGGGTGGCAAATATCTCACGCGGTTAACGACTGCAAGCCCCATAGACACGCTTTCCGTTTCGCGTAATGGTGATACGGTTCCATCAAATATCAACGAATGGATGGTACTTCATACCGACAGCACGACCGATGATCTTACGTTCACCTATGATTTGATGGCTGATTTTGCAAGAGACGTTCAATTTGCAACCCCGAATTATCACGGCGGCCAACTTCTAAGCCGTACTCCGAGGGAAGTCGTCGATACTTGCGAAGTTGGGTTCGTCGATATGATTCATGCACCCCTGGCATGGGGAGATGAAGTAGGCCACGATGGTATTAGAATAGCCGTCATTGATGTGGCTGTTGACTGGAGACACCCGGACCTCGGCGGTGCCATGGGATCGGCGGATCACGTTATTTGGGGATGGGATTTTACAAATAACGACAGTATAATACAATGGTTCCCAGACGCCACCGACACAATTAATCATGCAAATTCACATGGAACGCAAACAGCTGGCATCATAGCCGCATTGACAAATCGCAATGCCGGATCCGTTGCCGGACTCGCTGGTGGTTGGGGAACTCTTGGAGGAGACACCGATTTGGGAACTGGCGTGAGCCTCGTGGTATGCGGCATTGGCAGGAAGGACCCTTTTGGTGCCAATGCGGGATTCAACCCGAGCATCGCCGAATTTCTCGCTGCTGTTTTCGAAACCAGCGCGAAGAGTACCGATTCGGCATTCGGGCTTGGGGTACACGCGATCAATTATGCGATTCAGGCCGAATGGGGCAGCGATCCGGCTGTTCAAATGGCACTCGCTTTTGCGCATGAAAATGGAGTTTGCTTTATCGCCGCGAAAAACCAACAAGCCACCGGGTGGGCGAACCCCGACTATCCAGCCGATTGGGATGAACCATGGGTTATTGATGTCGGTGGAAGCTGGGCACCTACCTATATTCCTTCCCAGCCCAGCAGAGAGCCACAGTCGGACTATGGCGTTCAGCTCGATCTGTTAGCGCCTGACGGTGACGATGAATACGGAATCTGTAGAATGCCGAATTTAAGTTGGACGACGAAGGCTGGGGACAGCCTGGGACATTCGAGTTCATTTAGATACGGCGGGTTTAGCGGGAATTCAGCCGCTGCTCCAAACGTCACAGGCTCCGTGGCGCTCCTCTTTTCGCGTTATTATCGTCTCGATCACTTGCATCTGAAAGGGATAGAGCCGGAGGACATACAAGGTGCCCTGAAGGCATTTGCATTTCGAGGCGATGGTGACCGTCTCACGTTAGGAATTGCAAATCAATGTATTTGGATACCGCAAAGTGGCTATGGTTACTTAGATATCGGAGCGACATCGGTTGCGATCGACAGCGGGTATGAATTTCGCCACTTCAATCTGACCACCTATTCAGATTCGACTATAGCAGCAAATCCCTATATACTATCGGATACAGCACGCCTTGGATATGACACGTTGTATATGGGTTCAACACCGGCCCCAGGCTGGACGCCGCTTCCTAGTAACTGGTTTTATGCGTACATTCCTTACGAAATTAGCAAGTATTACACCGGATATGGAGATTTTACGAAATATAAACAGCGAGATTATCTTCTTTCCGATAGCGATGAATATTATCAAGGGTATTATCGCGTCGATACCTTTACCTGCGTACTCGATACTATTTGGGATTTAAATTATCCCTTGTTTGCATGGGGGCGAAGTGGAAAGCAAACAGAGAAGAGCGGGTGGAGCTTGGATCAATCGAATGACCAAACAGGTTGGAGCCGCGTTATCAATGGCTCCGGTGGCGATTCGCTCAATGAAGGGATTTATCAAACAGATAGCTTAACGTTTAAGGTGATTACCGCCCAATACTACCTCTATAAAGTTAGGTTACACAGGGATAGCACGGGAACCATAGTCAGCGATACAACTTGGATAGGTGAAGTTCCTCAATATAAGGATGTCGGCACAAACTTCACGGTCTTTGGTCGTGTCAAGCCACAATTCCGAGATACCGTCCATGATACAATTCTGTCGTCCGTGAAAGGACAGCCAGCTTTGCCGGGATCGAGCCTTCATATTTATCTCGACCCGATGCAGAATGAGCTTACCGCGGCATATTATACCGATGCCATGCTCTCGGACGTGCATGTCGAGATTTACGACGCGATTGGAAGGCTTCTGGCAAGGTCTCATAGTGCCGTTGCTTATACAGGATGGAATTCAGCGAATCTTTTGCTTGGTAATCTACCTTCAGGTATGTATCACTGCCGGGTTAGCGGATCGGGATATTCTGAAACGAAAGGATTTGCAATCATTCGATGATTTCGACTTCGAATATTAAGTTCAGCCGCTGGGTAATAACCGTGATCGCCTTAATGGCGATCACGGTGCCAGCGCGTGGTCAATGGACGCGTGGAAGCGGCTATAATGCTCTGGCCGGTCCGGTTGCCGTGCTGGGCAATAAGATTTTTGCCGGCAATATGAGCATGGCAATCGAGGGCGATCCACCTAATGGCACACCGCCGGATTCCGGCCTCTGGATTTCTGCCGATACTGGCCGATCCTGGCGTCCGATTGGCTTTTCCGGCATCAACGTGATATCGTTATGTTCAAAGGATTCTTTGCTTTTGGCGGGCACGCTGGCAAATGGGATTTTTCTCTCCTTCGACACGGGCCAGTCATGGACATTATTAGACAGCACGGCAACGTTCAGCGAGGTTTCCGCTCTTGCCATAAATGGGAATGCTTTTTTTGCGGGGGGCACACTACCTCCATTTATTTGGCGCTCGACGGATAAGGGAAGGCATTGGATCGAGTGCAATAATGTACCGTTTCAGTATGGCGCAATCGCAGTGACGGATAGTTTTGTGTTTGTCGGGACTAATGTAACATTTGGATCCTTTTCGTCCGATGATGGGATTTCATGGGGCTGGTGTGATTATGATAAAGCTGTTGCTTTTGCGGGGTCAGGGAATAATCTTTTTGCTGCATCTGCTCTGTGGCATGGCATCTGGCAATATCAGGGTGACGGCTGGAGGTGGGTGCAGCGAAGGGGCCTGGGAATAAATGATACATGTCCCCTTACATCCATGGTAGCCTATGGAAACGAGCTCTTTGCAGGGACGCATTATATCGATGCTTATTCTTTCGGTTATGTCTATCGATCCACCGACAGCGGGGATTCCTGGCAGAATGCGAGCGAGGGAATCGATTGGCATGCGGGAATCACTTCTCTTGCCATCCTTGGAGATTATTTGATTGCGGGAGATGAGAATGAAGGCATGCTTCGCCGCCCGCTTTCGGAAATGATCGGCCCAAGTGCAGTAGCAAAACAACCGATGGGCCAGCAGAATATTCGCAGCTACCCCAATCCCCTCTCCCAATCCACCACAATCTCCTTCACACCGGAGACGAGCGGCTACGCCGATGTCTCCATCGTCAATCTTCTCGGCGTGGAAGTCGCGCATCTCTTTTCGGGCGAAGTGGGCGCGGGCGAGCATTCGTTCCTGTGGAATCCAGCCACCCTGCCCGATGGGATGTACGAATGCCTCGTTCGAATGAATGGGCGCGTGGAGACGCTGCCGTTGATATTACAA
>DASRZC010000054.1:0-10358 GCA_035686785.1 Kapaibacterium sp. (SeqCode)
CGGCAGATTGCTATCGAGCATTAAATCTGAGATTTTCGGGATTTTCAGGAACTTGGATTATGTCTGTTGTTGCAGATATTGTTGAAACTTTGAAAAATGCGAAATTGGCTCAAATTCGCCATAGTTAATGAAGCACAAACGTGTGTGTTGCTATTTTGAGAAGGATTTACAGAATGAGTTGTTACCGTGCATTGTATGGCATTGACGGAATTCGATCGGCGAATGATGATTCGGGCGCTAACGCTTGCCCGGCGTGGCGTGGGATATGTCAGCCCGAATCCGCTCGTCGGCTGCGTGATCGTGAGCGGTACGGGGGAAATACTTGGCGAGGGCGCGCACCTTGTCTTCGGCGGACCTCATGCGGAACCGAATGCTATCGCGGATGCGGAAGCTCGCGGCCGCTCCGTTCGCGGCGCGACCATCTATATAACGCTCGAGCCACATAGCCACCCGAGCAAGACACCGCCCTGCACCAAACTTCTGATCGAGAAAGGAATTGCACGGTGTATCGTGGCAATGGAAGATCCCAATCCGAAAGTTAGCGGCGAAGGGATTCGCGAATTACAAGAAGCCGGTATTCCGGTGGATACCGGGCTGCTCGCGGAAGAAGCTCGTGAGTTGAACCGCTTCTTCATCAAGCATATTACTACACGGCTGCCATACATAACGCTGAAGCTTGCCTCGTCGCTCGATGGCCGAAGTGCGATGGCAAATGGCGAGTCCCGGTGGATTACCTCCGAAACCTCTCGAAAAAAAGTGCATGAGCTGCGGGCCGAGCATGATGCCGTCCTGATTGGCGCTCGAACCGCGCTTGCGGACGATCCGGCGCTGACCGTGCGGCTCGCGGAAGGCCGGCAGCCAGCGCGGATTGTGCTCGATGCGCGGCTCGAACTGCCACGGTCGCTCCAGCTTTTTACCGATGAAGAGCGAGCGAAGACGATTCTTGTCACAACCGCGGCGGCTGCCGAAAAGAATGGAGAAGCGTTTCGGAAGCAGGGCATCGAACTTCTCACGATCGAGGCGGTGAATGGCCGGATCGATCTTTCCCATCTCCTGCTAACGCTTGGCGCTCGCGGCATCGCCAGTGTCCTCGTCGAAGCGGGTTCGTCGCTCATGGCAAGCTTCGTGCGCGATCGTCTGTTCGATGAGATGCTTTTGTTTTACGGGCCGGTTCTGTTAGGGGGAGATGCGAAGCCCGCGATCGCGCCGCTCGGAATAGATATACTTGCGCGGGCGCCTCGGTTGGCGCTTCAGCAGGCCGAACGAGTCGAGGAATCGGACGATGTGATGCTTCGGCTTCGGCCTATCTAATTCTTTCGCCCAACTAAAGTTAGGCGCAATACGGTTTACTTCACCATGCTTATTTCCATGACTGGCTTTGGCCGCGGCGAGGCTACGCGGTCGCTCGAAGGAGGCGCGACGATTACCGTGACCGCCGAGCTTCGCAGCGTCAATTCTCGCTTTATCGAGATTGCCGTTCGTTTGCCACGAACGCTCTCCGAGCGGGAACTCGAATGCCGCGAACTGCTCCGAAAACGGGTCGAACGCGGAAAAATATCTCTGAACATTTCCCTCGACCGGCAGGGAACGGAGGATCTTCCTCTTCACGTCAACGGCCAAATGGCGAAGGCGTACTTCCATTTGCTCGATGAACTCCGAACGGCTACGGGACTCACCGCCGAAATACAACTTCGGGATTTAACGGCCTTTGGCGATATCTTTACCGCGGAAGATCGCACGTCCGAAGCGGCAACGGCGGAATGGGAACTCGCTCAAGCGGCGCTCGCCGCCGCCATCGAGCAGTTGAACGCCATGCGGCGCTCCGAAGGCGGCGAGCTCGAGCGGGACCTGCGGACCCGTCTTACCGCCATGGAAGGCCGCACCGCCGACATCGAGCGGCTCGCCGGGCTTACAGCGAAAGAAGAATATGACAAGCTGAAAGAGCGCATTCTCGAATTGACGAAAGATGTCGAAGTCCTGAACAATCAGCGGCTCGAACTGGAAATCGCGCTCATTGCCGAACGCCTGGATATTACCGAAGAACTCGTTCGTTTTCGTTCCCATGCGAAATTCTTTTTAGAAGCGATGAATGGCGAGGAAGCCGCGGGAAGGAAACTTAACTTTATCATGCAGGAGATGAACCGCGAAGTCAATACCATGGGCTCGAAAACGAATTCCGCCGAGGTGGCGCACCATGTCGTCTACATCAAACAGGAACTCGAAAAAATGCGGGAACAAATACAAAATATCGAATAGGCTCTATTCGATGTTTGCAAACAATACGTTCCGGCATTATCGAATACCGGTATCGTAATGCAGCGTGTCGGAGATGGTTGTGTTAACGGGAACCTGCACCATCGAGGGCTGCAATGGCCGCGGCAAGCCGCTGTTGGAAACCTGGCCCGGAGTCAGAATGTATGATCCAGCAGCGACATTCACGAAAAATTTTCCGGCACTATCGCTCACGACCTTCGCGACGATCGTGCTGTTCACGCTATTCGCGATCGCGATCGGCGCGCCGGCCAATGGCGCTTCGTTCGATTCGCCCTGTTGCTGAACAGGCGAGATTGGCCCTTCGAGCACCAGGCCCGCGATAGCGGATGTTCCACTCGAAGGATTGTTTGGGACACTGCGGCACGACGCGAGCAAAATAAGGATGCTAACCGTGAGAAATGCTGATGTTATCGAGTTTTTGGCCATGGCCATATTCCTTTTTAAGAGAGAAACTCCAATTGTTTAGAGATATAACACGCGAAAAGGTTTATCGTCTCGAACACTCGTTGTGCCGAAAGCAATCTATCGTATGATCGTTCACCATCCCGATCGCCTGCATGAAGGCATAGACGATGGTTGGCCCGACGAACGTAAATCCCTTGGATTTAAGCGCCTTGCTTAATGCCTCGGATTCCTTCGTGCTCGCGGGAATTTCCTTCCACGCTTTGAAGCGATTTTGTTTCGTCCGGCCACCAGTGAATTGCCAGATGAATTCGCTGAAGCTTTTGCCCGCGTCCTTCATTTCGAGATAAGCTCGGGCATTCCCGATGGCCGACTCAATCTTCATCCGGTTGCGAACGATGCCTTCGTTCTTCATCAGCCGCTCGATGTCTCGCTTGCCAAACCGCGCAACTTTTTCGGGATCGAATCTTCGAAATGCCTTCAGATAGCCGTCGCGCTTGCGAAGAATGGTTACCCAACTAAGTCCCGCCTGCGCGCCATCCAAAATTAGCTTTGCGAGGAGCTTTTCATCATCGCGCTCGATGACGCCCCATTCCTCGTCGTGATATTGGACGAGGAGCGGCTCCTTTTCGGAGGCCCAGGAGCAGCGGGTAGGATTATTCACCGGTGTCTTCAATCCCATCGACTATTTTTTGAATATCCTCTCGCAATTGTGGCACTCTAACGGAGAGCACTTCCCACACAATCTCCAAATCGACGCCAGTGTACCTGTGAATGATACTGTTACGAAGGTTCTTTATTCCCGCCCACGGGATATGCGGATTTGCCGCTTGAACCTTGTTGGAAACGTGTGCCGAGGCTTCACCAATTTTCGCAAGTTCGTAAAGCAGCGCACTCTGATCCCGCCTGCTCTTTAGAAGAGCGGAGTATGAGCCGATCGTTCGCATGAATTGCGAAATCGCTTCGCAACTTTCCAAAATATCCAATAGCCGCTCTTTATCCGATTGCATAGACAGGACGTGCCTCTCCCAAAACACGATCTTTCATTCTCGGTTTGAGACCGCCTCGTGATACTAAATCGACCGGAATGCCGAGCATTTTCTGAAGTTCGAGTTGGAGTTCACTGAATTGAATCAGGTCGATCCGCGAGCCAGGAACGAAATCGACCAAAAAATCGACATCGCTGTCCGACCGATAGTCCCCGCGCGCGCGCGAGCCAAACAGTGCAAGCTGCTTCACATGATACTTCCGAAGAAGCTCCGTAAAGGCCGCGTCGGGTACTTCGATGCCGTCCAGATGCATAAGATTGATAACAGGCTGCGCGAAAGCCGGGTTCGCGGGGAGATTTATACTTTCTCCAAAACCGCGATTAGATGCGTCCCGCCATCTAAGGCGCCTGGTTCGCGGCACGTTTCGAGTTCGATTTCTAAAAAGCGATTCCAGAACTCGGCATCGTCCCACCGGTTTTCGAGGACTTGTTCGCCGGCATACGCGAGATAATTCGATGCACTCATGGCGAGGATTTTGCACGAATGCTTCCCAAGCATTTCGAGAAGCTCAGAGGAAAGGAACAGGCGGAGCCGGTGCCCCGCACTGAAACGCTCGTCAAGAATACCACTCTCCCATGGATCCGTCAGTGCGAGAAGGCCGACGGAATCGACCAGTTCAAGAACCTGGGGAAAGAAATGCCGCAATGCCCCAAGCCGCGACATCACGCTGAGCAATACATGCCCGCCCGCCTTCGTGACCCGCAGCATTTCGCCGATTGCGTCGTTAGCCCGATCGAGCGCGTAGCTAATTGGGCCACCATAGGCGACAACCGCATCGAATGAGGAGTCTGCAAACATCGAGAGATTGACAATATCACACTGCACTCGCTCATGCACAGAGGATTCGAATCCCGCTTCAGAAACCTTTCGTGCGTTTAATTCGAGTTGTGCTTTCGAAATATCGCCAACAATGATATTCGCGCCCAGCTTTGCAAGCTCGATCGTAAACCGGCCGGGACCCGCACCGATATCCAGCACCGAATCTCCGGCGTGAATATATTGCCTCAAATAATGGAGGTGGGTCGCAAGGCTTACACGCGTGGCGGCATTGCGCTCGAATCGCTCCCATTCGCGCTCACCCAGCGCATCATAGAATGCTTCCGTATGCGAGCGATCATATTTCATTTTTTACGCCGGTTCTAACTCCCTTAGCTTCGCCACCAGCGCATCGACATTCTTCTTCGCGTCGCCGAAAAGCATGCGTGTATTCTCTTTATAGAAAAGAGGATTGTCAATCCCAGCATAACCGGAGGCCATCGAGCGCTTCATTACTACGCAGGTCTTCGCTTTCCACACTTCGAGGACGGGCATTCCGGCAATAGGGCTTGTCGGATCTTCGAGCGCGGCAGGATTCACAATATCATTCGCGCCGATGACGAGAGCCACATCGGTCGCGGGAAAATCGCGATTGAGTTCGTCCATCTCGAATACAATATCGTAAGGAACATTTGCTTCGGCGAGCAGTACATTCATGTGTCCCGGCAAACGACCCGCGACAGGATGGATTCCGAAGCGGACGTTCACTCCGGCATCGCGCAACATCTTCACCATTTCCGCGAGCGAGTGCTGTGCCTGTGCGACGGCCACGCCATAACCGGGAACAATTATCACACTCTTCGCCTCGGAAAGCATATCGGCCACTTCCTCGACGGTCGTTGACGTTACTTCGCCCTGCGGCTGCGCGCCCGCGGCTGGCGAGACACCTTGACCGGTCCCGAATCCACCCAAGATCACACTGATAAACGAGCGGTTCATCGCTTTGCACATGATGAAGCTCAGAATCGCTCCCGAACTTCCGACGAGCGCGCCCGTTACGATAAGCAGATCGTTCGAGAGCATAAATCCCGCCGCGGCCGCCGCCCAGCCGGAGTAACTATTCAGCATCGAAACCACGACGGGCATGTCCGCGCCGCCAATGGCCATCACGAGATGGACGCCGATCACGCAGGCAATCGCCGTCATGATGAGGAGCGGCGCAAGCCCCGCGCCTTCGGCGCTGGACATAAACATTACCCCCAGCACGACCACCGCGATAATCATCGCGAGATTGAGATAATGCCTTCCCGGAAGTAGTAGCGGCTTGCCGGAAATTCTCGCGCTCAACTTGCCAAAAGCAATGATGGAACCCGTGAACGTGATCGCGCCGATGAACACGCCGATGTAAATTTCGAGATTGTGAGTCGTGAGATCGCCGCCCGTAAGGCCGTGCGTGCCTCCCAAATAATTGCTAATCCCGACAAGCACCGCCGCCGCGCCGACGAAGCTATGCAGCATCGCGACCAGCTCCGGCATGGAAGTCATTGCCACGCGCGAAGCGAGAAACGCTCCGATGAGCGCGCCCGGGATGAGAGCGATGAGCAATGGTGCAAAACCGGCAAAGGGAATGAGGCTCGCTGTAACGATGAGCGAGAGCAGCATTCCGATCATGCCGAAAAGGTTACCGCGCCGCGAAGTTGCATGCTGCGAAAGCCCGCTCAGACTCAGAATGAAGAGCGCGATGGCCACGATGTAGATAGTAGTTGCGTAACTCATAGTTGTCTGAACCTGGATTTTGGGAGATTGAGGAGATTAATGAGATGGCAATTTATTTCCTGAACATTTTCAGCATCCGCTGGGTAACGAGAAACCCGCCGAAGATATTGATGCTTGCCACGAATACGGCGATCATGCTAAGTGTAAGCACCGCGGCCGGAACCGTTCCGAATCCGGCAAGCTGGAGCATGCCGCCAAGTACGATAATACCGGAAATCGCATTCGTCACGCTCATAAGGGGCGTATGCAATGCGGGTGTTACATTCCAGATTACCTGCCAGCCGAGGAAGATCGCAAGCACGAATACCGTGAAGTGCTGAAGGAACGATGGCGGCGCGCTGATGGCCAGTCCGATCAGGACAATGATAGCAAGTGCCAGCATGACCGCTTGTCCCGCTTTCGATTTTTTCTTCGGCTCTTTTGCAATAACCGCCGCGGGCTTCGGCGCAATCACGGGAGGAACTTCTTTTTTCGGCGGCGGCCACATTACTTCGCCATTATGGGCGACGATGGCTCCGCGAACGACTTCGTCGTCCAGATCGATATGAAATTTCGTTCCGCCGCCCATATCGTCCAGGAGATGATAGAGGTTCATCCCATAAAGCTGGCTTGCCTGCGTGGCCATGCGGCTCGGAAGATCGGTGTAGCCAACAATAGATACGCCATTATGCACCGCGACTTTCCCCGGCTCGGTCAGCTCGCAGTTCCCGCCGTTCTCCGCCGCGAGATCGACAATGACGGAACCTTCGCGCATCGATTCGACCATCGCGCGCGTGATTAATTTCGGTGCGGGCTTGCCGGGGATGAGAGCCGTGGTAACTATGATATCGACTTCTTTCGCCTGCTTTGCGAAGAGCGCCATTTCGGCTTCGATAAATTCGGGACTCATCTCTTTCGCATAGCCGCCCGTGCCTTCGCCCGATTCCTGAATTTTCACTTCGAGGAAATCGGCGCCCATGCTCTGAATTTGCTCTTTAACCGAAGGCCGCACATCGAACGAGCGCATGATCGCGCCTAAGGATTTTCCGGCACCAAGTGCTGCAAGTCCCGCGACACCAGCGCCAATAACGAGAATTTTCGCCGGTGGAATTTTTCCCGCCGCCGTGATTTGTCCCGTAAAAAATCGCGGGAAAAGATTTGCTGCCTCGATGATCGCGCGGTAACCGGCAATGTTCGCCATCGAGGAAAGCGCGTCCTCTTTTTGCGCACGCGTGATGCGCGGGACGGCATCGATCGCGAAGACATTCGCCTTCCGCGCCGCGAGACGCTTGATGAGATCGCCATTTTGCGCCGGGGCAAGGAACGAAATCAGCGTCTTGCCTTCGGTTAAAAGATCGGCCTCGTGAACACCCAGCGCGGGATTGATCTCGGGCGCGCGCACCTTAAGAATAATATCGGCGTTGCTCCAAACTTCGCGCGCGTCTTGCGCAATCTTGCAACCGGCAGCGGCGTAGCGCACGTCGGGAAAATCGGAGGTATCACCCGCGCCGCGTTCGATCATCACGGCAAAGCCAAGCTTCTGCAGCCGCTGTGCCGTATCCGGCGTAGCCGCCACGCGCCGTTCGCCCACATGGACTTCTTTCGGGATTCCAATTATTAATGCGGCGTGCTGCTGGCCATTCGTATGCGCCGCCGCGTCCAGAGTAGATGCCGGAGGAGGAGGCATCGTTGTGTTCGTGTCGCTCATTCGTTCAATTGTTGGGGGCGGAGAGATAGTCCGCTATTCTGCCGGTGAGTTGATCGCCCACGATCAGAAAACCTTCGGCTCACCAAAGCGCACACTTAAACGAAGGAACAGGCAAAAAGGTTAAAGTAGTTAACCCCTGACGGCATAAGCGGTTTCAAAAGGTCAATTTTCTCGGTAAGAAATTTTCTCATTCCACGACCATTTTCCCCATCTGCGGCTCTCCGCCGCCGGATTGGAATTCGTAGAAATAAATTCCCGCGGCAAGTGTGCTGGCGTCGATGGTGACCGAGTACCTTCCGCGCGCGAAGGACTGATGATCGACCGGCCGCAGCACTTCGCGCCCCGTTGGATCGAGCATGCGAATAGTGACGATAGTATTATCCGTGCCGATGTCGAACGGCAGTGCGGTGGTGGCCGATCCGCTGGCACCGAAGGGATTCGGGGTGTTCTGCCGAATGAAGGAGGCGATCGGCAATCCTCCGGTAATCAGATGAATCGTCCCGCAATTCGAATCGAGGAAGATGGAACTTTGCGCTTCCGTCGCGATGGCTTCGTAGGTATCGGGGAGCGTATCGTAACCGATAAGCGGGGAGCTTGCTCCATCCGTCAAATCCGAATTAAGCTTCAGCATGAAGTTTAGAAGTGTGCCTGTTTTTGAGAGCGTGTCCGTCGTGGAAGATATATCATAATTGAACACGCCGCCATTAGAACCCATGGGGTAAATAATTCGCGTCTGCCAATGCGACGCCGGAACTATATTCCCGGCGGTTGGACCCCCACTTGGGGGCATGGTAACGATGGAGGGATCCCAGGTGACCGTTCCCTCGATATGCTGGATGCCGAGCGTATCCGGGATGCTCGATTGCAGATCGAGTTCCGCGGCGATCTTGTCTCCGGGCCGCCCCCAATAGGCATGTGGGAACCCGATTTGGACGCGGTAGGGAGGCTCATCGTAGGCTCGGAGCACGAGTTGGAAGGTGCTCCCATCGTCTAACGTCCAGGTAAGGAGGCCAAGGCGGGGCGTACGTTGAAGCGGAGTCGATCCGGTGAAGCTGATGGAATAGACCGTCTGTTCGCTATCGTTAATAGTGGTATCGGTTGCAATGGCAATCGGCATAAAATCCGGCGCATTCGGTCCCGTAACGGGGGTGCGTGAGATGACAAGTGGCCAGTTCCCAAGGTTCGAGAGCGTGAATGATTTCGTCACGGAATGCCCGAGCGCGACGGTATCGAAATCGAGCGTATCGACGGAGAGCTTCGGCATGGGCGCGGCCGCGCTTCCCAAAAGGAAAACGGAATCCCCATTGGAACTCTTGAACGGCGCGCCCTCCCCGCTGATCGAAGAACGGAAATTTCCAATTGTTAGCGGATTGAAGGTCACTTCGAGCAGGGCGGTGTTCTGGCTCTTCACGGTGATCGGCGCCAGGGGACTTGCGGAAAATGGATTAGCAGGCTCTTTTAGCGTCAGGGCCGTTAAGTCGGCGCTGCTGGTATTAACCAGCGCAAGCGGCAGCGTGAGCGCAGGTGTTCCGAGCCGGACTTTTCCGAAGTCGATCGTGTCGCGGTCGAAGGATAGGAAATTCGAGGTGTCGCGGCCAATGAGCAGCACAGTGTCGACGGTGCCGTCATCATAATTAAAGACAAGCCGTGATTCGTGATCCGGCAATTCCGGATGGCGCGGAGTGAAAGTAATTGAATAATATGCAGTTCCGCCGATAGCGAGCGTGTCGAAGGCAACTGGATTGACGAAAACGCTGGTCCCTACAATCTGCACGGAAAACTCGTTATAAGGATCGTCAATTTTTTCGATGTGCGCGATAAGAGGCCAGTCGCCGGTATCCTGAAGGGAGAGCAACTGCGGAATGCTCGTATCGGTAAGCGATTCCATGCCGAGATCGAGTTGCTTCGTCGAAAGCACGGGCATGGATTGTGCCCCGATGCCGGTAATCACAATCGAATCGGCTTTCATGCCGCCGCCCGAGCCATGGATCCTGCCGGTGAATGTGCCGCGTGTGACGGGCGCAAAGACCGTGGTATCGAGGAAAATCCCATTCGATGGAACCGTTCCCGAGCCGTGCATCAGCGAGAATGGAAGCCCGGCATTGAGAATCCAAATCGAATCGAGCGGAAGGGTCGCGGTTCCGCTATTAAAGAAACAGGTCGTCGTATCTTTCCGGGTGCCGACGCGGACTTTTCCGAAGTCAACTTTGGAAGAGCAGAATTGAATGAACTCGTCTTCTTCCTTCGCGTGCAGTGGAATGGTATCCATGGTGCCATCGCAATAGAGGACTTCGAGCGTGGCATAGTGATCCCGCCCAGCAAGCGCGTGCGTAGTGAAATTAACGGGAAAATACAATGTATCTCGTCTTCCTGCACGGAGCGTATCCGGGAGAGAAACCACGCTCCCGGAGGAA
>DASRZC010000055.1:0-21869 GCA_035686785.1 Kapaibacterium sp. (SeqCode)
GCCGATACGCCGATCGTCTTTGAATGGGGAGGCAACTTCACGCTCGACCAAACCTATCAGGGATCGGGACCCGACACTGTGACGATGACCAATTATTTGGAAAATCACGCCGGGCGTGGAATAGACTATTCGCTCTCGATACAGGATTCGCTGCCCTCCGGCTGGAGCCTTACGTTTTGCGACGAGCAAAATCCAAATAGTAGCTTTAATACGGAAGATACCTGCATGATGCTCGGTGCTCCGTTTGGCCTGACAAATTTGACTACAAACTTCTCGGCCTTCGGCGATACGACGTATCAGCAGCCCATTACTTTTACGCTCGATGTGCCTCCGATTACCTCGGAGGGTTCGGCGGTTATCTTTCTCAGCGTACATCCACACACGAGCAATCCCCTTGATTCGGCAAATTACCGGTTTGTGATGCACGTCCAACCTCAGAGTAGCGTAACCGGCACTCCTGAAGACCGCGCGGGCCTTGCGGTGACGAATGCGTGGCCGAATCCGCTGGTCGGCTCCGGCGCGCTGCATCTTGAAATCCTAACGGATGCGGCAGGCCCGGCAACGGCCCTCATCTACGATGTAACGGGCGCGCAAAAAGGGAGGCTCGAACTTGGAACGCTTCATTCCGGAAGCAACGAGTTGCAGGTGAACGCGCCAAACTTGCCGAGCGGAGAATATATTATCCGTGTCGATCAGGGAGCCTCGGCCTCGGAAGCCGTTCGGATCAATTACGTCAAATAGACATATCTTCGCTCCCTGGAGGATTCGCCTTTTTACCTTTTGCGGCCTTTTTCAGCCCAAAAGAATATGCGATAAGATTGATGCAAAAAAGCAAGTTGTCCACTCATTATCCAACGAATTGCCGTGCTTGGAACCTTATGGGTCGATACATCGAGTGTGAACTAATCTCTTACGCATTCCCGCTAAATCGCATGAATTGAATGATTTCCCAACTTATCCACTTGTTCTCATGCAGTTGCGAACACCGCTGTTCATAATTCATGGGATATGCACTGAATTATCGACACCGAATTGCATAATTTCGCTCAACCAATTTCCCGGCCTTTATTGTCGCGCTTAATCATGTGGAAATGTGAGGCGCGGGCATACGCATCAAGCCCTTCCAATAGCGAAGCTTTCTCCGGCCGCGCCCTATCAACGTTCACGCGTCCCCAGTCATCACCCGTGTGATGAATTGCTCGATGGCCGCATTGACCGGTTTTGGCCGTGCCTGGCCGACCAAATGCTTGGTGCGAGGAATAATGCGAACGTGATCGCCAGGTTTGGGACAGGTGATAATTTGATCGAACTCGCCATGAATCCGAATGAAGGGGACATCCACGTCGCAACCCGGCCACTCCACCAGAGCTCGGTAGCCTTCCCGGAAGAGGCCGCGCGCAAGTTCGTGATACATCACCCCGGCAAGCTTGATCTCGTGCTCCGAAATTCCGGAGACCAACCGCATCACCGGTGCCACGAAAATTTCCGCCGAGCGATAGACCCATAGCGGAAGCCACCAGCAAAAATATTTTCCGAAGAGACGCGGAATGAGCCGTATGACCCGGCCGGACATCGGGCCGCCGATGAGAATGAGGCCGCGCACCGGCAGATACTTCGCCAGTTCCATCCCTATGGCGGAGCCAAGCGAATAGCCCGCGATAAAAAATGGACGGTCGAGATCGATCGTATGCACATTCAGGATATGCGCGTAAAAACGATACGAATAATCAACTAAGGACTCGCCCTTCTCAAACGGGATATAATCCGGTGTGATGCACTCATACGGCAGCGTTAACTGCGAGTGTGCCATGCGGTGATCGCCGCCTAAGCCGGGGAGAATGAGGAGTTGAATGTCTTTTTTCGATTCCATCGTATGCGGCTTTGAAGCAGGGGAGTGGTTCACCGTTCTATCACAATAGGATAGTCTGTCTCCCCCGACTGCGAAACCAGGCGCAAATAGTAAATGCCGTTTTTTAATGGCAGTGAAAGCATCGCTGGCGCATCGTTCCCGATGTTCAGCCCCGCGCGAGCGCACACAGCGCCAAGCATATCATATACTTCGATGGAAACATCTCCCTCATTCATCGAAGAGGTAATCGCGATCGTTCCGTCCGATGGGTTGGGGCGAATGGTGAATAACGGCCGCTGCCCCAAATGGACCCAGCTCGAAAGCATTTGAATTCCGCAGCCTTGCAGGGGATAGATCGTGCTCGTCGCTTTGGGCGGCAAGAGATATTCACAGGGCGTGAGCGCGGTAGGGATGCTCATCGAATCGAAGGTCACCTGCGGATCATAATCTGTATCGCTGAATACATTGAAGCGCGAATAAGCGGCAACGGCGCCGGACATTGCACCGGCGATGCGAAGTTTCGAGCGGCCCTGCCATTGTTCGCCGGGAATATCCACGCGCGTGCCCGCCAGATCGACGGAACTATCGTATTCTAAATCCGGAAGCGGATAATGGAGCACAAGCTCTATCGTCTCCGCATGTACAAGTCCATCGACCGTAATCGGCACGGCGACCATGCCGCCGATGGTATCGATTTTTTCATTGGTGGAGTTACTCGACAATGTGAACTCATGCGAAGCCGACCCGAAGCCGGCAAGCGGAATAGAGATGACGGTTCCATCATCCAATGTCAATTCGTAATTCGCCGAACGCAGCCCCGTATCTGACGGGGCGAAGGAAACGATCGCCGAATCGATCGGCGAAAAGGGTGCCGATACCGATATATGATGTATAATTTGATAATCGTTCGCGGCTGGGCCGGTCACTTGTTCCGATGTTATATTTGGCCAAATGCAAGCCGAGGCGGCGATCGAGACCGTATCGAGTCCCGGCGTATCGCACAGATTGAGGGTGTCAGCGAGAAAGAGAGCTTGTGGGGATTCGGAATAAATAAAGCCCGAAGCGCCCATGCTCACCGAATCCCCCCCGCCATTCGTCGTGCGCCAGATGCTGCCATTCCCATCCATCCCGAATACGATATTGGCATTAATCGCGGTGATATTTCTCGAATCGGGCGACACGGCCGGTCCGCCAATACTCTGCCAGGTTTGGCCTCGGTCTGTCGAACGGAGCGTTCCGACGGATCCATCAATCGTTCCAACAAATACCGCATCGTTCGTCGTGGCGAGAGAACCGGAGTAAAAGTGCTTGGGATGAGAATCCGTTATCGTCCAGGATGCGCCACCATCGGTACTGAGATACAGTTTCCCAATATTATCGGTTGGCTCATAAATTTGTTCGTCAACGAGATACAGCCGTTTTGGATCGCACGAATCGGCGGCGAGGGTGTAAGAATCGCCGTCGACTGTGCCGGACATCGGAGTCCATGATGCGCCGAGGTCGTTGGAAGATAGCACGCTACCCAAATAGGGATTCGACGAGATGATGGAAGTTTGAACATAAATGGTCCCGTCCTTCGCAACCGCGAAGGAGCGGCAATCATTCTTATTTATAATGTTTTTTGGGGTCCAAGTTACCCCCCTATCGACGCTCGTGTAAAAAATGCCGGAGGGATCGAGCGCGTACATTACGGACGCGGAACTATTAAACCCAACTTTCCAAAAGGCGCCCTTCGGAATGACGTTTTGCCAGGTATTCCCGCCATCGGAGGTATGAAACAGCCCATCCTTCTGGGTGCTGACCAATCCATTCAATTGGTCGAAGAAGGCGATGTCACTGATGGTATTAAAGTTCCCAGACGATTGCCACGTTTTTCCGGAATCGGTGGAGCAAAATAAATCGTCCCTTCCTGCCCAAACGATACCCGCCCGATATTGCATGGCACCACCTAAAATAGTCCCCGTCACCAAATTCGGCGCGACGTTTTTCCATTGCGCGGTTGCGGTCGCAGCAAGGAGCAGCGCGAAAAGAACAAGTAGTGACTGACGGGAGTAGTCCCTCATAATCGGAGAACACTTAAAACCGCGCGAAGTTACGACTCTACGCACCCCAATATACGAAGTTTTCTTGCTACCTGAACGAAAACCCCATGGCAACTCAGGGCAGAATCGCGCGGCGCTCGAACAATGTGCCTTTCACCTTATCGAACATGATCGGCCCGCGACCGCGCGCGTAAAAGATTACCCAGTAGGGTTTGGTGGAGTCGGCGGAGAAATCGGCGAGCTCGTGCGCGTAGCGAATAACAAGGACATCGGGATAGGAAACACCATTCACATTAAGCGTATCGAGCCGTTCAAGAAGGCGCGCCTCAACCGGGAAGGGCTTTTCATTTGGGGAACTATATCTACCGATGGTCCCCGCGCGCCAGGAAGAATCGACGAGTGGATTCGATCGAAGCAATACGACTCCGCCGGGATGTCGTGGCAGCGGCGCGTTCGTGTCTCCCTCGATGAAGTACGTGTACGGATCGAGGTCGATCAGCGAGCTGTCGATAAAGCCCTCGGCAACAACGCTGTCTGCCGAAACGCGGCAAACGAGCGTTGTCTGGAACGCGCCGCTCGGATTCGAATCGTCCGCAAGCAGCACGCCGCCGGAATCGCGCGTGGTAATAATATCGGAGTTGAGCGTCTCTGTTGTGCCGGCCGTCCAGAAATATTCGGCCATACTTGTTACGGGAACGGAATTAAGCGGCGCGGTCAGGTTCTGCGCGCAGCCGGCAGCGAAAAAGGCAAGAATAACGACAAGTCGTTTCATGCGATCAGGGATGGAACGTTACTCCCAGCGAAAAACCGAGCGACTGAGATGGATATAATTTACTTGTCACCGATTGAACGGACGAACCGGAGACATTTGAATTCCCTTGTGGCGGCGACGCCTCGATCGGATTCGCGCTCGTGACCCACGCAGCTTGATACGAAAACGATGCGCGAAGACCGAACGCGTCGTTAAAGCTATAGATTGCGGCTCCCTCGCCGAGAATGGTTGGCGAAAATCCACTTAGGAAAATATCGCCCGCGGCCGCGGTGAAGGAATACTGGAGACGCTCGCCCGGATTTGGCGTATAGGTTGCCGCCGCGCAGGCCCACGGCGCGAAGGGACCGAGCAGCGCCGTTTCGGTTACCTCACTTGTGAGATGGGGATAACTGCCTGATTTCGTCACGAGATGCAGGACCTGCTGCTCCTGAACAAATTGCGCATCGCCTGCGCGCAGGCCGAATGCCATCCACGGGGATGTTTCAAAATCGATCCCAAATTCCATTCCTTCGCTCATAACATTCGTTTGCCAGAGGCCATAGCGCTTCACGACTTCCGAGGGGTTGGTCTGCGGCGCAAGCCGGGTGGAACGAATATCCTCCGCGACAAACACGCGAACGGGGGTGTAACTATTCTCCTGCGCCGGGTTCGCGAAAATCGGAATAGCACCCGCGGCATGAAACATGGCGGGCGGCTGGGAAACCTCTATCGCGCGAAGCGCTAAGGCCGCAGGCGGGGCAGGTTCAGCAAATGTGGGTTGTTGAGTTGCGAAACGCTCCTTCACCGCTACGTTCTGTGGGAGAGTTATCTTTTGAAATTTCGTGGAATGGGTCGTATGAGTCCAATCGGACGCATGAGTCTTCCCGGAAATGGCAATGTGCGGTGCTGTGCTGGCGCGAGCAACATTCGCAATGGGCGATGAAATATTTTGCGGAGTCTTCCCGGAAACGGACGGTCCATCGGTAGTAGCTGGTTGCGATGAGAATTTCTGTGAAACAGGCCCTCTCAGTCCACTTTGACCACCACGGACCGCAAACCAAACCCCGCCGGCCAGCAGCGCGGCAAGAAGCACCAGGAGCGCATTCATTCGGAACGAAGGAAGTTCCCACAGCCACGCCAGCGCGCGCTTGCGGCGCTTTTCGGGCATGGCGAGATACGGCAGCTTGAGTGCAAGCACCGGCACTTTCGAAGCAAGTTCCCGCTGGAGCGCGAGCGGAGCGCCGATGGGCTTCGCGGCAAGCGCGTAGAGTGAGCCAAGGCGGACGTGCGCGTCGAAAAGAGCGCGTGCTGGCGTGGACGCCTGCGTCTCGCGAAGCACGTCCTCCCGCTCTTCGCCGGAAAGCGAGTCATCGAGATACGCTAAGATTTTTTCTTCGAACGTTGCCACGGTAGTAATGCTATCTGTTAAGTGCTAAAGTGCTGAGCTGGAATATCCTCATCGTTAACCAAATCCGACAGTTGTTCGCGCATGGCAAGCTTGGCCCGGTAGATCCGCTGCCGAACGGCGCCATGCGTGATGTGTAATTGTTCCGCAATTTCCTGATACGAAAGCCCATCCATTTCGCGGAGCACGAAGGGTTCCCGAATCTCGATCGGCAGTCCGAGGATCGCGCCTTCGACGCGCGCGCGAAGCGTCGATTGTTCCTCGCGGAATTCCGGAGCGAGCGTGCGGTCGCTTGATGCCACTTCCGCTGCGTCATCCAGCCCAACGAGCGTTCGACGGCGCCGGTGATTGAGGAAGGTTGTCCGTACAATCGTATAAAGCCAGCCGAGCACATTCGTCCCTTCGCGGAATGTATGTGCCTTGCGATAGACTTTTATAAATGTCTCCTGGAAGACATCACTCGCAAGGTCGCGATCTCCTCCCGCAAGCCGAAGCGCGAAGGTAAAGACTTCCGCCTGCCGGCGCAAATAAAGCTCGACGTAGCCATCCTCATCGCCATGCTGAAACCGCTCCAGAAGCTCGAAGTCGGTCACTTCTTTCGGCGGGCGGACCATGTTGATTTTTTCATTCGCCGGAATATCGGCTGTGTGCTCCGCAACCTGCACACTCGCTGTCCGCGCGTTTTCCTTCGTATCAATCGGATGCAAGAGGGCTGCGGCCGAAGCATAGCGTGCGCCAGAAGCGAGGCGCGCTCCGCTCATCCGTGCCCGTTTCAGGCTCAGCGATCCGATTGACATCAGAATGTAAACACTATTCATCGCAAAGAGTCACATTCAGAAGGTAGTTGTCCTACGGAATGTTCCTTCTCTCGCGAAACAAGGGTTTAGGAATTCTTTCCAGCGCGAAGTGTTCATACGCCTCTTCCATATTAAGAATCAAGATCATCAATGTTCACGATACTCACAGTTCTCATCATTCTGGTTTGCATTGTAATGTCGCTGGTCGTGCTGGCGCAATCCTCGAAAGGGGATGGGCTTTCCGGCACGCTTGGCGGGCCTGGCTCGGTCGGCGCCGTGTTTGGCGTGCGCCGGGCATCGGATTTTCTTCAAAAGACGACGATTTGGCTCGGCGGAGCATTCGTGGTGCTCTGCATTATTGCGAATTTATTTTTCCTTCCCACGGAAGGCAGCAGTCCGAGCGCGGTGCAAGGTGGCCAGGCTCCAGTGCCCGCTGCCCAGCAAGCTCCGCCGCCAGTTCGTTCATCGGCGCCTGCCGCGCCGCCCTCCAATGCCGGCGGCCAGCCCGGAACGGGGCAGACAAGTCCGGATAATTCGCCCATGCCGCCAAGATAGGAACACGAACCTGGATTACTCGGATTAGATGGATTTACAGGATTACTTTCGGGAACTTAACCTTCGTGAAAATAATCAATGTTGTTCGAAATTGACCGGTTTGGGCAGGCATCTGAGTTGATTTCAATATTTTATACCAGACTTATATTTAATTCTTCGACGTTAGGAGTCTGTGAAATCGCCGTGCCTGAGAAATCGCATTTTTTTTATGATTCAGAGCACTACAAAATAGAGTTTTCGATAGTAATCCTGAAAATCCATCCAAGCCGCGTAATCCAGCTTCAATCCGCGTAATCCAGGTTCTCTGATGAAAGTAGAATTCTATAAACACTCGCTTGGCGAGGAGGAGATCGCGTCGCTCGCCGAGGTCGTTCACTCCACGTTTCTCACCACCGGCCCGAAGACGAAGCAGTTCGAGGCCGAGTTCGCCGCAATGATGCGCGCGAAATATTGCGTGGGCGTCACGAGCTGGACGATGGGCGGCTTTATTGCGCTTAAAGCGCTCGGCATTGGGCATGGCGATGAAGTCATCACCACGCCGATGACCTTCATGGCGACCGGCAACATTATCATCGAATGCGGCGCCACGCCGGTTTTTGTCGATGTCGAACCGGAGACGGGAAATATATCCTGCGATGAAATAGAAAAAGCGATCACGCCGCGCACGAAGGCGATCCTGCCCGTCCATCTTTATGGGCAAATGTGCGACATGCGCAGGATGCGGGAAATTGCGCGCAAGTATCATCTGGCTATCGTCGAAGATTCCGCGCATTGCGTGGAAGGCGAACGCGATGGATTGAAACCGGGAGAGGCTTCTGACATGGCCGTCTTCAGTTTTTACGCGACAAAGAATTTAGCATCCGGGGAAGGCGGCGCGATTACGACGAATGATGAGGAACTTTACGAGAAATTACTGATGCTGCGCCTGCACGGAATGAACAAATCTGCCGCCGACCGGTATTCCGCGCGCTTCAAGCATTACGATATGGAAGTGCTTGGCTACAAGTGCAATATGTTCGACTTGCAGGCAGCAATGCTTTTGCCGCAGCTTCCACGCCTTCCGGAGTGCCTCGCGCGGCGCGAATATATTTGCCAGTGGTATGAAGCCGCGTTCCGCGATGCCGAAGGGATTGCGTTCCCATCTGTGTTGCCGGGTTCCATCTCCGCGCGGCATTTATTTACGATTTGGGTCGATCCCAAAATCCGAGATGCTGTTCTTGGCGATTTGCAAGACCGGGGCATTGGCGTCGCCGTAAACTTCCGTTCGATCAACCGGCTCACCTATTACCGCGAACACTTTGCAATGCCCGAGGGAACCTTCCCCGTCGCCGAGCGCATCGGCGATTCGACGATCACGCTTCCACTTTACACTAAGCTGACGGATAAAGAAATTGAGTACGTCATCGAGCAGACGCTGGAATCGGTTCGGCAACTCACGCGCGAAGAAGCAATGGCCTAAATGGCGATATTGTCTGAACCTTGATTTGGGGAGATTGTTAAAATTCTTTAGATAGAATCTGAGGCTTGAATTATCGCAAACCTAAATCCTTTTAATCTCGAAAATCGCTCCAAATCAAGGCTCAGACAATTATCGAGATGCTCGATCAAAGCGTCAGGAAAGACATCTTCGCTCTCGCTGCTCTCGCCCTCGGGACCGCGGGAATTTTTCTCGGCGCCTGCGCGGTGTTTCATTTCCCGGCGGCGGCTGGCGTTGACGTTCTCTGGTTAGCTGGCCTTACGCTGCTGCCGGGCACGCTCGTGGTGCTGATATTGCGGCAACTATTCTCTCTCGAACTCGAGGCGCATGAGATTCTCTCCTTAGGCAGCGCGGTCGGGTTTGGTATTCCTCCGCTTCTGCTCGGGGCATTGCATCTATTCGGGTTGCACCATGCCGAGACCGCTTATTATTCGATTCGCGTTGCCATTACGGTCACGGTCCTTGTCCTGATGGTGCTGCGCAAGCTTCGGCTTGGTTTCGATGGACAGCTTCGGGCGATCAATGATTTGTGGATCTTCACCATCGGCACGCTGCTCTTTTTTGCGGTCTATAATCTCCACCAATTTTATTATGGGATGGATGGGTCCATTGTGACTCATGGGCTATTCGGTGTCGATCTTCCTTTTTTGGCAGGTGAAGTTCATGGGATTCAGAATTTTGGTTCACTTCGTGATTTGCACCAGTTGGCGCAGCCCTGGCATTACCACGATTGGACCTATCAGCTTCTGGCCCTTCTTCCACGCGCGCGGACGCTCCCGGCGCTTACCCTGGCCGCGCCGCTTGTTGGATACACTCTGCTCGCATTTTCACTATTCGCACTCGTGCTTCGCTTTACGCGAAGCAAATACGTTGCTTATATTTCAGTGGCACTTTGGTTTCTCGTGAGTGGACTGGAAGGCGGCGAGATAAGCAGTTATGCGTTAAGCCCGTCCTTCGTGTTTGGCAGCATGATTTTTTTGAACGTGCTGCTGGCGCTCGATCTTCGCAGAAAGGAACCGCTGCGGAGAAACCAATGGTTTTTTTCGGCGCTGTTGCTGTACCTTCTAATTGAGCTTTCACAGACGAAGCTATCGACCTTCTTAGTAATCGCGGGGGGGATGGGACTGATGGGATTCATCGGACTGATGCGTCGGGGAGGGAGGCGGCTTGGATTAGAAGCGATCATTATCGCGGGGCTGGCAATAGGCATTGTGGTGTGGCAAACTTTGGCACCGAATGCGCTGATGCCTTCGGGCGATTTCCTTATTGGCGCGCCGCTTCTTGGCTATGCAAATCATCTCGCGGCGATGCTTCATGTCCCGGTTTCTTCACTGAATCCGGTTTCGCGTGGCCTCCATTTGCATTGGCAAATCTTGCTTATTATTCCCTTTTTTATTTTCCATTTCCTCCGCTTTGCCGCCCTCGATCCGAAAGTTCTTTCGGCGATTATCATTCTTTTGGTTTTTCGCAAAACGCTATGGCAGGAATTTCCGGAAATGGTTTTGCTGTTCGTCCTACTCATTCCACTGGGATTTCTGCTTCCGGTGCTTTACTCCCCGGCGTGGTATCCGCTGGCGCTCTCGTTTTATGCGCCGCTCGTAAGCGTGCAGGCGGCGTTCCTGCTGACGGCGATAGGGTTTGGCATACTTGCCCAGCAACCAATCAGCCGGGGCAAGAAGGCAGGTCTGGGACTTGTCGGGCTGATTTTTCTAATCGGAATTGCTTTGCAAGGCCATACAATTATGAAAGCAGACACGTCCACTGCGTCCACCATTCCGTCCACGCTGGTCGAAGCGATGAATTACCTGGCGCAACATTCTAACGATAGCGACATCCTTGCAACCCGCAGTTTCGACTTCGACAAGGCGAAGGACGAATCCTATTATTGGTACAGCGCACTTTCTGGCCGGACAATCGTTTCGGAAGGAGCTAAATATGGTTCTCTGCTGGCCGCCGTGGCGGATACCAATTCCGAGAAGGGGCTTCATCCGGTTTCCGCAGCGCGACAGTTGCTTCTGGCGCGGCGCGCGTTGCTCGACACGATCTTTACCTCGCGCGATTCGGCGAATGTTAAAGCTGCGACTGCCAAAATGGGAGTAACGTTTGTTCTCGAAGATGCAACCGTTTTTCCTGACCGCTCAAACGAATATCAGAGCAAGATCGGGAGGATCGTTTTTGCGAACAAAGGAGACACTATTTGGGAAGTCCGATGATTTAGCGGGGTACTCCATTCAATAAAAGCGGCTCCCTTTAGGAATAATAATGGTTTTCCTACCATGGCTTCCGGACTTCGCATCGTTTTTTTCGGCACGCCGGAATTCGCGGCATTTATTTTGCGCGAACTCGCGCGGCATGGGGAGCATATCGCCGCCGTTGTGACGACGCCGGATAAACCACAGGGCCGAGGAAAAAAGATAAAACCAAGCGCGGTAAAAGAGGCTGCGGCAGAGCTTGGCATTCCCGTACTGACGCCGGAAAAGCATCGCGATCCAGAGTTCCTCGCTGCACTCCGAGCATTCAATGCCGATGTGTTCGTCGTGGTCGCATACAAGATACTTCCCAAAGAAGTATTTTCGATTCCGCGCCTCGGCTCGTTCAATATTCATGCGTCGCTTCTGCCAACATATCGAGGCGCGGCGCCGATTAACTGGGCGATCATTCGCGGCGAGAAGGAAACTGGCATCACAACGTTCCTGCTCGATGAGAAAGTCGATACTGGGCAAATGCTGATCGCGAAATCCATCCCCATTGGCCCGGATGAAACCGCTGGGGAACTACACGACCGGCTAATGGCTCTGGGTGCGGAGGCCGCGCTCGAAACTTTGCAGGGAATGGCGCCGGGAACACTCCATCCCTCGCCACAACCGAACGAAGGAGCGACCTCAGCCCCGAAGTTGTTTCCAAAAGACGGTGAAATCGACTTTCATAAACCCGCGCGAGACATTCACAATTTTATCCGCGGACTATCGCCGCATCCCGGCGCCACAGTAATTTTGCATGGCGTGAGACTGAAGATTCTTCGAAGCAGACTACCGCATGATGTACCAACAAATTTGCAACCGGGCGCGTTTGGAATCTCAAGCGATGCGAAACGGCTTTTTGCCGGCACGCGTGATGATGTAATTGAAATACTCGAACTCCAACGTGAAGGCAAGCGAGCAATGTGCGCTGAAGAATTTCTTCGCGGGAACCGGAGTCTTTTCTCAACTTAGCACTTAGCACTACTTACCCATGCTTCCTCTCAAAGATTACCCCTTTGCCGCACGGCCAATGATCGTGGCACATCGCGGCGATACTTCGTTTGGCGCGGCCGGCAACAGCGTCGAGGCGATCGTCTCGGCGCTTATTTCCGGCGCGGACATGATCGAAGTCGATGTCCAGTGGTCGGCGGATGAAGAATTCGTTTGTTATCACGATGAAGGACACCCCTCGATGCCGGAACCAATTTATCTCTCGACCTTTCGCGAGCTAAAGGCGCACGGCGTGGCCTCGCTGGTAGAAATCCTGACGCTCGGCAAGGGGAAGATTTATTTCAATCTCGAAATCAAGGAGTACTCCGCGCGCGATCCGAGGCGATTTATGCATGCGCTCATCCATCTCCTCACGGAGCTTGGGCTTGATGCGGAAGTGCTGCTCTCTTCCTTCCGGCCCGATTATCTTCGCGAAGCGGGATGGACTATCCCGACCTGCATCATTCATCCCGACGAAGCGATGCGAGAACTCTTCACCTTTCGCGCGTATAGCGAACCGATTGTGCTGGATCGTCCGCTTGCGAGCTATCTTCCTTTCGAGTTGATGGAAATTTCACACGCAACCGGATATGCCTGTCAAATTTTCGAGCTTACGCCGGATGCGCTTGCCGACATCGAGAAGCGCAATATTTTCCTGGGCGTTTATACGATCACTTCGGAACTCGAATTCGATGAAGCGGTCGCACGCGGCGCGCGGGCGCTGGTGTGTGAAAATCCCCGGGGGTTTGCGGGGTTGAGAAACAAGCGGTTTCCCGCGATGGAAACGATGCCTCGCGCATAGGCGATGTCACAGCCTCACACGAATCGTCTCGCGCGAGAGAAATCGCTGTATCTACAGCAGCATGCACACAATCCCGTCGAGTGGTTCCCATGGGGCGAAGAAGCGTTTGAAAAAGCGCGCGCGGAAGAGAAGCCGATTTTCCTTTCCGTCGGATACAGCACCTGCCATTGGTGTCATGTAATGGAGCGCGAAAGCTTCGAGGATGAAGCGGTTGCGGATACCCTGAATGAGTTTTTCGTCTCGATCAAAGTCGATCGCGAGGAGCGGCCGGATGTGGATGCCATCTATATGTCCGCATTGCAGGCGATGACAGGCTCCGGTGGCTGGCCGATGTCTGTTTTTCTCACGCCTCAGCTCAAGCCATTCTTTGCTGGAACGTATTTTCCGCCCTATCCCGCGCATGGCCGGCCAAGTTTTTCGCAACTCATTCAACGCATTCACGAACTGTGGGTCAGCGACCATGATGCCCTTGTTGAATCGGGCGAGCATATTACGGAGTCGCTTCGACAACTGGAGGGGCGGGCTGGAAGCACCGACCTACGCGCGGCCATCGAAGTGACCTACCGCTTTTTCGAGCAAGCGTTTGACCGCGCCGAAGGCGGCTTCGGTGGCGCGCCAAAATTTCCGAGGCCGGTGCAATTCGATTTTCTTTTTAACCATTTCAGTGCGTTTGGAAATCAGAATGCGCACGACATGGCATTGCATACACTCCGCAAAATGGCGATGGGAGGAATGCACGATCACTTAGGCGGCGGGTTCCACCGCTATTCCGTCGATCGATACTGGCGCATTTCGCATTTCGAGAAAATGTTGTACGACCAGGCTCAGCTCGTTCATTCCTATCTCGATGCCTGGCAAATTACCGGCGACGCATTTTTTAGCGATGTCGCGCGCGACATTTGCGAATATGTACTGCGCGACATGACCCATCCCGAAGGCGGATTCTTCAGCGCCGAAGATGCGGACTCCGAAGGCGAAGAAGGGAAGTTCTATGTCTGGACTCTGGCGGAAATTGAAGAAGTACTCGGCGAAGATGCGGCCGCTTTTGCTAAATATTTTGGCATCACGAAAGAAGGAAATTTTGAACAAGACAAAAATGTCCTCTATATTGCAGAGCCGTCCACTACGTCGCTAAATGCGAAGCTGCTTAAAATTCGGACAAAACGCATTCGCCCTCTGCGGGACGAAAAAATTCTCACTTCCTGGAACGGCCTCATGCTTGGCGCGATGGCCCGGGCCGGCGATCTTTTGGAAGAGCCGCGCTTCCTCGAAGCAGCACGGAGAGCGGGAGAATTTTTGTGGAACAAACTGCGCCCCAGTGGAACGCTCCTTCACCGCTGGCGCGATGTGGACGAGCATTCGCCCGCCGAAGCTCGCTTCGCCGCGGGCCTCGATGATTTCGCATTTCTTATCCAGGGCTATCTTGATTTATACGAAGCGACGTTCGACATTCAATGGCTTCACCGCGCCATGAAACTTCAGGAGGAGCAAGATAGCGCGCTCTATGATATAGGCGAGGGCGGATATTTCAACACCCGTGAAGCGCCCGATCTCATTCTTCGAATGAAAAACGAGTATGACGGCGCGGAGCCAAGCGGGAACTCTGTATCAGTGCGGAATTTATTTCGACTGGCGGCCTTCACTGAAAACGAGAAATATGAAGCGCGGGCCGAAGAAATCTTGCGCTTCTTTCTGAATCGAGTTGGCGATCATCCGTTCGTTATGCCGGCTCTCATGGCTGCCGCGTTTTGGTTGCTTCGAAGCCCGATGCAAATCGTATTTGCTGGCGAGAATATTGTTCCACTAAAGCGAATTGCAAATTCAAAATATCTTCCAGTAAGTGTAAAAATGCTCGTCTCGCAGTCGGTTGGTGAATTCGCGAAATCATTGGTGCCTCTGGATGGTAAGGCTACGGCTTATGTCTGCCATGATTTCACATGTGAGCTGCCGGTGAACACTCTGTTGGAATTAAAGCGGCTTCTTGCTCATGGCGCAACTCCGGCGGGGTGAACGCGATAGAGTCGGAGGGTATCGAGACCTTGCCGATTGAGTTCGCCCAGGCTTGCATCATAGTTGCGGCCATCATCATAAAAGAATCCCAATGCGGAATCGCGGACTTCGCCGATGGAATCGAGCACGCGCGGCAGGAGTGCCCGGCCCGGTTCGAACGGAGAACTGACCGGACTCGATCTAAGAATAACATAGTCGATCTTATTCGAAAGGAGTTTTCGAATCAGCGCGCCCGCTTCAGGCAGGGGTTGGAACATATCGAGCGTTAGCACTTCGCGCGAAGTATCGGGAAGCGCGCGGTCCAAGCCGGCGACATCGAGAAGGATGCGGCTTTTGCGCGGCGTCTCATTCAGGAATTTTGCAAGGGTAGTGGATTGATCGCGTGCAATCATAGCGCCCAACACATTTGTTGGAATAACATGTGCGGCGCCAAACGCAACCCCAATAGCAAGAACAAGGACTGCGCTCGCTTCGCCACACCATCGTTTCTGAAATTTGCTCCACGACTGAAGAATAATAGCTCCTCCAATAGCAAGCAGCGGAACGATATGAAAGAGATAGTAGGGCCGGCTACCTTCCGCGAGCAGCCAGACAAGAATACAAAGGATCATACACAAAAGAAAGAATCGCTGTGCGTGCATCGAACCCCGTCCAAGATGTCCAACCCGTCCACTGCGTCCAATGCTCAATCTCATGGCAATTGCAAGAATGATTGAAACACCAATAACGATTAGAATTCCCGGCGCATCCGCTTGAAAAAGATGGAACCGCTCGATCAAATTGGAAAGCTGAACGTTTCTCGAAAAGGGACGGAGAATAGGAATTTGGTTGAGCACAAAGCTGTAACTTCCCTCGGTGCCGCCGCGCCCAAAAAGCGAGAACTCGCCCGCGCCAGTAAAATATACCACCGAAAGAATTACCGCACCCACGGAAGAACCCGCGACCCATGCCCATGCGAACGCTTGCCGCTTCCAAACGCGATGCTGATAAAGAAATACGAACGACGCCGCCAGTCCAAGCAGCAATAGATGCCGAGAAAAACAAATCGCGGCCGCGCCAATAATTCCAGCAAAGAACATTCGAACGGGAGTGAGGTTTTCTTGCTGCGAGAGATAATAGCTAAACCAAATCAGCGTGAGACCCGTCAGCAAATCATACCGCGCGGAGTGCGTGGCCCACACAAATCCCTGGCTTGCAACCATGAGCAGAACCGAGGCAGCCGCGAGCAGGGGAGAGACGCGAAGTTTCCGAAGAATAAAATAAATGCTCGCAATCAGCAGGAGCGCGAGGAGGGCGGTGACCGTCCGGCCAACGCAAACATAATCATGCGCGGGATAAAAGAGGTTGCCGCTCGCGCCATAGATCAGCGCATCGACCCACATGCTTCCCGCAAGGACACCATCGGTGCGCTGTGCGCCGCCGAACGATTCTGGATAGGACATGACGCCGTGCGACGCCTGCTCACCAAATTCGCGCATGAGCCACGTCTCGTCGCCGCCCCAACGAACCGAATCGTAAACCGGAACCGTATAAAGCGTGCGAAGCTGAAGCGCGAAGAGGACGAGGGCGCCAGCCAGGATGGCATACGCGGCGATAGTACGTAAAAGCGGTGCCCGGCTATTGTTCTCTTGCATCCTTCGGAATGATCATGCCGTCTCCATTCGTTCCATCAACTCCTGAAACTCCGCCCGCATCGTGGGCGGTCCTTCCCGCAGCCCATCCAGATCGGGGTCCATCCGGAATATCTCAATACCCGCGAATCCCGCCGCGACCGAACGCCGTAGCATCTCCAGCGCATGCGCCGTATCGTTCATACTGGCATAGAGGCAGGCGATGTTGTAGAGAGAGAATCCGTCGAGCGTCTCCTTTTCAAGGAGCGGAGCGAGGGCTTCGACCGCACGCTCCATATAGCCAGCATAACGGAGCAGGTTTGCATAGTGAACTCTCGCATTTTCATCGTCGGGCACGAGGCGCAGCCGCCGCTCGAAATGCGGAAGCGCCAAGCGGGACCATTTCTCTACTCGCGCCGTGTCGTGAGCCTTGTCCGAGTTGATGACAAGATTGAAATAAGCTGTAAGATCGTCCTGCTTCAGTTCGATCGATTTTTCATAGGGTGCGAGAGCAAGAGCGGGCTGGTTTACACCTGCATAAAAGAATCCGAGACAGAAATGACTATTGGAATCCTGCGGCGCGCGCCGGACATATTCGTTCGCAGCTGCTTCTGCCTCACTTAACCTTCCCTGAAGGAGATATACAAAGGAGCGCGTATCATAAGCACTACATAGATCTGGCTTGACAACGAAAGCCCGATCTGCAAGCTGTTCAGCTTCGTTTAGCAGATTCGGATCGCGGTCGTAAGAGCGGTACAACGCTGCAAGCGAATGAGCCTTCAAATGGAGCGCATTCGCATAATTTGGATCCAGCTCGATAGCGAGCGTTAACTGTTGTATGGAGAGACGATGCCCTTCGCGGGTACTTCGTGAAGAATACTCGTACGCCTTGAGATATAGCTCGTATGCCTCGGCATTCTCCGTGCCGCGCTTGGCAAGCTTTTTCTTTTCGTCCTGGGCAAGATGCACTTTCAGCCCTTCGACCACTTTTTCTGCAACTTGTTCCTGAATGTCGAATACATCGTTCATCGTCCCTTTCATCGAGTCCTGCCATAAATGGTCGCCTGTTTCGATGTCTAAAAGAGAGGATGTGATTTTTATTTGGTCTCCGAATTTACGGACTTGCCCTTCGATGAAATATCGGATATTCATCTCTTTGGCATAGTTCGGCAGCGACCCCTGATAGCGCTTGTAATCTTTCGTCGCTTGATGATCGGATACGCGAAGTGCCTTGAGCGGCGAAAGCGCGTTGATAAGCTCGGCGGCGATGCCATCGGCAAACCACGCATTATCGGCCGTCGGCGAGAGGTCTTCGAAGGGAAGGATCATTAAGCTTTTCCGCTCATCGGTCTCGTGAACGAGCTTGATGGATGGCGCTTGCGTTGCTTCGAGTCCGAGCTTGCCGAGTGCGCGGATGATGGCGTCTATATTCGTCATGGACGATCGCTGAATACCGGCAAGCGCATACTGTATACTTTTCGAAAGCTCGACCGGTTCGAGATCGAGTGGAAGTATTTTCTTCCGTTTTTCCGAAGCAAGGGACACCTCCTTGACCACGTTCGGCGATACGATCGATGCGGGACTGAGCATCACTATAAACGCTTTACAAGCATCGATGGCATCCACAATGGACTCCGACCAGCTTGCGGCCGCCTCGATGCCGGATCTATCGATCCACACAGAAAGGCCGGCCGAACCCAGCAACTCGATCAGTTGATAGGCTTGCGCGCGGTCCTGCGAGGAGTAGGAGATGAAAATATCAGACATGCATTTGTAGCGGCACCCAGTTCAGGGTACGGCGAAATTAGCGATGAAGGAACATTCGCCGCGGGTTAAAAGTCACGGCTACAAAAGTATCTCCTTTTTTAAAATAATCTTTGCCAACCCCTTGACATTGCCGTTTTTATTCCGTAGGTTTATGGATGCTGTGATGGGCACCTGCCACCAGAGGTATATGTAGTAAGAGTACTGAAAATTAGAATTGCTGAATTTTGATGAAAAAGGGCATAGTTCATGAAGTACAAACGCGTGCGCGCACAGCGGGCACCTGTGGGCCATAAGAAAGCTACCTGGTATCGCGCATTTAGAGTGAGCACCGACGCCGGAACCGAACGTTCGCCGGATTGACTTTTGACTACGACAAATGCCCGCGACGCTAACCGAACAAACGAACTACCAGCGCTATCTTTCGACGAAGTATTTTCCTTCGCTCGATGGGCTGCGGGCGATCAGTATTCTGGCGGTGATCTGGTATCACGATCCGCTCCTGCGGCTCATTTGGCGGACTGGCTTTCTCGGCGTCCATCTCTTTTTTGTCATTAGCGGGTTTCTGATTACTACACTGCTTTTGCGGGAGAAATCGGAATTCGGGCGGATTTCGCTGAAGAATTTTTATATCCGCCGAACGCTCAGAATTTTTCCGGCCTATTATCTTACCTTAGGTCTGTTTCTCCTCGCGTGCCTTACCTTTACCGAATTTAAGGGTGAAACGCTTGCGATTTATTTGCATAATTTGCCATCGTTTCTCACATATACATCCAATTGGTTCGTCTTTCCGGGTGGATTGTCTCCGGCTAATCCGAGCGGCCGCGTCGTGTTTGTCGCGGCCTGGTCGCTGGCGACGGAGGAGCAATTTTATTTATTCTGGCCGGGGATCGTGGCGATGACGCGCCATTGGTTTACGCCGGTCATCGTTATGATCGGACTCATCGCAGCCAACGAGATTGTTAAACTCTTCGCCGGATATTCCTTCTTTCTCACTGGCTATCCGCTGGCGATTCTTATCATCAATAGCCTCTCAACTGCGATTTGCCTGGGCTGCCTTGCCGCCTACACGTTGCATAACAAACGGAGCTTTGCCGTCGCATGGCGCATGCTGGGGCAGCGGTGGAGCGCGCCGGTTTTCATGGCAATCATGCTCATTGCATGTACAGTGCCCAACGAGGCGATTCTCTATGTGGGCCGCATGTTTTATATTTGTGTGACGATGACGCTTGCCGTCATGGCGTGCTCGATTCGCGCCGATCATGCCCTCGTTCCGGTGCTTTCGAACAGGCCCATTCGTTATATTGGCTCGATCAGTTATGGGATGTACCTTTTCCATCCGTTCGGAATCAATCTCACGGATCGGTTCTTCGCGTTTTCGAAACAGTGGCCGGCACTGCAATTTCTTTTTATCTCCGGCAGCACCATAGTGTTAGCCTCGATTAGCTATTGGACCTACGAGCGGTTTTTCCTTCGGCTGAAGGCGCGCTTTACCACGCGCCGCGCCGCGCCAAAGCCGGCGGTAGCGATTCCTATTCCGGCGATCGCCGAAGAATGACTAACCTTTTTTAAACGTTACTACGACATCGCAATTTTTTTTACAATCCGATGAGACCTGACATTCCCGAAGGGTATCGATTTACAAAAAAGGTGTTGGCCTACCTAACTCAAGGCGAAAGGTTGCTTGTATTCCAACAGCCCGCATCTCCAACGGCAGGCATCCAAGTGCCGGCAGGCACAATTGAAGCGAATGAGCAACCCTTGGAAGCTATAATTAGAGAAGTAACTGAAGAAACGGGTCTGACCGATTTCATAATAAACTCAAAGCTTGGTATCTATTATTATGACATGTCTGCGTTTCGCAAAGAGATTCAAGAAAGACATGTCTATCACATTATACTTAACGAGTCCACCCCATCAGAATGGCGGCATTTTGAAACGGATGGAGGGAAGTCTATCGAGCAAGCTATAACCTTCGATTTCTTTTGGATTCCAATTGATAGTTCCATTCAGCTAGCAGCCGGTCAGGGACTAGTGCTTTCTAAGCTTAGCTTGCGAACGGAGCGAGGAACTTAATCACTAAACTATTCATAGCTTATGTGAAAAAATCGATTCCTCCGGCCCTCTTTTTTTAGGAGGGGAGTAATCTCTATCGAAGAATGAGGAGATTGCGGTTTATCTCATTAGCGCCGCTCGAAATCACAACATGATAGACCCCGGCGGGTAAGGAATGAATATTGAGCGTGATGGAATTGACATCGCTCGGAAGAACTTGGGCATTCGACGACATCACTTCGCTGCCGTTCAAGTTGAAAATTCGGATGGATACAGTTCGCGCATCGCTCGAAGCAATCGTTACCGATACCATGCTTCCGGTTGCGGGATTCGGAGCGAAATTTCCGGCTTCGAATTCCTGTCTGTTGATTTGCCGGACCGCACTCGGCGGGCTATAGGCGGAAATCGAGGCGGAGACGAATGCGAATATCTCGCCATCGGAGTGATTGGTGGGGCGGTTCTCGGTCCAGGAAGTAGCATACGCTCCATCGAATGCATCGCTGCCCGCATAGTCGCCGATGAAATTATTTCCCGAAGCGTCCACGATCGTAGGATTGAATAGTATGGAACCCATATCCAGGAATTGGTTTGGCGTTTGGTAATTGCACATCACCGCTCGCGATTTTATATTGAGCACGAGGTCTTCCTCCGAACTGCTCATGGAAAGGTAGGTTCGCTGCGTTATGGGATCGGTGGTGACCCAGGGCAGATAGTGATCGTTATCCAATCCTTCCGGTGAACCAACTTGAATCGGCTCGCTCCAGCTGTGCCCCAGATCGCCGGAGGTGACTTCATAAATCGCGGCATCGACATTGTTTACGTCGTAGCTTCCATAGACGGCGTTGATATGATTGGCGGAATCGACATCGAAAGAAGGGTAGGGGATTGCACGGAATCCTTTATTGCCTTTCAGGCCTGGCCGGCCGCTATAATTCGTAGGATAATTGGTAAAATCCGCAATGGGGACGTCGGTAAAACTTTGGCCCCCATCGGTGGAAAGGGACATGCCGTGCATTCCAGCGTCCGAATCATCGTTGGTCATGGACGCAATAAAGACAGTACCCCGCTCCCCGACGCGTAGGAGTGCAAAATAGCCATACGTTTGCGTGAATTGCACCGGACTGGACCAGCTATTTCCCTTGTTATCGCTATAGGCAAACAAATGCGTCGCGGACCAGGCGGCAACGCCATCGTCATAACGATATTCGGTCCATGCGATATAGAGCCGTCCATAGTATGCGCTACGCAGATCGCCGTCAATGGCGATGGTTTCCTTGTCTTCCACGCCGACGCTATCGATGGTATTACCGACGACGGGGCTGCCGAGCGTCCAGGTTTTGCCGTCGTTGCTGTGGGCGACCATAAGATCTGTAGGACCAACCCCGTCTATGGGATAGAGAAGGAAAGAGTAGTAGAACGTCCCGGAATTATCCGAAATAATCATCGGGTCGCCCCAGGGCTTGGCTCCCTGGTCATTAGCCAGCGGGAGCCGGTACGTTTTCCAGGACATTCCGGCATCGGT
>DASRZC010000056.1:0-15943 GCA_035686785.1 Kapaibacterium sp. (SeqCode)
GACGACAAAGACAGGTCCTATTTCCCGGGGAGTCTTTAGTTTAGTCGTCGGACGATCAAAATATTCAACGAGCTTCTTCGTTACAGCTTCGACGTAAGGTTTTGCCCATGGACCTACTTCGTTCCAATTAGGCACTTCGGCAATAAGAGTATTTCCTTCAGTATCGCTAAGAATTAAGTGAATGTCCTTATCATAATTTTCGAATTTGTAACCTACAACCCTTGCCTCGACGTTTATGATCTGATACTCGTGAAGATAGGTCTCTCCCCATAGCCGCGGTGTCTTCGCGGTTATTTTTCCAACAGGGATGAATGTTCCTGTATCTTCCTCTAATTCTTTTTCCGGGTTGAACTCTAAAAGCTCACGTATTGTAAAGTTTCTCTGATAAGGCATGCCATACCGGCTTTGCCAATTATTTCCTGTATCATCCCGCATTGTCTTGACGTCCCATCGCCACGTAAGATCTTCTTCAGCGGAGGCTGGTCTGCCTCCAGATCCAGGAAAATAAATGTGGTTAAGGCTATCCAGCGAAATATCCATCGAGGAATTCTCCGTCGAGTTACGGCTATTTGAGCATCCACATAAAGCCACGATTAAAGCAAGCGACAAAATCTGGATTCCCGCTTTCGCGGGAATGACAGTTTGGCTTTTCGCGGAATTGATAATCTTATGCATACGGCACCATCCTCTTCATCGCTGGATTCATCATCGCCTCCCGTGCCCAGCGGCCGTTCCGATTGGTAACTATTATGTGTTTCATGCGCGCATCAGAAATGGATTACGAATGGTGATTCTTCCACGAATGGTTAAACCGTCCTGCATGTCCTCGGAATAGAGCACCTGAGCATTGGCCCGAAGCGCTGTTGCAACGATAAGGCTATCCCAGTAACTGAGTTTGTATTCCAATCGAAGTTCACTCGCGACGATGATATCCTCGCGAAGAATCTCAAGAACCACATAATCGTCATACAAACGATTCACCAATCGCTGCAAGTAATCCTCGGAGGCTGCCGCTTTTCGCTTAAGATTTAATGCGACCTCATTGATGACCTGAGAGCTGAAGCAAAGATCGGATTGCTCTGCGATCGAAAGCGCAATTGCCCGCTTACGCGTGTCGCCGGCGCGATCGTAACAATAGAACAAGATATTGGAATCGGCAAAGTTCATTTGCGATCGTAAAGCTCGTCACGTGTTAGAGGTATTCCATCCCCCGCATCGAGGGGTTCTTCACGCATCATCTTGACAGAGGCACGCTGCGGTTGCTTGCCGCTCAGCGTCACATGAATATTTTCGTTGGCTGCGAGTTTTTTAACGTACTCGCGTGGAATTCGGATGACTCCTCCGCTTTCCATCGTGGTATCAAAATCGATTCGTTCCATTGTAGTATAAAAACAATTAAATTGCAGCAGTCATAATATAATTCCGTCACGCATACGGCACCACCCTCGTCATCTCCGGTTTCATCATCGCCTCGCGCACCCACCGGCCATTCTCTTCGGCATAGCGGCGGACGGCGAGGCGCTCTTTGTTGCACGGGCCATCGCCATTGATGACGCGGAAGAATTCGTCCCAATCAGGCTGGGTGTATGCCCAGGTGCCGTCTTCGTTTTTCTTAAGCGCAGGATCGGGGAGCGTCATTCCGAGTTCCCAAATTTTGGGAACATATTGCTCGATGAAATCCTGGCGCATTTCTTCGTTCGTCGCCATCTTCACTTTCCAGCGCATCAGCTTTTCGGTGTGAACGGAAATCGTGTCCGGCGGTCCGAAAAAGTGCATCATCGGCGGAAACCACCAGCGATTGAGCGCATCCTGCAGCATCGCGCGTTGCACGGGCGTCCCGACGGCCAGAGCGACGAAGGCATCGTAGCCTTGCTTCAAATGGAAGGACTCCTCGTAGCAAATTCTTTCAAGCGCGCGGCAATAAGGACCGTAACTTCCCTTCGCATTCGCAAGCTGATTGACGATCGCGCCGGCATCGACTAAAAACCCGATCACCGCGATATCGGCCCACGTTTTCGCGGGATAATTGAAGATATTACTGTACTTCGATTTGCCGTTTATCAAATCGTTAATCATTGCCTCGCGCGATTTGCCGAGCGTTTCCGCGGCGCTGTAAAGCAAATGCCCATGGCCGACTTCATCCTGCACCTTTGCGATGAGCGCGAGCTTGCGCTTTAGCGTCGGCGCGCGCGTGATCCAGGTTCCCTCCGGCAGCGCGCCGATAATTTCGGAGTGTGCGTGCTGCTCGATCATGCGGAGCACCTGGCGGCGATATTCGGCGGGCATCCAATCGTCCGGCTCGATTTTTTCGCCGCGCGCAATGCGGGCTTCGAACTCGGCGAGTTTTTCGGGATCTTCCGCTTGCCCGTTCACCGCGGGCTTAGCGTCTGGTTCTATGTAGGCGTTTCCGTACATGGTTATCTCGTTATTATTCCTTCGACTAAAATCGATGTGATTTCGCTGATCTCTTGCTCCGATAACTTCCCCTGCAACCGATGGGACTTATAGGACTCATAAGTCCAATTTGTCCCGGACAGGAGCGTTCGCACGACCAACGATGGATCGATCTTGCGAAACATTCCCAAGGAGATTCCTTCTTCGACGATTGCTCGAATCATTTTCTCATAGCGGCGTCGCATCAGCTTGAAATCATTCAGGAACGGCTCACCCATGTGCCGCCACTCGTGGAGGAAGACCGCGGATGCATCGGCGCTGGCCGCGATCACCCCCAAATGCGCCTCGATGGCGGCGCGGAGTTTTTCCTTCGGCCCGAGTGGGCTTGCCACCACAGGCTCGACCGCTTCGAAAAACTGATCGGCCATCGCAAAGCAAATTTGTTGTAGCAATTCCTCTTTCGAGGAAATGTGATTGTAAAGGCTTGCCGCTTCCATACCGAGCGTCTCAGCCAAGTCCCGCATGGAAGTCGCACGGTAGCCGCGCTCTCGAAACAGCGCCTGCGCCTTTTGGCGAATTTGGTCCTTGCGCGCCATGGGCTTCGTTTGTGTTATTCGCTCCATTGAAATGAACTAACGGTCGTTAGCTTGATTCCATTCCTCCTACCGCTCGGACGAAATTTTTGCGGGATCGCAGTATACAATTTAAGAATAGCTTGCATGAAGAATGCTATATTTCCGAAGAATTAATTCTCAAAAATGATTGGATTTGGAGATTTTATAGTTATATTTGTAGGAAAGTGGGTAAAAGTGGGAAAATGAATTTCGACTCTGAGCTATCGAATGTCATCATTTAAAGGAAGCGATATCTACGTCGTGGATTCGAAAGGGCGCGTGAGCATCCCTTCGAAGATGCGAAAAAATATCCAGTCGGAGTCGAGATATGCCTTCGTCATCACGCGCGGTATCGAGAAGTGCCTCTACGCCTATCCGCTCGATGAGTGGCGGCGCATGGAGGAATCGATCCGCTCGCTTTCGCAGGTGAACGAGAAGGACCGGTACTTCGCGCGCACGCTCATGCAATGGAGCGAGGAAGTGCAGCTCGACGCGCAATTCCGGCTCCTTATTCCCAAATCGTTGCTGGACTTTGCGGAGATTTCGAAAGAAGTTTTTTTTATCGGCGTGCTCGACCACATCGAACTCTGGAAACCGGAGAATTTTAAAAAGTATATTGACTCGAGAAAAGAAAGTTACGAGAAAGCCGTCGAGCACGTCATGAGCGCGAGGAAAAGTTAAAAAGTAAGAATTTCGAAATTCGAAATTCGTAATGGAAATAGTTCATTGACAACGAGCGAGTATCATGAACCCGTCCTGCTGAGCGAGGCGATGGAATACCTTGCCGTCCACGAGTCTGGCATCTATGTCGATGCCACGCTGGGCGGCGGTGGATATTCGGAAGCGATACTTATGCGCGGGGCGCGCGTCTTCGGATTCGATACCGATCCGGCGGCGCAGCAATTCGCTTCAGGGCGGCTTGCAAAATTCGGCGAGCGATTCGTGCTCGTAAAAGAGAATTTTGCACAGTTGCAAACGGCGCTGAAAAATCACCCCATCCTTTTCAAGGAGGGGGAGGGGGGGTGGTTAGATGGCATCGTCTATGATCTCGGCGTGAGCAGCCACCAATTAGATACGACTTCTGTGGGACTTAGCTATCGTGTGGAAGCGCCGCTCGATATGCGGCTCGATCCGCGAGCGGAAATTTCCGCGCGGAATGTGATCGCCGAATATGACGAAGCACGGCTCCGCAATATTTTTCGCAGGTATGGCGAAGAGCCATACGCGGGGCCGATAGCTCGGAAAATCGTTCGAGCGAGAAGCGAAAAAAGTATCGAGACGACCACGGAACTTGCCGAAGTCATTGCGAACGGAATTCGGAAGGATAAACGAAACGAGACACTATCGCGAATTTTTCAGGCGATTCGAATCGAAGTGAACCATGAATTGGAGAATCTGCAATCCTCGCTCGAGCAAGCGGTGGAAATGCTGCGAAGCGGTGGCAGGATCGTCGTCGTTTCGTATCACTCGCTTGAAGATCGTATTGTAAAAGAGTTTTTTAAGAACGAGAGCGCGCCGCAGTTCAGCGCGGGCGCGCCGGGAGCATTGAAATCGAGGATCGATCTTTCTCGCGCGCGGCTGAAGGTGCTGACGAAAAAGCCGGTCACGCCGAGCGCCGAGGAGCTTGCACGAAACCCACGTGCGCGAAGCGCAAAACTCCGCGCCGCGGGAAGAATTACGAATTAAGAAAAGAGCGATGACGACAATTGCTTATGCACCACGAGCCGAATACGGCAGAAGCCAGCAGCGCGAGCTGCTTGGCGTTAAAGCCGCGCGCGAAGAACCGCCCGTGCTAACAGGTTCGGTGACGATCGCTTCGCCACCCGTAGCGCCGGTGCCGGGCGAAATCGAAAAGGCCGTTCGCCGAATGCCGGTGCTCTACGTGATCGCGTTCTTTGGCGTCGTGGTACTCTCGGCGGTGATGATTATTTGGAACACGCTGCAAGTGAACAAACTCTCAGCGCAAAAAACCACGCTCGATAATACGATCGCTCTAAATCAGCAGCGTCTCATTCGCTTGCGCGCGGAGGAGATGCAGCTATCCGCGCCGGACCGCATTCGCTCGATCGCGCAAACAAAACTTGGCATGATCGAGGCAAACGGGCAGGACTTTGTAATTGTAAAATAGCATTCGTGACGTATCGAGATCAGGACGAATTTCCGTTCGAGGAAGCCACGCTGAGGCGTGCGCCGGTTCCGCGCGCCTCTTATGAGCCTCCACGTGTCTCGTATGAGCCTTCGCGTGAGGCGCCGCGCCCGCTTCGTCCCAATCTTCCGCCAGCAATCCTCGAACCGCCGCTGCCGCGCGATCCCTGGCACGAGCGGCTTATCGAACGATTTTTCGCCACGCCGCCGCCCGTCGATCCGCTGAAAAAAAATGGCCGGCTTTATTCCGCGCTCGCGTTATTTCTTATTGCATTTCTGCTCGTTGGCGCCAAGCTATTCAAGCTGCAAGTGCTCGATCACGCCGCCTTTTCCGCCGAAGCGGCGGAGCAATATAAGATGGAAGTTCCCATCGATCCAAAACGCGGACTCATCTACGACCGGAATGGCATTATCCTCGCCGATAATTCTTTCGTGGTAAAATTCGCGATCGATCCGCGCGCAATAGTGCCAAAGCATAAAGCAGAACTCGCCGCGTTGCTCTCGGAGACGTTCGACAAGCCTGCCGCGTATTACGAAAATCTGTTTCGAGATACATCCCGGCAATACATTGTGATCGAACGGGCGGTGCCGCTCGAAATTGCCTCGCAACTCGATTCCGTTAAGGATCCCGGCCTGATCCGTGAAATGGATTCGCGCCGCAATTATGCCTTTGGCGACCGCGCCGCGCACGTCCTCGGCTTCGCGAGCAACGATGGCCGCGGCCTCGCCGGAATCGAACTTTTCGCCAATCGCGATCTCGCCGGCCACGAGGGATTTCAAGTCATGCAGCGCGATGGCCGAGGCGTGCTTCGGCCGGATGTCGATTACACACAAGTCCCGGCCGCGAATGGGGAAAACCTCACGCTTACAATCGACCAGTCGATTCAGGAGATTGCGGAATCCGCACTCAAGGCCGGCGTGGCAAAAGCGGACGCGGAAGCGGGCATTGCGATCGTGATGCGGCCTTCGACCGGCGAAATTCTCGCGCTCGCGAACGTACCGGATTTCGATCCCAATTCCTTCAGCGATGCCACGTTCAATATGCTTCGTGACCGCGCGATTACCGATGCCTATGAACCGGGTTCGGTCATCAAAGTGCTGGACGCTTGCGCGGCCATCGAGGAAGGCGCATGGAAACCGACGGACAAGATCTATGCGGAGCATGGAACGTGGCATCCAGCGCCGGGAGTAACGATTCGAGACGATCACGACTATGACACGCTCACGTTTCGCCAGGCGCTCGAAGTTTCGAGCAATATCTCTTTTGCAAAAATTTCGGACAAGATCGACAAGCGGCGGTACTACGAATACCTCCGCGATTTTGGCCTCGGTAACTATACCGGCATCGACTTGCCCGGCGAAGTGAAGGGCGTGCTTCACACTCCGGCTGAGTGGGATCCGAATTCCAAACGCTACATGGCGTTCGGCTATGAGTTGACCGTCACGCCCATCCAGATGGCGACCGCGTATGCCACGGTCGCCAACATGGGCATTATGATGAAGCCCTACATCATTATGAAGCGCGAGAGTTCAAGCGGAACCATTGTTACCCAGCCGCAGGAAATTCGACGCGTCGTAAGCGCCCAGACGTGCCGAACGGTCATCAATCTCATGGAGAGCGTCGTCGATTCCGGCACGGGCACGCTCGCTCGTATCAAGGGAATAACTATCGCGGGCAAAACCGGGACAGCGCAGCAATTAGTCGATGGCCATTGGTCGAAGGAGCATTACACCGCGAGCTTCACGGGATTTTTTCCGGCCGAGCATCCACAATATTTAATCAGCGTGATTCTCCGCTCGCCGCATAATGGATATTTCGGCGGCTCGGTGAGCGGCCCGATCTTCCGCGAGATCGCAATGAACATACTCGAAATGAATCACGAGCTTCCGCCCGAAGCCCGCACCCAGCCGGAGCCGCAAGCACCGATGGTCACCGAAGGTGTGGTCGATATCGATGGCGTGCCCGTCGAGGCGCAGGAGGAACCATCGCGTCCGCTGTGGGAAGTTCGCGGCCTCACGGCCGAGCAGGGCCGCTCGCTCATGGCGAGCCAGGGATTCGTCGTGGCCGGACCGAAGGGCGAGCGTTCGTCGGACGCCCTCATCGACGATGTAATAAAGTGTGGAGGGGATACCGTACGCTTCGTTTTAGCAAGCACGACGAGCAATACGAAGCCAGCAGCAGGGGAGCAAAATCCAACAATCGCAGCCAGGGATGAGCAATCATCCAGCGCAGCGCCCGATTTCGTGGGCATGCCAATGGCGCGCGCGATCAAGCTCGCTTCTGCCGATGGTTTCCGCGTCAAGATGTCCGGCTCCGGAACAGTTGCTCAGCAAATTCCGGAAGCAGGAGCGCGTATGAGCTTGATCGAAGCAGCGGGAAGCCCGACGCTTACGCTCTTTGGAGAAGAACAATAGGACAATGATGAATTATGAATGATTAATGATGAGGGGGATTTGTTTCTATCATCATCTATCGTTTGTAATTCAGAATTTTCCGCCGTAATCGCTCCAAAGCAAAGCGGCGTTCGTTGAAAAATGAAATTTAGTGAGCAAATCCCCTCACCCTTCCCTCTCCCTCATCGAGAGGGTTTGGGTGAGGGCTGGCCAGAGGAGATCGGCCTTCTCGATGCGTTCGGGGAGGCCGATCTCGCGCGGCCACAATACGATTCGCGGCGGGTGACACCGGGCGATACGTTCGTCGCCATTCGCGGCTTCGCGGCCGATGGGCATAAGTTTATTCGGCAAGCGATTGTGAACGGCGCGAAGGCCATCGTGCTCGAAGAGAATGAGGCATTTTCGCGCGAAGATGCCGAGCGCGCGAACGTTGCGCGCATGCACGTCCAGAATTCTCGCCGAGCCCTGGCATTCCTTTCCGAACGGGCATTTGGTTCACCCAGCACGAAGCTTCGAATGATCGGCGTGACCGGCACGAACGGCAAGACGACCGTTACGAGCATCATCCGCCAGCTTCTTTCCGCGCGCAGCGAAAAGGCCGGACTCATCGGAACGACCGGAATATACATCGGTGAAACGGAAATTCCCGCAACGCATACCACGCCAGAATCGCGCGAGATTTCCGAATTGCTTGCGCGAATGGTTGATGATGGTGTTACCACCTGCGTAATGGAAGTGAGCTCCCACGCACTCGCGCTCGAACGTGTGGCCGCGCTCGATTTCGATATTGCCGTCTTTACCAATCTTACGCGCGATCATCTCGATTTTCACCATACGATGGAAGAATATTTCGCTGCGAAGCAAAAACTTTTCGATGGACTAAAAGATACCGCCGTCGCCATCACGAACGCCGACGACGCGCACGGCCTCGCCATCGTTGAAAATACTATTGCGAATGTGCATACCTACGGAATTCGTCAGCCTAAAGAATCGCCACGCGCGGATATTATGGCGTTTGATGTAGGGCTTTCGGAAGAAGGCACGGTCTTCCGTGTCGAGAAACGATATTCGGAAGAACGGGCGATTTTCGAATCACCTCTTGTGGGAGCATTCAATGTCGAGAATGTGATGGCGGCCGTGAGCGCGCTTTATTTTGGCGTCGAAGGCTGTTCGCTGGAAGTGCTCGCCGAGCTTATTCGCGATGTCAAACCAGCCCGGGGACGGTTCGAGCGAATCCAACTCCCCAACGGCGCAATAGCTATTGTAGATTATGCGCACACTCCGGATGCGCTGCAAAATACACTCGATACGCTTCATACCATCAAGCACCCCTCGGCGCGTATTATCACCATTTTCGGCTGCGGTGGCGACCGCGATCGCGGCAAACGTCCAAAAATGGGCGAAATCGCGGCGAAATTATCGGATTTTGCAATCATTACGAACGATAATCCACGCTCCGAAGACCCGCGAGCTATAATAGATGACATTATAGCAGGCGTCGAGCATTCAGCCCTGGGCCACATAGAAATTGAGCCAGACCGAGCAATAGCGATCAATTTAGGCCTTTCCATGGCAAAAACCGGCGATATCGTACTCGTTGCTGGCAAGGGGCATGAAAATTACCAGGTAATCGGCTCGGAAAAGCACCATTTCGACGACCGCGAAGAGATATTAAAATACGAATGAGCCCAATAAAATAAAGGCCGCGCGAGGGAGTGCTCCCGCCCGTCCCTGCTGTTATGATGCACATATCCCGAAGCAGAACTCTGCTGTGGGAATGGACGTATCGCACTTTTACGCTTAGACAGAAAACGGACTTACTTTGAATATTTCGGTTCAGGATTTACTCGACGTTCCATTTTCTCACGAGATCGGCGTGCGGGATTTGGGGCCCGCGCGGACGTTTCGAGAAGTCTCCACCGATTCGCGGACCCTTAAACCGGGTGACCTTTTCATCGCCCTACACGGCCCGAACTTCGATGGGCATAAATACCTGGGCGAGATTACGAAAGAAGGAGCAACAGCCGCTATCGTAAGCGAACGATGGTTTGCGGCTCATAAGAATTGGCATCACACGCTTCCGATTCTTGTCGTAAAAGATCCGCTGCATGCGTTTGGCACGCTCGCGGGAATATATCGAACCAAGTTTAAAATCCCCGTCCTCGTCATTGCCGGCTCCAATGGCAAGACGACGACAAAAGAACTGATCGCTCATACGCTTTCCGGAGAACTCGATGTATTAAAAAGCGAAGCTAATTTTAACAATCAGATCGGAGTGCCACACACGCTTTTGCATCTTCGCGATGGGCATCAGGCCGCGATTATCGAGATCGGAACGAATCATTCGGGTGAAATCGCGCGGCTGTGTGCAATTGCTCAGCCAACGCTCGCGCTCCTTACGAATATCGGCCGCGAGCATTTGGAATTTTTCAAGGACGTGAAAGGCGTCGCAAAGGAAGAGATGGCCGCGTTCGATTATGTTTTCGAACACGGAGGCCATGCTTTCATCAATATGGACGATCCGTTCCTCGCTCCGGCGGCGCAAACATTTGGCGACCGGGCGATTACCTATGGCTCGGGCGTTTCGAGCGATGGCCGCGCGGTCCATGCTTATAAATCGGGTTTTGCCAAGGATGGCCGGCTCGAACTTCGCGTGGGATGCGAGGGCAAATCCTTTCGGATCCGCTCGCATCTCATCGCGGATTATACACCGAACCTTGTCGCGGCCGCCGTGGCGGTCGGAATTCAATTCCACCTACGCCGCCCCGAAATCAAGTCGCAGATCGATAGCTTTCGGCCGCACAATAAGCGGTTGGAAATCGTCCGGCTGGAAGGCATCACCGTTTTGAACGACGCTTACAATGCAAACCCGGATTCGATGGAATCGGCGCTTCGGACGCTCGCGGAATATCCGGTTGCGGGCCGGCGATTTGCGGTGCTCGGCGATATGTTCGAATTAGGTAAAACCTCGCAGCGAGAACATCGCGCGCTTGGACGCAAGATTGCGGAGTACCCACTCCATCGCGTACTCTTTACCGGCAAGGATATGCAGCTTGCTTCCAAATCGTATCATACCGCAGCGGGCAAGACCAACGGAGCAGCCAAAAATTCTTATTTTAAAACTAAAGTGCAACTTGCGGCATCGCTCCGCAAGCTGCTCCAACCCGGCGATGCGGTCCTTATCAAAGGCTCCCGCGGTATGAAAATGGAAGAAGTCATTGATCTAATCCAAAAAGGATGATGGGCGAATTACGAAATTCGTAGTTCGTAATTCGTAATTCGAAATTATCCGATGTTTTACTACTTATTCAACTGGATCAACCGCGCCTTCACCCCGCCGGGCGGCGATCTCTTTCGCTACCTGACGTTTCGCAGCGCGCTCGCGGCCATGACCGCGCTCGCGCTTAGCCTATGGAGCGGACCGCGCATTATCGCCCGGCTGAAGCAGCTCCAAATCGGCGAGCAGGGAAAAGTCGAAGCGCCCAAACAGCATCTCGCGAAGGCCGGCACGCCAACCATGGGCGGCCTGATTATTCTGATTTCGATTATCATTCCCACTCTGCTCTGGGCGGACATTGACAACCTTTTTATCGTTCTTATCATCGTCGCCACGCTGCTGCTCGGTGGTGTCGGGTTCCTTGACGATTATTTGAAAGTCGTAAAGAAAAAACGAAAGGGACTGGTTGGATGGTATAAAGTTCTTGGGCAAATTGCCGTGGGGCTGCTCGTAGCAATCTCGATTCTTTCCTCGCCCGCGCTCTTCAAGTATGCGGGAGTCGATATTCGCACGGCGACGACGGTTCCGTTTTTCAAAGACGTGGTCTTCGAATTCGGGCCGATCCTTTATGTTATCTTCGTGATCGTAGTCATCACTGCAACTTCGAACGCAGTGAATCTAACAGACGGTCTCGATGGACTCAGCGCCGGCACGGTCGCGATCGCATTTATTCCGATTGGCGCGATCGCCTATTTCTCCGGCAATCTACAGTTCAGCGATTACCTGAATATTCCATATCTAAAAGGCGCGGGCGAACTCACGGTCTTTTGCTCGGCACTCGTCGGAGCATCCCTCGGGTTTTTGTGGTACAATGCGCACCCGGCGGAAGTATTTATGGGCGACACCGGCTCGCTTGCCTTGGGCGGCGCGATGGGAACCCTGATGGTCTTATGTAAAAAAGAATTCGTGCTGCCCATCGTGGGAGGGATATTTTTTATCGAGTCGATCTCGGTCATTATGCAAACGGGCTACTTCAAGCTTTCGAGGCGAATGTATGGCGAGGGACGACGGATATTTCGGATGGCGCCGATCCACCATCATTTCGAGCTTTGCGGCTGGGCCGAATCGAAGATTGTCACGCGCGCCTATATCGCAGCGATCATTCTCGCGATCCTGGCGCTGACCACCTTTAAAGTGCGTTGAATTCGTACGGACGTGCTGCGCACGTCCCTTTGGGGCGCACGACTTATCCACGGTGTTGGACGTGCGCAGCACGTCCCTACAATTATGTTAGTTCGCGGTAAACGCTTTTCAATCTTAGGCGCCGGAAAATCCGGCCGTGCGGTCGCGCGCTTGCTCAAGACGCGCCGCGCGAAGGTGTTTCTCTCGGAGAAAGGGAAGCAATCGAAATTCGAAGATGCCGCGCGAGAGTTGGAAGAGATCGGTGTAGAATATGAATTTGGCGATAACACGCACCGAGTCCTCGATGCGGATTATGTGGTACTGAGTCCAGGAGTGCCGTTGGATGCACCAATTGTAAAGCTCGCTCGCGAAAAGCAAATTAAAATTTTAAGCGAGATCGAAATCGCCTTCGACGAATGCGAAGCGCCGGTCGTTGCCATCACCGGCACGAACGGCAAAACGACGACGACGACACTCGTTGGCGAGATTTTCAAACGCGCGGGATGGAATACATTCGTCGCCGGCAATATCGGCATCGCATTCTCGGAAATTGTCGATCAGGCAAAGGGAGAGAAATCAGTAGTGGTGCTCGAAGTATCGAGCTTTCAATTGGATGCGATCGATGAATTTCGACCGAAGGTTTCGGCACTGCTCAATATCACGCCCGACCATCTCGACCGCTACAAAAATTATGAGGCGTACATTCAATCGAAGTACCGCATCGTCGAGAATCAAAAGGGCTATGATATTTTCGTCTATAATCACGACGACGAAAACGTCCGGAACTGTGCGGACACCGTGAATATCCGCACGCTCGGCTTTTCGCTGAAAGAAGAATTGAAGCAAGGTGCATTCCTGCAAGACGAGGATGTCGCACTTCGCATTGGCCGCGAAAAGGAAGTCCTGATAAACAAAAACGAAATCGGCATTCCTGGCCCGCACAACCTGATGAATGCGATGGCCGCCGCTCTCATGACGTGCGTGATGGGTGTGGAATATAACGCGATACGCGAAACGCTTCGCACATTCAAAGGCGTCGAGCACCGCATCGAATTCGTTCGCGAATTAAATGGTGTGAAATATTACAACGATTCGAAAGCAACGAACGTCGATTCTGTTTATTATGCGCTCGGAAGTTTTAAGGCGCCGATTATTCTCATTGCTGGCGGCAAGGACAAGGGAAACGATTATTCGAAAATAAAGGAATTAGTCGAGCAGAATGTGAAGGCCATCGTAACGGTCGGCAAAGGCGCGGAAAAGATCGAGAAATTTTTCGATGGCATGAAGCCGATTCATTCCGCCGGTATGTCGATGGAAGAAGCCGTGCGATTAGCGAAAGAAGCCGCCGCCCCCGGCGACATCGTTTTATTATCGCCCGCCTGCGCCAGCTTCGATATGTTCGATAATTACGAGCACAGGGGGAGGGTGTTTAAGGAGCTAGTTAGCCAGTTGAATTAACTACATCAGCCAAATTAAATTAGCCGTCGCAAGCTAAGGGATTATGAAATTTCAAATAAGTCCACACAGAAAGATCACAGACGAGGAGCTTCTGGACGATCTTCGCAAAATAACTGAAAAACTGGGTGATGATCTTACTGGATCAGAATACGACGCTCAAGGCAAGTTTAATAGCACAACACTTGCTAGACGGTTTGGCGGCTGGAATGAAGCGTTGTTGGCAGTAGGGGTTGAGCCGAAAAAGCTGGTGGATATCACAGACGAGATCCTATTCAAGAATTTGGAGGAAGTTTGGCTTAAACTCGGTCGGCAGCCGAAGCGCAAAGAGATGAAACAGCCACTCTCTCGTTTTAGCGAGCGACCCTATTATCGATTTGGAACTTGGAAAATGGCTCTCGAAAGATTCGTCGAGTACACAAATTCAAGGACTTCCGATAATCAGTCGATAAGTGAAGGACAGCCACAATCATTGGCCACTGCAGGACATGTCTATCTCATTCAGTCAGGGAAGTATTTTAAGATAGGAAAAACGAACGATCTTGGTAGAAGGACTAAAGAAATTGCAATTGAATTGCCAGAAGCGAGCATTGTTATTCATACCATTCAAACTGATGATCCATACGGTATCGAAGCATATTGGCATCGTAGATTCAAGGATCGAAGAAAGAACGGAGAATGGTTCGAGTTAAGCGAAGCGGACGTTCAGGCATTTTGCAGTAAAAGTGCTATGTGACCATAGCCGCGAAGCGGCGAAGTATCCGCTGCCCAGCATGAAGCGGAGCGGAAAGCTGGCCTGGTTTTGTTGAGGATGTGGGTGGGAAGCAAGGGAAATTATTGTAGATCACTAAACAATGGCAAATATCTGGCATGCACTCGCTGATGAAGCAGGCATTGCAGTCGAGCACCTCGCAATCGGTGTGACAGCAATTGGTAAGGCAAATTACGCAAAACAGGCATACTATGCTCAAGCGTTTTTCGCCTTATCGGTAGGCTTTGAACGCTCAGCCAAACTTGCTCTCATTATAGATCATGCTTTGATGCACAATGGCGAATTCCCGAGCTTTCAAGAAGTTAAGGATTGGGGACATGGATTAAAAAATCTTCTTCAAAAAGTAGACGATCTTTCAATCCGTCGCGCAATCGGGAAGCAATTAAAGAGAAATGAAATCTGGGCAAGGCTTCCGCAAACGCAGATTCACAAAAACATGATTGATGTTTTGGATGAATTTGCGACTAACATTACTCGGTATTATAATATCGATTTCGTCACTGGGCTAACAAGAGCTCAATCAATAGATAGCCCATCTGCCGCTTGGTATAATCTTGTAACATCAGAAATATTGAAAACACACTATAGTGGTAAACAACGAAACCGTGACGAACAGACCGCAACCCTTTTCGTTGAACCTTTTGGATCGCTCGCATACATCATGTCTTTTTCGGAGCATGGGGATGAAATCACCGCAAAACAAGCTGCAATTGCACTTGCTCATTCTAAATTTGCTGCTCCTTTTGCAAGATTGTACCTCTTACAAATTATGCGATTTCTCACAATGGTAATGAATGATCTAAATCACCAAGCGTACAAAGATCAGAATGAGAATATTCCAGACCTAGGAGATTTTTATGGCATGTTTAACAATAAAGACAAATATCTTAAGAGGTGGAAAACTTGGTCGTTGTACGATAAATAAGATTCAATTGCCGTGTCGCGAGGCGACGGAATACCCGCAGCCCAGCATGTAACGAAGCGGAATGCTGGGTAGCCCAACCAAAATAAAATTCAAGCCCTGAAAAGGCAAAGTAAAACACATTATGAAACCCAAACGCACCGCCGACCTTAGCTTGTTTTTGACCGTCACCGGTCTGTTGCTCGCGTCGTTGGCGTTCGTGTATTCGGCGAGCGCCTCGTTCAGCGCAGCGAAGATGGGCGCGAGCGAGTCTATGCTTTTCACGCATGCGAAGAAAGTGTTTCTCTCGCTTGTGGCGATGATCGTCTTCACGAAAGTCGATTATCACAAGTTCGAGAAAAATACAAAGTGGATCATGATTTCGTCGCTTCTCCTGCTCGTGGCCGTTCTCTTCGTTGGCACGCGTGAGCTTGGCGCGCGGCGATGGCTGGCCCTCGGACCGTTCAGTTTTCAACCTGCGGAGTTCGCAAAGTTTGCCTTAGTCCTCCACGTTGCCGCGCTATGTGCCGCGAAGCAGGAAATCATCGGCGATTTCAAAAAGGCGTTCTTGCCGATCATCTTCTGGGCGCTCGCGGCCGTCGCACTGATTGCGAAGCAGCCGAACATGTCCACGGCAGGGATGCTCATCGTTATCACATTCGGCATCATGTACGTCGCGCAGGTGCCGCTGAAATATATGATCACCTCTGGCGTGGTGGCGCTTTTTGCCGGATCCATCGTTGCGATAACGGCCAGTTATCGGTTGCAGCGAATGCTCGCTTTCGTCGGTCACCACACAGAGCACACCTCACAGGTCGCTTATCAGACCAATCAAGCGCTGCTCGCGTTCGGGAATGGCGGAATTTTCG
>DASRZC010000057.1:0-4987 GCA_035686785.1 Kapaibacterium sp. (SeqCode)
GAAGGCCTGTCGTTGGTTCGTCAAAAATGAAGAGCGTATGCTCCTCGGTCTTGTCCGCCAGGTGCGATGCGAGCTTCACGCGCTGCGCCTCGCCACCGGAGAGCGTGTTAGCAGGCTGGCCGAGACGAATGTACCCCAGCCCAACATCATCCAGCACTTGCAGGCGCGCGCGGATTCGATCGTGCTTCGCAAAAAAATCAACCGCTTCCGTCACGGTCATGCCCAGCACCTCGACGATATTTTTTCCATTCAACAGCGATTCGAGCGTCTCACGTTTATAGCGCGTGCCACCGCAGGTATCGCATTCGAGATACATATCCGCGAGGAATTGCATTTCGACCGTCACGTAGCCCTCGCCCTGACACGTCTCGCAGCGCCCGCCGGGAATGTTGAACGAAAAATATCCGGGCGACCAGCCGCGCTGCTTCGCGTAGCCGGTATTGCTGAATGCTTCGCGAATGAGATCGAAGGCTTTGATATAGGTTGCTGGATTCGAGCGCGGCGTGCGGCCAATCGGCGTTTGATCGATTAGCTCCACATGGTTCACGAAATCTTCGCCTTTGATTTCTCGGTGAGAACCAACCGCTCCGACGCTTTCGCTCTTTAATTTTTTCAATCCGGCATATAGGACGGAGTGAACTAAGGTGGACTTCCCGGAACCGGAGACGCCGGTCACAGCAACAAAAGACTCTAAGGGAAATCGGACATCGAATGATTTTAAGTTATTCGCATTCGCTCCGGTCACGGAAATTGCATAACGAAGATCAATTCGTCTCCGCTTTTTGGGAACCGGAATCGAAAGCTCGCCGCGCAAATATTTTCCCGTGAGTGATGTGGTGTTGCCGCTTTGCTCCAGACCGGATGGCGGCCCTTGATAGAGCAGCTCGCCGCCGTGTTCCCCGGCGCGCGGTCCAAAATCCACGACTTCATCCGCCGAGCGAATTACCTCTTCATCGTGCTCGACGACAATGACGGTGTTGCCCAAATCACGTACGTTCTTTAAAATCTTGAGCAGTTTTTCGGTGTCGCGCGGATGAAGCCCGATACTCGGCTCATCGAGCACATAAAGCGCGCCCGTAAGCGCGCTGCCAAGCGAGGTTGCAAGATTGATGCGCTGCGATTCGCCACCGGAAAGCGTGTTCGAAAGCCGGTCGAGCGTGAGATAACTGAGGCCGACTTCATCTAAGTAGCGCGTACGCTTGCGGAGTTCCTCGATGATGCGCGCGGCGATCGTCATCTCATAATTCGTAAGCGCGAGCGATGCAAAAAATTCGCGCGCTTCCGCAATCGTCATGCACACAACATCATGGATGGTCTTGCCGGCCACGCGCACGTTCATCGCCGCCGGACGCAGCCGTGCGCCATTGCATTTCGGGCACGTCGTATAGCCGCGAAACCGCGAAAGCAACACGCGGTAATGCAGCTTGTATGTTTTCTTTTCGAGATCATCGAAGAAAGCTTTAATGCCGCCGAAGTTGCCGAATCCATTCCACACGATTTTTTTCTCGCGTTCCGTGAGCGAGGCATACGGAAGATCGACATCGACATCCGCCTGCCGGGCAATCATCAGGAAGTCGCGTGTGTATTCGGAAAATTTCGGCCCGTTCCAGCAGACGATCGCGCCCTGTCGAATCGAGCGGCTTGGGTCGGGAATGACGAGTTCGGGATCGATTCCCATCGCGCGGCCAAAGCCCTGACACTCCGGGCACGCGCCGTAAGGATTGTTGAAGGAAAATAGCCGAGGTTCCGGCTCTTCATAAGGAAGGCCATCGGTCGCGCATTCGAAATGTTCGGAAAATCGCTCCTCTTCCGTCGAGCCATCGCCCTTTAGATACGCGATGATCGTGCGGCCCGCGCCTTCGTTGAATGCGGCTTCGATGGAATCCGCTATACGCGAGGCGAGCGCCTCATCGTTCGGCCGCCACACGAGGCGATCGACAAGAATGCGAACGCGGTCGGCCGAAAGCTGCGTCGGATTTTCTTCCGACAGGTCGAGAATCCGATCTTCGCCTGACATCACGATGCGCGAGAAGCCCTGCGAGCGGAGATTATCCCACTCATCGTCCAGCGTCCGCGTTTCATGGCGGTGCATGGGGAAGAGGACGTAAAACTTTTGTCCATCGGCGGCGCGCTGCCGGATCGTTTCGATGATCGTTTGCGGCGTATCTTTCCGCACCAAGCGCCCGCAGCGAATGCAATAGGTATGTCCCACGCGCGCGAAGAGCAGGCGGAGATAATCGTAAATTTCCGTCGTCGTGCCGACGGTCGAGCGCGGATTGCGCGTCATTGTCTTTTGCTCGATCGCGACGGCGGGACTGATGCCGGTGATCGAATCGACCTCCGGCTTTTTCATCCGCTCCAAAAATTGCCGTGCATAAACCGAAAGGCTCTCGACATATCGCCGCTGGCCCTCCGCATAGAGCGTATCGAACGCCAGCGAAGATTTTCCCGAACCGCTCACGCCGGTAAACACATGCAGCTTATTCCGCGTAAGATCGAGCGAGATATTCTTCAGATTGTGCAGCCGTGCGCCTCGAACCGAAATCGGGCGCTTGGAGGAGGGCAAACTGGATTTGGAGGGGGTAATAGATGTTGTCTCCACGCGATGCCCATTCGTCCCACCCGCCCCATTCGTCGCATTAGCAGCAATCTTTGCAGGTTGCGTCTTTGATTTCGTCTGTTTGGCTGCTTTTGGCACGGAAAAAGAGTAAAAGTTCGTCCTTGAAAAAACTCGAACCTGCTACAATGCTTTTTGAGAGGGAAGAATTCAATTTTTGCACAAGCTAAGCGCGTGCTACGCACACCTACGTTTGTCATGGCCATCCTATTTTCCTTCGAGATTGCCCATACTTTATCGAACCGGAAAGTTCATTGTTGCGTTAGGCGCCGCGACTCGTGTTTGCGGGTGTATTATCCAAAATTTTAGAGTAAGAAATTTCGAATGAACGAAGGGGAAATTGTATCGATCATCGGGCCGGTCGTCGATGTGGATTTTTCGGGCGGTAGAACAGCCCAGGACGGAAATGTTGCCCAGAATGGCGCGGCCACGAATGGCAAGTCATCGGGCCTGCCGAAAATCCTGAACGCACTACGGATTCCGCGCAAGAATTTTGAAGGAAAAGACGAAGACCTGATCTGCGAAGTGCAGCAGCACTTAGGCGACGACCGCGTCCGCGCCGTGGCGATGGATACGACGGACGGCCTCGTGCGCGGCATGAAAGCCTTCGATACCGGCGCGCCGATTACCGTGCCCGTCGGTCCGAATTCACTGGGCCGGCTTATCAATGTGATCGGGCAGACGATTGATGGCGGCGAGCAGATCAAGTCCGATTTCATGTGGCCGATCCACCGGGATGCTCCGGCGTTCGAAGACCTCTCGACGAGCTCTGAAATGCTCGAAACGGGCATCAAAGTCATCGACTTGCTCGAACCCTATTCGAAGGGCGGAAAAACCGGCCTCTTCGGTGGCGCGGGCGTCGGCAAGACGGTCGTGATTATGGAGCTAATCCATAATATCGCGATGCATCACAGTGGCTATTCCGTGTTCGGCGGGGTAGGGGAGCGAACTCGCGAAGGTAATGATCTTTACATTGAGATGTCCGAGGGCGGAGTGCTCGATAAGACCGTGCTCGTCTTTGGCCAGATGAACGAGCCGCCGGGAGCGCGTCAGCGCGTAGGCCTCACGGCACTTACGTATGCCGAATACTTCCGCGATGTCGAAGGCAAGGACGTGCTGCTTTTTATTGACAATATTTTTAGGTTTACACAGGCTGGTTCGGAAGTGTCCGCGCTCTTAGGAAGAATGCCAAGCGCCGTCGGTTATCAGCCGACACTCGCGTCAGAAATGGGCGGCTTGCAGGAGCGGATTACTTCCACAAAGAAGGGTTCGATCACATCGGTGCAGGCGATTTACGTTCCCGCGGACGATCTCACCGATCCCGCGCCGGCCGCGGCCTTCGCCCACTTGGACGCGACGACGACGCTTTCCCGCTCGATCTCCGAACTTGGTATCTATCCCGCCGTCGATCCGCTCGATTCGACGAGCCGCATTCTTTCCGCCGAAATCCTCGGCGAAGAGCATTACAGTGTTGCACTTGGCGTACAACGCATTTTGCAGCAATATAAAGATCTGCAGGACATCATCAATATCCTCGGAATGGACGAACTTTCCGATGAGGATAAAGTGATCGTCAATCGTGCGCGGCGCGTGCAAAAGTTTCTATCGCAGCCGTTTTTCGTGGCCGAGCAGTTCACCGGTTTGGAAGGCCGCTACGTGAAGCTCGAGGACACGATCCGCTCATTCAAAGCGGTGCTGGCAGGGGAATACGATCATCTCCCGGAGAACGCCTTCTATATGGTTGGCACGATCGAGGAAGCGGTCGAGAAGGCGAAGACGCTGGCGGGATAAGACGCTCGCGGGAAGATATTCGATTATAAAAAGCCCGCCGATGAGGCGGGTTTTTTTAAAGCTATTTTACACGAGTAAAAGATAGATAGGAGTTTGGCTTGATAAATCCACCGGTAGTGGTGGTATGCCAAAACGCGCTGATCGTCCCGGACGTAGCAGGTTTTATGATACCGGTTACATTGTAAAAGGATTCTGCTACCGACTTATACATCGATACGGTTGCCTGTCCCGAGGAGCTATCGGCTTCGATAAGGGCGGCGCGCCCGGAAGCGTAATCGAGGGAGAACTCGAAAGAGAGGGCGCCTGAAGGGTGAGTAGATGCGTAAAGTCATTTCCGCTGCCGGGTAGAATGAGGGTTCGGGCGTGCGCGTACTCCCATGTCTGGGCATGGGCCGGAGCAGCACATAATGTTAGCGCCAATATTCCAAAATAAAGGACATGCGCTTTCGATTTCTGCATCGCAACCTTGTTTTTTTCGAATGGGAGGGGAAGCAAATGTTCCCAAAACCATTGAAGCTCACATAAGCTTAAGAACACTACAGCGAATGACTTTCATCAATGAGGAGTTCCATCTACTTC
>DASRZC010000058.1:0-11283 GCA_035686785.1 Kapaibacterium sp. (SeqCode)
AAATCAATAACTTAGAGCTAAATAACTCGTCTTCGAATGCCTCGTCTGAGTATAAATTGAGTAGTCAAAGTTGTAACTATCGGGGTTCGAGCGGGTTTTCCGGTTGTGCGATTTGGATTACGAAGTTCAATTCAATGATCGATCATCCATTTCGCGTTTCCATTCACAATCATTTTAGAAAACAAAGCTATGAAACTACTTGGTACAAAACCTCTCGGCCTTGCGCTCGTGATGGCCGCGCTCTTTCTGGGCGTGTCGCAGCGGGCGTATGGCTATGTTATTTCGGTCTGGCCCGACACCGTCACGATGACGACGGCCGTCGGGACTTCGACCGACGCTTACATCTACCTCTCGGATGGCCGGGACACTTCGCAGAACCTTCCTTTGGGAACGGTTTCCGTTTCTCTTTCGGGCAGTTCGCAATTTACGATGCTGACCGATTCCGTCCTGCAATTCGCGGGGTACACGGTGATTCAGGTCCGGTATTCGCCAACGAGCGATTACGCGGCTACCGCGCGGCTGAGGATTCAGGGCGATAGTAATATCGCTTACGTCTACCTCACGGGGAACCCGATAACGCACGTCCAACCGCAGGTCACGGTGGTCAACTACGATACGCTTCGGGAAGGGCACCAGCGGTGTGATAATTTCTCGATTTACAACCCGAACGCCGATTCCATTTGGATTACGCAAGTGACGCTCACGAATAATTCCCAAAACGGCTATTCACTCGAAAACATTGTAACGCTTCCCGCCGGCATCGCCAGCCACCAGACACTGACGATGGGCGAGCTCTGCGCGCTGGCAACCACGGATTCGGAGCTTTACGGCAACCTGCAAATCACCTACAATTATGGGAGTGGGACGGATCAGGCCAATGTCACTTTGTATTCGGGCGTCCAACTGCCTCAAACCGAATGCGTCTCCGGCTCGGACGGTGACTTTGGGCCAACGCTGGAAGGCACGAGCGTGACGAAGTCGATCACATTTACGAACACATCGAATTCCGCTGTGTCGCTCGACTCGGCAGAAATCGTGAGCGGGGATTACGGACAGTTCGCTATCAATTCGTCGTTCCCTATTTCGATCGCGGCCGGTTCGAGCGCGGATGTCAGCATCACGTTCTCGGCGCCGAACTCATCGACAAAAAATTATTATTCGGCGATATTCGACGCCGCGGTTCATGGCACGAGCATCGATAGCCTTCCGTGCAGCTCGGTTTCCGTTCCACTCTCGGCCAGCGTTTACTTGCCGGTCGTCGATTCGATCACGCTTGATGCGCCTCCCGGTTCGAGCACGATCAGCATTACCGCGCGCGCGCAGAGATCGCTCCACGCAATTTTTATTCACAATGCCGGGATGAGCGTTCTTTCATTTCAGTACCTTACGATAGGTGATTCCAGCCTGGCCTATTTTGGTTCGGAAGGCTATGAGATAGCGGAACTTTATTATGATACCGTTAGCCCAGGTGAAACGGTCGGCCCCGTCCTGCTCACGCTCGACGCCGCGGATACAGGCACGTATAATCTCGACCTGACCCTCACGTATGTGGTTAACCAAGCTCATAAGAATGGGAATGTTCCATTGAGTTCGTCGTACAACTACACGGTGGTAGCGCACCGGCTGCCGCCGCTTAACGCATCGGTTTCGGAGCCGAATGCACCCGCCGCAGCGAACTTCACGCTCTCGCCGAATCCGGCACGGGATGCAGTGACAATCGGCTTGCCCGATGGAACTTCCAACGTCGAGATTTACGATGTGCTTGGGAACTTGATATTCCAGGGGACGGAACACGGCTCTTTCGTTTGGGATGGAGCGCGTAGCGGATCGCCCGTCGCGAACGGGTCGTACATCGTACGCGTAAGCCAGGGCAACCAGGTTAGTTCTCAGAGATTGATCTTCGTTCGGTAAGTGATTGGCGCGTTGGCAGCCGTGCCTTTAAAACAAGGCACGGCTGCTTCGCTCCTTCTATTGGGCAGGTTCTTAGGACGTGCGATATGGAGGGATGTGATTCAATTTCGCGTAACAATTCATCAACATTCTAAAAAAACAAATGAAACATCTTAATAAAAAACTTCTCGGCTTCGCCCTTGCGTTAGCGCTTTTTGCGAGCCTTTCCTCCCGCGCCTATGCCGATAAAATCGCGGTTTGGACCGATTCGATCACGATGACCGCCGCGGTCGGAGCTTCCATCGAGGCACAAATTTCCGTATTTGCCGTGAACGTTGACACCGGCGACACGCTGCAAAACTTTCAGCAGCACACCGTCCATGTCTCTCTCGCGGGCAGTTCGGAATTCCAGCTCATGAGCGATTCGGTCCTGACCTTCCAGGGCAATGGAACGATCACGGTCCAATACTCACCTACGAGCATGACGGTCCCCGAGGCGGTACTGACCCTCGTGGGCGATAGCAACACGATCTATGTCACGCTGGCGGGCCAGCCGCTCAGCCACATCGCGCCGCGGATTCAGGTGGGATTTTACGACAGTCTCCGACTCAATCAGCAAATGTGTAAGCCGTTTACCGTCCAAAATCCGAATAGGGACACCATTCTAATTACGCAGGTGACGGTCGCGAGTACGCTGCAGAGCGGGGTGCGATGGTCGCTCGAAAATGTGGCCTCGCTGCCGATAGCCATTCCCGCAGGCGGCTCGCTGGATTTGGGAGACGTGTGCGCGCTTCTATCGCTCGCTTCCTACCAGGATAGTGAGTTCGCTGGAAACCTGAAAATTATTTATAATTATGTGAGCGGGACCGATTCGGCATCGGTCATGGTGGAGGGGTGGCCGCTGCCGATCAATACCACATGTGTGACGGCGTCCGGTGGCAGCTTCGGCACTGTTGCCCAGGGCGCGAGCGTGACGGATTCGCTCACGCTCACCAACACCACGGATACTTCGGTGTATCTCGATTCCCCGCAGCTTACTGGCGACACGCACTTCACCTTCGATGCATCGCAGTTCCCGATGGTGATTCCGGTGAATTCGAGCGCGAAAGTCGGCGTCACATTCCAGGCGCCGAATCCGACGACCCAGGATAACTATTACGCCACGCTCGGCGTGACGGTGCATGGCACGAGCACGGACGGAGTTCCCTGCAATTCCCTTTCGGCTTCGCTCGCGGCGAGTGTGCCGATTCCGCCAGTCGATTCGATCACGCTCGATGTGCCGCCATCTTCCAACACGCTTTCGATCACGGCTCACGCGGAAATGACGCGCCACGCGATTTTTATTCATAACACCGGCACCGCTATGCTGTTCCTGCAAGAGCTTATTGCCGGAAGCAATGACACGATCCAGGGAGATTCCACTACGTTCTGGGCGACGTTTGGCTCCTATAACCAATCATCGCAGTTGTTGTATGACACGCTCCGTGCGAACGCGACGATTGGCCCCATCATTATGACGCTCAACGCGCCCGATACCGGCACCGTTAACCTGGCCCTCACCTTGACCTATGTAACGCTCGAAGCGAAACAGAAGGGCGCGCTACCGGCCAGCAATTCGCTGACCTATACGGTCGTCGCGCATCGGCTGCCGCCAGTCGTTGAATCGGTTTCGGAGCCGAATGCTCCCGCGCCGGTCGATTTCACACTCTCGCCGAATCCTGCGCAGGGTGAAGTTACGATCGGTTTGCCGGATAACGGCTCTTCGACCGTCGAGGTTTACGATGTGCTCGGCAATCTTGTCATGAGCCGCGTGGCGCAAGGCACCTTCATTTGGAATGGCACGTCGAACACCGGCGCGCTTGCCAACGGGACGTATATCGTCCGCGTGAGCCAGGGGGATCATGCGAGTTCGAAGCGATTGGTCATCGTTCGATAAAATCGTGGTGTGAGCCGAAATGGTATTTCGGCCGCTTTTTATTATTATAAAGGGGGGCGAAATACCATTTCGCCCCACACCACGCTAAACCGCGAACTTATTTCCCGCCGCCGGCATTTGGCATTATGAATTCATGCTACCTTTGAGGTTTGTGTGTTTCGTGGATAAAAGAAGTTTTTGCAATTCAGGTTCAGTGGATGAGCAATCATCCTCGGATGGTCAGGCATCCACGGCGCGGCTTCGGTTCGCGCCCGATGGACGTTTGCCATTGTTGAATCGCTCTGCTCGAACGGACGGGGCGCGTCCCATGATGCGTGTCGTTCCCTTTCACCTCCCGTAGCCGCGCCCACCCAAAGAGTAACGTTTTGTTTCATTCTTTTTAGTTACATTACATGAGAATCTACGTGGGGGGCCTGCCGTTTCAGACGGATGACGCTCAGTTGGCCCAGATGTTTTCGACGTATGGGGAAGTTGCGAGCGCGAAGGTGATTACCGATCGCGATTCGGGACGGAGCAAAGGCTTCGGATTTGTCGAAATGAACGACAACGAAGCCGCCAAAAAAGCCATCGAGGAACTGAACCAGGCCGACCTCGGCGGGCGGACCATTACCGTCAACGAGGCGCGGCCGATGGAACAGCGCAGCGGCGGCGGCGGTGGCGGACGCGGCGGCTACGGCGGCGGCGGTGGTCGTGGCGGCGGCGGTGGTGGCCGCGGTGGAGACCGTGGCGGCGACCGTGGTGGAGACCGCGGCGGCAAACGCTGGTAGCGCGCGTAGGTCGGCGCTTCCAGCCCGACACTTACGAGTGGATGAGTAACGAGCGGGATGCTCGTTACTCGTTGGCGTTGTGTTATATGAACTTCCCAACAAAACGGCTCGTTAAACTGGCATGACGACGAGAGCCATCGAACTAACCGAAATTAAGCGTGATCTTGCAAACCTCCCCGCCGATAAACTCGCGGAGGTGCGGGAGTATGTGCGAAAACTCCTTAAGAACATCCGCCCGAATCCGGGCCACGTCGAATCGCTGGAAGGGATTTGGGAAGGGCTTGGCTGGGAAAAGTTGGACTTGGAAGAAGAGATTCGAACCCTTCGAGGGGAAGCATCCGAACAGATACTTAAACGATTTGATAATTCAGGAGATTGAAGGGTGAACGAATAACGCGCGGGATGCTCGTTACTTGTTGGCGTTGTGTTTTGGTAGCTGCAACCTTCCCGATACGGCGGTGTTTCTGGAATCGAGTATTTTTATGAAAAGAGTCTTCGCACTTCTCTTTTTCCTAATGCTGCCGCTTGCGCCGCTCGGCGCGCAGGGGTTGCATGGGAAAATTCTCCTCGTCCGAGATACATCGTCCTATGACCCCCATGATTTAGAGAACGACCTCCCCACCATCTATTCCGGAACGATCGATTCCATGTTCTCTCTTCCCGACTCTCTTTCGTTATACGATGCGGTGCTGGTGAAGGACGATACTCTTTCGGTTGCCGATCAACTCACTCTAATCAACTACGTAAAGGGCGGAGGTAAACTATATATCGAGCGTGGCTTACCCTTTCGTTCTTCCGCAGAGTCAGGCACGCCGTCCGATACGCTCTTGGTGTATTTAGGACTCACGGGCGGAGCATTAAATGGAACAGTGGCACATTACGATCTTTTTTTCGGAGTCGATTCTGAATTTACACGAGGTCTAAGCGTTCCTCATGCTCACAATCCCATTGATCCTGATCTTCTTGACTCCTATATTCAGAGAGGAAATTTTATCCCAGTTTTATTTGGCGGAGGGAGTGTCGCTCCCGATGGCGATATTTTCGCATGGATTCCAATCGATAAGATTCTTCGCGTTGTTGTGAATTATTACCCTGTTTTTCAAGCTCAGAAAGCAGAATATTACGCCCCATTCCTCACCCGTGTCCTCTGCGATTACTTTGGCCTTTGCACCGATGCGGTTGAGGAGCAGAAACCCACTCCATCCGCCACGCTTCGCATTGTAAGCGATGGCGATCAAACCTGGCTGGATGTCGAGGGCGGTGGAACGGGCGAACTCGACATCGAAAATGCTCTTGGTGTTCGCGTTTTCCACTGCACGACCTCGCAAGGCGGCGGGCGCATTCAAGTTCCCAATACCTTGCCCAGTGGATTTTATTTTGCTCGGCTACAAATGAATGGCGCTTCAGAAATGTGGCCGTTTGCTTTTGTTCAGGAATGATTCAGTGCGCCCCATTCGATCCGACGCGGAATTAGAAAAACAGCGGAATAATATTCCGGCACCATTGGTTACAAAAGCATGACCTACAGCCTCAGTTATCTCAGCGATTCGAAGGGCAAGCACACGGCGATTCAGATGCCCATGAAGGATTGGAAGAAAGTAGAGCAGCGGCTTCGCGAAGCGGAATTTCTGACGAATCTTCGATCTTCTTATACCGAGGCCTTGCAAGAGGTGAAGCTGCACCGTCAAGGGAAGAAAAAACTCAAGACGTTAGAGGAATTGCTTGCCGAAGGTTAAAATAATCGTCGCCAGTTCTTTTGCGCGTGATTACCGGAAGTTGCGGAAGCGCTATCCGTCCCTGAAATCCGATCTTGCGCAATTATAGGAGATTCTCGAACTGAGACCGGACACCGGCAGATCGCTCGGCGGTGGCATCTTCAAAATTCGTCTGGCGATAAAAAGTAAGGGCAAAGGCAAGAGTGGCGGAGCGCGCGTCATTACTGCCTACTTCTCGAAAGAAACCGTGCTCTATTTGCTTACGATCTATGACAAATCCGATCAAGAAAGCATCTCCGGACCAGCGATAGACGATCTGCTTCAGGCTGCGCTTGCTGAAAATCCAGTCGAGTAGAACTCGCCTTGGATTAATTCACACAGCATGAATTTAGTATTGAAAATACAGCGATTTACGCCCTCGCGAAATGATTCAGCGCCGTCCCGGCGTTTGAATCGGCAATGAGATTTTTCTGGCTGTTAGTTTTGCTGCTTGGCATTGTCGGGGCCGAGGGGTGCCGCGATGTCGGTTTCCACGAGATCGATGTATCAGCGAAGAAGCGCGCTTCGGTGCAGATGGCGCGCGAGGTCATGGCGCAAATCCAGCAAGGGCTGCACAATTTCTATGAGGCGAAGCACCGCTATCCCGCGACGACGGAAGCCTACCTCTACGATTCGATTCGCACTTACACTCCGACCGAGATCGACCCGATCAATCTCTACCGTAACGACAACGGCAAAGGCTATTTCATCGCGGTGGGCGCGCGGAGCGAGCGGGTTATCTATCACTATCCGCCGACGATCGGCCTGGGCGATTACACGCTCTATTGGGTCGGGCCGAATGGCGTAGATGAAGAGGGCGAGGGCGACGACGTCGATGCCTGGCAGCCGACCGACACCGTTCACCGCTATGCGCGGCAGCGCGAAGCAGACCTTCAGAACGACAACGATCCCGACCGGCTCCGTCTCATTTCCACCGGCTCGAATATCTATCTCGATTCTGTCCGTTTGATAGTAACACGCCGGGATTCGGTTCGTTATAGCGATAGCTGGCCGATCTCGGCGTATTTCAAAGATCGACCGGAGCTTACGGACGATGAGCGCAAGCAGATCGTCCGCTCCGAACTCGACCGGTTTCTTACGCCCGGCGCATTCGTTCACACGGATTCGCTGCTCGATCAAGGGCTGGATCGCTGGCTCCAATTCAAACCGAAATCGCCGGAACTTTCGGAGATCATTCAATCGGGCGAGCTCATGTTCAATTATTACGCGGGCGTCCGTGGCTCGGAAGGTATCGCCTGGCTGAAGTCGAAAAAGAAATTTGTCGTCGTATGGAAAAACTAACACGTCGCAGTAGGACGCGGTGTAGCGCAAACTTCAGTTTGCGACCCACGCGGAGATCGCAAACGAAAGTTTGCGCTACATTGCTTTTTCTCTTCTTTTCTGTCGCGGCTAACGCTCAAAACCATGTGGACCTCGGCCCGGGCGTCGATTCGATGCATGTGACCGCGCAGTACATGGATTCGCTCCTCAAAGTGGATTCGATTAACCGCGCGTTGCGGCTCGAAGACGAGCGGCGATTCGAGAAGACGCACCAGCTTGCCACGCAGCGCGCGATCGATCTCACCGGCGATGGCAAGCCGGAAGTCCTCCGGCTCGAAGGTTATGTGCCGAAAAATATCGATGATACGCGGCTGACCTTCACTATCAAAAGCGGCAGGAAAACACTCTTCGAAGATTCCTGGCTGGCGAAAGGTTATTTCGATACGATGGATCATTGGACGGATGACATAAAGCTTCTCCGGCTGCGAAGGCTCATCACTGTGTTTTTCGCGAATGAGAATTTTGAGGTCGTCGATTCCAACGATTTTCGCGATATGATGAAGCGCGTGGATGTGGCGGAAATAAAGCCAGGTTCCGCATACGCTCGCGAACTCTTTCAGGAGCCGCGCGTGATGTACAGCGTGTATCACGGCCGCGATTATTGGTATGGGCTTATCTGGGATCCGAAGAAGGAAAGGTTTATCAAGGCATGGAGAAATTAATGCTAGTGGCTCAATTTGATTTTTTATTTCAGAATATGTCATCCTGAGCGCGGAGTTCGTCCGACCGAAGGGAGGACGAACGGAGTCGAAGGATCTCGTGTAGTATAACTGTCCGGTGAGCTACCAAAGATCCTTCGACTCCGCAAAACTCCGCTGTCGCTCCGTTTTGCTTCGCTCAGGATGACATGAAGATTGGTTTTAGCAATTGACAAAAATCCCCTCTAAACGTTTTCCCCGCTCATTCTACCTCCAGCCAAGCCCGATCGTTGCGAAGGAAATTCTCGGCGCCTATCTTCATCGCATCGTCGATGGTAAAGAATTGGTAGGCAAAATTGTCGAGACGGAAGCTTATGGCGTTGGCGACGCGGCCTGTCATGCGTTTCGCGGCAAGACCCCGCGCAATGCGATCATGTTTCAGGAAGGAGGATTTTCCTATATTTATTTTACTTACGGAATGCACTTTTGCTTCAATATTTCGACGAATGTCGAGGGCATCGCGGAAGCAGTACTCCTTCGCGCGGTCGAACCGGTAAACGGTATCGAAATAATGCGCGGATTGCGGCCAAAAGCTCGGCTCGATCGCGAACTTACAAGCGGCCCGGGACGCTTGTGCCAGGCCTTCGGTCTTACCCGCGAGCAAAATGCCATCGACTTAGTCGAAAGCGGCGAGCTTTTCATCACGCGAGGCAAACCCGTGGCGGAGAATCTTATTGGAGTCACGACTCGAATTGGAATCAATGTCGCGCAGGATTATCCCTGGCGTTTTTTTATCGAGGGCAATGAGTATGTATCGCGCGCGAAGCCTTCCATTCCGGGCAAAGTTATCGCGCGCCACCGCAAGTCTTGATGGCATGCTCGATCTTTAGCTGTCCTTATGATTTTTAGTCGAAGGGGACAAACTCACCGTGCAAAGAAACTCATATTAAAAACATTTCTTCCTGGCGATTGGAAAATAATCTTAAATAACATGCAACCTTATGGTTGCCTATCCTGTTGTGCTGGGTAATGGACAAGGTATTCAAAGCGCTCTCCGATAAAACCCGTCGTGAATTGCTGGACCGGCTTTTCTCGAAAGACGGGCAGACGCTTGGCGAGCTGTGCGAATATTTATCCATGACGCGGCAGGCTGTCACGAAGCATCTCGTCCTTTTGGAGGAGGCGAACCTTATCGTCGTTCAATGGAAAGGACGCGAAAAGCTGCACTACCTCAATCCGGTGCCGATACGAGAAGTATATGAGCGCTGGGTATCGAAGTATGAGCGAGGCAGGCTCACCGCGATCAGCAATCTCAAACAGGCACTCGAAAAACCAAACAACAAGAAAACATCACCATGAAAACATTTACCTACAACACCTACATCAACACGACAGCGGAGAAACTCTGGGAGGCGCTAACCTCTGCCGAATTCAGCCGCCAATACTGGAATGGGAAATCACTCCAAAGCGATTGGAAGGTCGGCTCCGACATCTCCCTCCTCACCACAAAAGGTGCCGTTAGCTGGTTCGGGAAGGTTTTGTCGTACGATCCATACACATCACTTTCCTACACGTTCGATGTCTCCCTCATGCCGCCGCTCGCTTCGGAGCCAATATCGCGTGTGACGTACACCCTTGCTCCCCTCGGTGATGCCATCATGCTTACCGTGCTTCACGAAGAGCTTTCGGATGCGGTTGCAGCAGGCATAAGCACCGGCTGGCCACGGATCGTGTCAAGCATCAAAAGCTTCCTTGAATCGGGCAAGCCGCTGGCTGCTACTAACTTTTAACCGAACCCCCTGTGCCGGGGAGCGCTGCTTCCCGGCAAATGGTGCAAGGAAGCAGCGCTTCCATACACACGGGAAGGTCACTCCGATTTGCCCTTTCAGCGCGGACACTATTGCCATCCCTCGCGGCTTTGAATGAGCACACAATTATGCTCCCGAAACGGCTTCTCGCAATCATCCTCTTCGCCACGCTCGCGGCGATGCACGCCGGTGCGCTGCGCGCGCAACATCTCTATCTCGGTGCGAGAGTGGGGGCAGATTTGGGGACTGAAACGGACGGTGTAGGATCATTCGAGATCGGGAACGGCTATTACTACGGTCAACACAAAATAGACCCGGGAGCCAGTCGCTTTATGGAATTAGGGTTTATTGGCGGATTCGAACTTGACTATCGGCTGAGCCATTTTGCCTTAAGCGGAAGCGTACTGTACGACCAAAAAGGAGTAGGCTTGATTTATAATTATACAACGGAAGCAAGCCCCACCCCGATTGCACGTGATACAGACGATATTACGCTTAATTATCTTGAGATTCCATTGCTGGTTAAATGGAACCCGAATGCCACTAATGCGGGGCTCTTCCTTTTCGCCGGACCGAGTTTCGGATTTTTGCTTTCCGGGCACCATCCGATTATCAGGAACGAGAGTGGTAATTCAAAAGAACTATTCCAAAGCGATCCGCCCAGCATCTCTGCGATTGCTGGACTTGGCTTTTCGGTCGATTTATCATCGAGAGCGACCCTGTTTTTTGATGCCGCTTATGCGATGGGACTCACGAACGATTCTTTCGGGCAAGTGGGTTTGGGTTATTCGGGAGAAGTTCTCTACAGCGCAAAATCTCAGGACATTCGAGTAGCTGCTGGAATTTTGTTCCCATTAAATTGATACCAAGGAGTTAATGAAATGAAAAGATTTCTCGCAATACTTTCATTCTGTACGATCTTCGCGACTGCGGTCCATGCTCAAGTTTGGGTGCCGGGTCATACCACAAAGAGTGGGAAATTTGTTCAAGGACATTATCGAAAGCAATCATCGCGTAGTACGCCCGGTGATCGCAAAACTTTCCGCGAGCATGAGGGTAGAAATGGGACGCTAGTAAATCCACACACCGATGTAACCAGCGACGAATGGGTTCCCGAGCACACAACAAAAAAGGGGAATTTGATACCCG
>DASRZC010000059.1:0-7937 GCA_035686785.1 Kapaibacterium sp. (SeqCode)
GGGCCGCCGCCACCAAATATTTGCGGTGTCGGGCAAGATGTTCGCAAGCGTTTGGAGGGACATGTTATCGAGGTAAATGAATTCGGCATAGCACTGCGCGCCCAGCCCATTGCGGAAAGTATTGAAGAGAAGTCGGTTCAGAAAAACGGAATAGATCGCCGGCGCGATTTCCTCCGGCCGCATCCCGCCATCCCAATTTCGAAGATAGGTCAGAACTTGGGCGGTGAAGGGATCGACGGCCCTCACCCTGCCCTCTCCCAGAGGGAGAGGGTTCTCATTTTGAGGCCGGTGTTCGGCGAGCCAGACCGAGTCATTTTTACGGACGAGTGCCTTCGCGCTGTCGGTAAACGAGGTATTGCGCTGGAGGGAATCTTCCTTCCAATAGAGCCGCATGGAATCGAGGCGAAATGCCGAAGTGCTATCGGGCGCAATGCTCGGCGGATTCGGATTTGGATACAAGTTAAGGAGAAATGGCAGGACGCGGTGAAGATCATAAGGGCTAATGATGTCGGTCTGAATACTTTGTGCGGATGCGGCATCGAGCTTCACCGTACTCGTTTGAATAAGCTCATTAATGCGGTCGGCGCGGGAGGATGGCTCCCAATCCAGGCCATACGCAATGGAGCTGCCGGAAGCCATATTTCCCGGCGGATTATTGGCCGAGACGATGTATCCCCGGGAGGGATTCGTGATGCTGGGGAGATCGCGCATGTAAATAAATCCCTGCCATTGATCCGCTGGGTTCGTACCATCGCGGGGAAGGAGCAGGCGAGCCTCGCTGCCCGCGCGACGTGGAAGCCGGCCGATATATTGGTAACTGATATTTCCCTTCGTATCGGCAAGGCACAGGTTCAGGCACGGCGTCGCAAATCCACTCATCCCATTTCGGGCCTGGGTAACGGAGGTCGCGTGAGGAAGTTCGAGCCATCCGGCAAGTTCGTCCGTGAGCGCGTAGGTTCCATTCCACATCATCGCGACGGGCCGGTCGGCTTGGTTAAAAATGGAGTTCGTCGGAATGCCGCCGGCGCGTTCATCGCCGTGGAACGATCGCGCAAGGCTATCCGGGTGATCCGTCATTACCGGGCCATGGATTGTCATCCGGATTTCGAATGGGACAACACGGAGCGGATCTATGGTGGAATTATCGCTTGCGCGAGTGGTATCGCGTACTCGAATAGTGTCGTGAATGATCTCGAATTTTTGGGAGGTGCCATTGGTACGCAGATATCGCGTGCCGGTGGAATCGAGTTTTTCGACGAAGTAATCGCATTCGTCCGCCATGCCGCTGGTGACTCCCCAGGCAAGATCCGGCGTGCGGCCCGAAAGAATGACGGGCAATCCGGGAATGAGAAATCCGGCGACATTCATTCCATCGTCACTCGTAAGGTGCGCCATGTACCAGCGCGAGGGCGTGCCCAATTGAAGGTGCGTATCGTTTTCGAGGAGCGCCGAACCGCTTGCAGTTCGAGAAGGCGCGATAGCGAACGAATTCGATCCTCCGCCCAGGAACGCGCCGATCGCGCTGTCGAAAACGCATCCGGCCTTGAAGATCGCAGCATATTCGGAATGCATAGCGCTACTCATTCCGATACGCTGCATGGGCTTTGGAATGTGTGGCTGCGGCGGTTTGATCGCAGGCCTCGCTTGTGGCTTCGCTTGCGGCTTGGCCTGCAGTTTCGTAGGAGCTTTTGGCTTTGCGGGCTGCACCCTTAACGGCTTCGAGGGCGCGGCCACAGGTTCCGATGCAAGATGCGCCACAGGTTCCGATGCAAGATGCAGTGGTGCGGAAATTTCGTGGGTTGTTGCCATAGGCAGCCTGGCTGGCGATTCGAGATAATTCGAAACGAACATGCTGGGACTCCCTCCGCCGAGCACCGTCGCGCCATCGGTCGGATAAAATGGAAAGAGAGAATGGAGATGTGTGCTATCGACCGCAAGCGAGAAATCGCTGTAGGCGGCATCGGTGAGCGCGGAGAAATTCATCTCCCAGGCCATCAAGCGTCCAATGATGAGGCAATCCTGCGGCCGCCAATCTTCGGGCGCGAGTTCAAGCGCGTCAAATTCAAAACCTAAGTGCGTCCGATGATCGTGAAGATACGCATTAATGCCTGCGCAAAAGGCGGTGAGTACGTCGCGTGTATGCTCACCGGCCTTAAGCCACATTTGATCGGCGATGCGCGAGAAGCCGACCGTGCGCGCCCACTCGTCGAGCGAAAGCGACTGCGCGCCGAAAAGCTCGGACATTCTTCCAGCGCCCAGCCGGCGTTCGAGTTCCATTTGGAAGAGCCTGTCCTGCGCTTCGGCGTAACCCAAACCGAAATAAGCATCGCGCTCGGTCGCCGCATGGATGTGAGGAATGGCATACCCATCGCGATCGATATCGACGTTCGCGCCGATTCCCGCAACCGAGGCCGAACCGGTGTACGCGGGTACCGTGCCCGACATAAAATGGACGCCGAGCACGATCAGTCCTACCACGAGCAGGAAGATCAAATATCCGAAACCAAGCGCGAAACGGGTAAACATAAGTGACAACCTATAACGAGATTTCGGGGGATCTCGTTACTCCCGTGACGCGCGTTGAATCTCAGCTTTTTGTGTGCGGAATCTTTGCGCCGGTTCATCGACCATTTATCTAAATTCTTCCATCAACTTCTCCAACTCCCCGCTTCCCGGGCAGAGCGTCTCGTAGGGAACCTGCGTTAGCGGCTCCTCCGTGGTCCCGAGAACGCCGTGCATGTCCGGCTGGGATTCGTCGATGAAGAGGATACCAGTGGGAACTTTGCCTTCCTGCTGGTGCTGCTGAAGGTAGGCAAATACTTTCGCGCGGTCGCGCGGATCGTAGCCTTCGGGCGTTTGGGTGAAATGGAGCACGGAGCCATCATGCATCGTCACGGCCGTGTGCCCGTTTCGGCTGATGTTTGCGACGAGTTCGTCCACAGGAAAGACTACGTCGGAGTCAGTGACGTGATAATCGTGCTTGCGGGTATAGAGGTAACTTTTCGTGGAGCCTTCATGATCGTTGAATGTGACGCAGGGTGAAATCACGTCGATAAGCGCGAGGCCATTGTGCTTGAACGCTGCTTCAATGATCGGCACGAGTTGTTCCTTTTCGCCGGAGAAGCTTCGCGCGACGAACGTCGCCCCCAAACTGAGTGCGAGCATCACGGGATCGATGGGCGAAATGCGATTCGCCTCGCCCTTCTTACTCTTGGAACCAATATCTGCCGAAGCCGAGAATTGGCCTTTCGTCAGTCCATAGACGCCATTATTTTCGATGATATAAACGATATTGAGATTTCTCCGAATGGCGTGCGCCAATTGCCCGATGCCGATGGAGAGAGAATCGCCATCGCCGGAAATGCCGATGGAAATGAGCGAGCGGTTCGCCGCTCCCCCACCCGTTGCGATCGCAGGCATGCGCCCGTGGGCGGAGTTGAATCCATGCGCGCCGCTGACGAAATAGGTCGGAGTCTTTGAGGAGCAGCCGATGCCGGAGAATTTGGCCATCTTATGCGGCTCGATAGAAAGCTTCCACGCCGCACGCACGACAGCGGCGGTGACGGAATCATGTCCGCAGCCGGCGCAAAGCGTGCTCATCGCGCCTTCATAGGCGCGCAGGTTCAGTCCGAGCGAATTTTTTTCGAGGCTGGGATGGGTAACGATTGGTTTGGCGATAGATGGCATGAGTAATTCCTTCTAAAAGTTGCTTGCATGGATTGGCTTATTCTGCCATCACCGCCAGGTCCTGCGTGGCTATATGCTTCTGATCCCGCTTGTGATGGATACCTTCGACCACCGACTTCGCCGATAGTGGGTAACCACCATAGGCCGTAATGCTTTGTAGCTTATCCTTCGGTACGCGGGTTTCGAGCGTCAGGAGTGCCCGCAATTGGGCATCGCGGTTTTGCTCGACCACGTAACAGAACGGCTGGTCCATGATAAATCGCTCGACCTCCGGCCCAAACGGAAAGCCGCGTATCCTCATGTAGTTGACCGGAATGCCATCGGCGTCGAGGATATCGATCGCCTCACGGCAGGCAAGATCACAGCCGCCTACCGTAACGATTCCGAACGTGGCGCCATACTTCCGCTCGATCACGGCCTCCGGCACATACTTCGCCACGGACCAATGCTTCTTGAGCAAGCGGTGCATGACCTCCTGATATTCCGATGGCGTTTCGGTGTAACCTCCGAGGCGATTGTGTCCCGAACCGCGCGTGAAGTATGTACCCTTCTCGTTAATTCCCGGCAGCGTGCGCGCCGCAACATGATCGGCGTCTTCCGGCGAATAGCGGTAATAGGTTTTGATGCTGTCCAGCTCTTCGCTCGTTAAAACTTTGCCTCGATTCGGCTTGTAATTGTCATCCCACCTCAGACGATCAACAACCCAGTCGTTCATGCCGATATCGAGATCGCTCAGCATGAAGACCGGCGTTTGAAATTGCTCAGCGAGATCAAAAGATTTTACTGCGAAGTCGAAGCACTCGTTTGGATTCGATGGAAAAAGCAGGATATGCTTCGTATCTCCGTGCGACGCATACGCGCACATCATGATGTCCGATTGCTGCGTGCGCGTCGGCATTCCGGTCGAGGGACCGGTGCGCTGAATATCGAAAATAACGGCGGGAATCTCGGCGTAATAGGCAAGCCCGATGAGCTCCGACATAAGCGAAATCCCCGGACCTGCGGTCGAAGTAAACGATCGCGCGCCCGCCCATGATGCGCCGATGACCATGCCTATCGCGGCCAGTTCGTCCTCGGCTTGCAGGAAGGCGTAATTATTTTTCTTCGTCTCCGGATCGACGCGGTAGCGATCGGCGAATGCTTTGAAGGCATCCATCACCGAAGTCGCCGGCGTGATCGGGTACCATGCTGCAACGGTCGCGCCGGCATAGATCGCGCCGAGTGCGGTTGCGGTGTTGCCATCGATCAGAATTTTATCGCGATTCGCGTCCATTTTCTCGCAACGGAATGGAAGCGGACATTCGAGATTCGCCTTCGCGTATTCGTAGCCTTGATGCAACGCCTGACGGTTTGCATCGAGCAGCGCTTGCTTCTTCCCATAAGACTCGCGAATCAATTCCTCGACGATCTCCATATCGAGATTGAGCAGCGCGGCGAGCGAGCCGGAATACATAATATTCTTGAGCAGAATACGCGTGCGCGGCTCGGGGACGGTTTTCGTGAGCATCTCCGAAAGCGGGACGCCCAAAAATTTCACATCGTCACGGTGAAGTTCTTTCGGCAGCGGCCACGTGGAATCGTACAGTAAATATCCGCCGGAGCGAACTTCCTGCACGTCCTTCGCATAGGTCTGCGCGTTCATCGCGACCATCAGGTCGTAATCGAGCGCGCGGGCGCCATAGCCCGCGCCGCTCACGCGGATTTCATACCACGTCGGAAGTCCCTGAATATTCGATGGAAATAAATTCTTGCCCGCGACGGGTATCCCCATGCGGAAAATGGTCTGCATGAGCAGCCCGTTGGCACTCGCCGAACCCGTCCCGTTGACGTTGGCGAGCTTAATCGCAAAATCGTTGATGGATGGCATTATTTCAGTAAATCGGTGGATAGGTGGCTATCCAAGAAAGGGGAGAACAAAACTTAGAGGAAGCTTGCTCCGCGCTTCAGAGCTTTTCCCATTCTTCGCGAGAGATTTGCGCCGCGACACCGGCGTTCGTTCCTCCTGCCCATTGAGTCATAGCACCTGTGCAAGACCCACGATGATTGCCAAAATGCCGGCGAACCTCGCAGCGATCACAGGTCGCGGAAGAAGCTTTTCCTCTGTAATTACCATCGAGACGATAATAATCACAAACGGGTTCATCATTCCCATGCAGAGTAGAATCGTCATTGGCCCTGCGCAGCAGCGACAACATGCCACTCATTGTTTGCAGCTAACTGATTGGAATAAAAAATCAACGAAATCAGAAAAATCAGCGTAATCCAGGTTTATCCGCTTAATCGTGGTTCAGATTAGCCGCTTATGAGCCCGAGAATGTTTCCGTCCGGGTCCTTGAACCATGCGGCTTTCATGCCGTCGGCCACATGAAGATCGCCTTCGCGCTTCATGCCTTGCATGTCATAGTGCTCGAAGGCGACGCCTTTGGCTTTGAGCGTGCGGACGATATCTTCGATCTCGCTGCCCACCGTCCACGTCACCATTGTGGCCTGGTTCGTACCGGCAAATTGTGAGCGGTAAACGAAGATTTTCGAGTTCCCGCTTTGGAACGTGATAGCTTCCTCGCCCTGCTTATCGATTTTTTTCAAGCCGAGTGTTTCTTCATAAAATTTTCCCGCGGCATTTAAATCCTTTACCGCGATGGTTGCAATGGCGTCGTTATCTCGTAGCATGGTGTTTTTTTTTGTTTGTGGAAATTCCGATTTGACATTGAAAAAACACGCCAAATGTCTCCGGTGATTCCTGGAAAAAATTTCTTTGGGGGTGTGGACTTAAATGCCGTCAGAAGTGTTAGTAATTTCCTAATTTATTTCTCACGTAACTTCTCAACGCTTACCGCGTCAATTCTTGGTATTCTATCCATCGCAAACCTATGAAACGTTTCAAATTATCTGGACTCTTTGGCGCCTTCATGGCGCTCGCTATCGGAGCCGGCGTACTGACGTCAAGTCTCAACTCGTGCGCGACGCTAAACGCGCTGGCCGGGCTTTCACGCATTCAATTCAAGCTCAACAATCTGCAATCGGTCCGGCTGGCCGGCATCGACATTACGAACAAGCACAGCATTTCCGACTTCGGCGTGATGGATGGCGTGAGCCTTGCCGCCGCGTTTGCATCCGGCCGCTTTCCGCTAACCTTTACGCTGAACGTGGATGCAAAAAATCCGAATTCACCATCGGGTTCCAGCCTCGTTAATGCATTGCAAATAACCAATTTCCCCTGGCGGTTGCTACTCAATGGCCAGCAAACGATTACCGGCAATATTGGCGCCCCCATTGGCGTTCCCGCCGGCGGCGCAACGACGGTTATTCCGCTCCAGGCATCGATCGATCTCAAGCAATTTTTCGCGAATCAGGGCTACGATCAATTGCTACAACTTGCACTCGCGCTTTCGGGGCAGGGCGGAGTTTCGCACGTGCAACTCATGGCCCAACCCACCATGTCCGCCGCGGGCTTTAGCCTTCCCTATCCGAGTGAACTGACGATTGTCAATACACAGTTCTCCAGCTAAACATTTATTTCCCCCTCCTAAAGAAGGAGGGGGCTGGGGGGTGGTTTTAGTGGAGTGTGGAACAAACCACCCCCTAACCCCCTCCTTCTTTAGGAGGGGGAATTGCGCAAGAACGGAATCATCATAGCGATCGACGGCCCGACGGCCTCTGGCAAGAGCACGACGGCGAAGCAAGTCGCCGCGCGGCTGGGCTATCTCCATCTCAATACCGGCGCGATGTATCGCGCCTTTGCATTGCTCGTGCGGCGGCGCGATCATCACGGCCACGATCCCGATCGGGTGCATGAGCTTTTAGCAAAGGCGGAAATTGGCTTTAGCGCGAATGGGAATGTGATTCTCGATGGCTCCGACGTTTCCCGCGAAATTCTGGAACCCGATATTGCCTTGCTTGCGAGCGAGCTTTCCGTCGATCCGGCGGTGCGAGCAAAATTAGTCGAGAAGCAGCGCGCCCTGGGGAGCGACGGCGGCATTGTCCTCGAAGGCCGCGATATTGGGACAGTCGTCTTCCCCGATGCGGAACTGAAGATTTTTTTGGTAGCCGATGCCGCTGTCCGCGCCGAGCGGCGTCAACTCGAATTCAAGAAAATGGGCACGCATATTCCGCTCGAAGAGTTACGCCAACAGCTCGAAGAGCGCGACAAGCGCGATCGCGAGCGCGCGATCTCGCCGCTCCGCAAAGCGGATGATGCCGTCGAAGTCGATACCACAAATTTGACGATCGAGGGGCAGGTGGAGCGGGTA
>DASRZC010000060.1:0-29602 GCA_035686785.1 Kapaibacterium sp. (SeqCode)
CGACGGGCCAACGAAGGCAACGGTCTCGCCACGCTCGACATCGAAGGTAATGTGCGAGAGCGCATAGGTCGAAGCCGTGAGATGTTTGAATGATACATCATCGAAGGTGATCGTCTCGATGGTTCCCAATTTCGTGGGATGTTCCGGCTTCCGCTCGATCGGGGATTTCAGAATGTCCTCGAACATATTGAGCGATGCCTCCGCCTCGCGGAACGTATTGATAATATTTCCAATCTCCTGCAGCGGGCTGAAAATAAAGAACGAATAAATATAGAGCGCGAAAAATTGGCCAAACGTGACGGCATGCACGAACACGAGATAGAGCATGAGGAAGAGGATGCCGTTCCGCAGCGCGTTCACGACCGTCCCTTGAAGGAAGCTGAGGCTTCGCACGTATTTTACTTTTTTCAGTTCGAGCTGGAGAATTTTATCGGTCGTCGAATTAAGTCGCTCGATTTCCTGCGAAGCTAAACCCAGGCTCTTGACGAGTTCGATGTTGCGGAGGGATTCCGTGGTCGAGCCGGCGAGCGCCGTCGTTTGGGCGACGATCGTTTTTTGGATCGTCTTGATCTTTTTACCGAGCACCCAGCTCATCCATGCAATGACCGCCATGCCGAAAAAATAGGCGGGCACGATCGACCAGTGAACGTAAAAGGAATAAACGATCACGAAGAGCACGCCGATCAGCGTCGTAAAAACGAAACCGACCGCCGCCTGGATCACTTTCTCCGTGTCGAGTCGTACTTTCTGCAATTTTCCAAGCGTCTCGCCGCTACGCTGGTCTTCGAACACCTGATAGGGCAGCTTCAGCGAATGTTCTACGCCCTCGCTATAAATTTGGACGCCGAGCCGCTGCGTGAGCACGTTCGTGTAATAATCCTGAAAATTTTTCGCGATTCGTGAAACCATGGCGGCGCCCATCATGAGCAGCACAAGTCCCCCGACGCCGTGGAAAAACTCACTGGCGGAGATCTTGCCTAATTTCGTGACGTAATCATCGAGAACGTGCCGAAATATCAAAGGATCGACGAGCGAAAACGAAGTATTGACCGCCGCCAGGACCAGCGTCAGGATGACGAGCTTCCGGTAGCCCTTCAAATAATTTAGTAGCAGCTTCATAGACGACCTAATATAGATGACGTTGTTTCAACGAATATATTTCAAAGCGGTTTCGTGTAGCGCAAATATGTAGCGTAAACTTTAGTTTGCGGATCCCTGCCGAGGGGATCGCAAACTGAAGTTTGCGCTACACCGGTCAATATAAAAAAAGGGCCCGGCAGTCACGCCAGGCCCTCCCTTTGTTCTTCGCTTGCTTTCCCTGCTGCTTAGACAGGGGGTCAAAACAATCGTTATTTATGCCCGAGCATCGAATCGAGCGTTGTCGAATCCAGCCCGCCCGTATCCGGTGGTGGCGGAGGAGGAGGAGGAGGCGGTTTGATCGTGTCGTTCATTGTATCATTGGTCCAGATACGGTGATGGCGAACCGTGTCCCCAACCGAGTCACGTCTATGGATCGTTGAGTCATGCAAGCCATGCCGGACCGAATCGCTCCCGGTTCCCTTTGCCGGACCGGTTGGATTGAAGCAACTTGCCACGCCAAAGCATAAAAGAGCGATGAACGAAAGCACTGCGGAGGTTTTCAATTTCTTCATAAATGACGATAAAAAAAAATTCCGAGCCGCTTAAATTTGTTTGCTAATGTGACCCGGTTGTAAGATAAACCCCCGAATGATTCAGTTGTAACAGACTTTTTTAAAAAATATAGGTTGCTAAAAGAAATAGAGTCCTTTTGGCTATCTCAGAGAATTTATCCTGTTACAAACCGTTACCTTTAGGGTTACATGTCAAAGAGACGACCACCATTGACTGACTTCGCACTACCAGTAGCGGGGATGATCGATCATCCTATTCGCGCGCGCGGGATGCATGAGGAGCGAATCAGGATTGTGAACGCGCGTGGAAACGCGCCGTCACGCCTGAACTCCGATGCGACCGATGCGCAGGAAGCGCGCACGGTCGAGTCCGTGGAAACGAATGGCGTCTCCCGGAATGGAATAGCGGCTAAGCCGAAGATTTCAAAAGCCGAGCTTACCGCTCTTGAAGATGGAGCGCTGATTCGGTTATTTCAATCTGGCGAGGAAACCGCCTTTTATGTTCTGTTCGAGCGTCGTCAAAAAGAGATTTATACGCACTGCTATCGCATGTGCGGCCGGGATACGGAAAAAGCGAACGACGCATTCCAGGATACCTTCATCAAGGTTTTTTCCCGAAAGGACCTTTTTACCGATACGGCAAATGGCAGGGCCTGGCTCTACCGGATCGCGACGAATACCTGCCTGAACCAACTGCGTTACGACCGGCGGCATCCCTCGGAGGCGCTCGACGATAATTTGAATTCCATCGATCCGCGGATGCAACCCGATTTTGGAACGGAACAGGATTCGCTCCGCGCCTCGCTCGAGCAGGCCATGGCAAAACTGCCGATCGAACTGCGCGAGCCCTTCCTGCTCCGCGAGCTTGAGGAATTTAGTTATGAGGACGCCGCGGCACAGTTAGGCATCACGGTCGCCGCGTGCCGGCAGCGCGTCTATCGCGCAAAGCAATTACTTCGCGAAGAATTGGAAGAGGTAGTCACGGGTGAAGCACCATCACCCATGAAGAAAAAGAAGAAATGGGGGCGCTCCGAATGAAAGAATTTTTACAGAACGACACCATGCTGAACGATGACAAATCGAAATTAGAAGAGCGAGTGATCGCATACTTCGATGGCTCGTTGGATAACGAGGGATCCCGCTCGCTCCTACGTGAAGTTGCGGAAAGCCCGGAAAAGCGCGCGCTCTTCAAGGCGCATGAGACGCTTTCGCGCCTTATCGTCGCCGCGCGCGCCCCCATGGAAGCGCCCCTCGAAGTCAAACGCTCGATCGCCGAGCGTATTCCCGGCTTGCTCGCGTTTATTCCCGGCCTGCTCGCTTCCACCGAGGCGGCGCCCGTCCTAACCGAGAACGTGAATCCGTTTATTGCCTTCTTCACAAGGATGTCGCTCACGACCGCCGTCTCGATCGGCTCTGCCGTCGCCGTGCTGACAGCGGGAATTTTTCTGAGAAATAATTTCGAGAGCCATTCCGCGCCCGCTTCGCCAAAGATTGTGGCTGTCCAGAGTCCCGCAATTAAAAATTTGGCGACGCAATCGCCTCTTCCAACTATTTCATCGAATAGGACTCATGGGACTTATAGCCACACTCGCGCCTTGGCACCGCAGCCAGTTGCTTCGCTCCACGATGATAATAATGAGGAGGGCACTTCTGATATAGCCAGCGTAACCCCGCCGCTATCGGTCATTCCGGTTTCTTCCGAGCTGGTGAATATTCCTACGCTCAACACCGAATCGTTGTTGCCACTGCCGCTCGTGCCGAACGAAGGGGTCGCTATTCGGCCTTATGGTTCTATGGGAGAGCGCTTCGTTACTATTAATGGAATCGGCACGGGAAAAGCGACGAACGTGATGGAGCCAAGTTATTTGTTTGGTTTGGAATTCGAGCTTGGCGATCACTACGCATTTCACATCCAGGGAGGTAAGAGCAGTTTCGCGGAACTCGGGTCCAAACCGTCGCAAGAGATCGCACCATATCCTGTGTATCAATCGAAGGTTGTTGCACAGCCCGCATATTGGACGACGGCCGGAGTTTCCTTTTCATTTAAGGCGATCGGCTCCGTGCCGCTTATTCTCAGCGCGGATGGAGGCGCCGTCTTCCTGAACAACATGGGCCTTATGGGTATCCTCGGCGTGGCAACGGAAGTTCCGATTTCCGATCACATCCTGCTACGGCCTTCCGTGACCTACGATGCCGTCTGGACCTCGCTTCCGGCAATCGGTTCTTCCGCCGGCGACAATGCGATTTACGAAAATCCGGTCAGCTCCTCTTCAATGACGAGCACCGCGATGGGATTTAATATCAGCCTGACCTTCCGGCCTTGAAGCGCAACCTAATATATTTATCGCTCTTCGCGTTGGCGAGCTGCAGCACGCAGCTTGCCGCTCCGCCGGAACCACCGTCGGGCTCATCCAGCCTGTCGGCCTATTTCTGGGCCGATAGCACCGCGACGTACCGCTATCAGGTTTCGACCACGAGTGATATTCACACGCTCTCCATTCAAGCGGGCGGCACGGTTGTCGATAAAGATGACGATAGCGGCAAAACGACGACCCTCACCATTACTCGCACGGGATCGAGCGATGCCATGAGTGGATTCGGCTCCTCGGATTTTCTGGGTCTCGGATCGTCACTCGAAGTGGTGCAGGACACTACCCTCCCTGCGCCACGAATGGAATTCATTCATTCCATTGCGGCCTTCAATCCCAAATTTGGGTATAGCATCGTCTATGCCGCGTCTGACTCATTGCTATACCAGATCGCAGTGAACAGCACTGTCCTTAGCCATCCGAATCCGTTGCCTGTGCGCGGTCTTACGCTCGCCGAGGATATAGGCGAGGGTGGTGTGTATGCCTTCCAGCTTGGGGGCCGCGGAATCTTTTGGACTTCCGACGGCGGCGCGCATTGGGCATCCGACTCCACGCCAGCCGGAACCGGAATAACAGCATTTGCTTCCTCGAAGTATGGCGGAGACATTTTCTGGGCAGCATGCGGCGGGCAGCTCTACGAGTTTTCGTATGCAAACTTTTTTGGAAAGCCTGTCACTTGCCCGCTTGGAACGATCACCGCGCTGGAAGCTACTTCGGATGGGGTGATCGCAGCCGGCACGGATGGCAATGTTTATGACGTTCCTCGTAACGGCCTTGTCCAACCGCTTGCAAAAGCTCCCGGCGCGATTTTAGGAATCGCTGGAAATTATATTACCACTGCGCTGCCGGGAATTTTCGATTACACGAAGAGCGGCCTTCCCATCATTGCGGCCGATGATTCCGCAATCTATTCTACCGGCGTGTCTACGGACGCAAGCGTTTTTGCAGGCCGAAGCGATGGGTCCGTCGATCATTTTAGCGCTACTTCCGCGGACGTACTCTTGACGGCGCCAAACCCAGGTAGAAAAGTTACCCAATTCGCGTATCCGAATCAAGGCGGACACGAATCCACTAACGGAATATACGCGCTGGCAGGCGGTCAGGTTTATTACCGGCAGGATTCCGCAACGTGGGTACCCGTCAACCAGACCGTTTCCACTCCGGCTCCGCTCACGCCGGGCGCGCTGACATTGCTTCGCACGGATGCAAACTCCTGGATTGCCGGATATGTCGAGCGCACCTACAAAGGCGTGCAAAAGGGATACGGCTTTCGTGCAACCGAAACCATCCCATTTGCACAAGTGATTCTCGACGGTATGCCCTATGATGACGTCCTCATTGTCAGCTTCGCCACGGAATCGAATGGCGTGGCGGACCTACTCAATATGCCCCAATATAATATCTATTTCCAGAAAGGCGTGGGGATCATTCGTATCGAGCAGACAACGAATGGAACAACAATCACCACGCGCCGCATACAATAATAGAGTGTTCGCCAGGGTGAGGTGAGACAAAAAGAGGGCGCGCTGTGTTCTTCTCGCTCCACTCTTTTAGATAGACTTAAATCTCACATCATGCAGATTGCCGACCGCATCAACCGTCTTGGGACGGAAACCTCGTTTGTTGTATTAGCACGCGCCCGCGAACTCGAAGCGCAGGGGAAAGATATTATCCATCTCGAAATTGGCGAGCCCGATTTCGATACTGCACCGAATATCGTCGAGGCCGCTAAGAAAGCCCTGGACGAAGGCTTTACCCATTACGGTCCCGCCGCAGGACTCATGCCCTTTCGCAAAACGATCGCCAAAGTCGAGGGCGAGCGACGAGGGCTTGAATTCCAGCCGGAAATGGTCGTCGTGACCCCCGGAGCGAAACCCATCATGTACTACGCCATCATGGCGATCGTCAATCCGGGCGACGAAGTGCTCTATCCGAACCCCGGGTTCCCAATTTACGAAAGCGCCATCGAACTCGCCGGCGGCATGCCCGTCCCACTCCCGCTCGTCGAAGAGACGGGCTTTAGCTTCTCCATCGACGACATGCGAAAACGCATCACGCCGAAGACGAAGATGCTCATCATCAATTCCCCGCAAAATCCGACGGGCGGAATCCTGACGCAAGAAGATCTCAAGCAAATCGCCGAACTCGCGGTGAAGCACGATCTCTGGGTATTGGCCGATGAAATTTATTGCCGAGTCGTCTATGACGGATTCAAAAATTATACGATCGCCAGCTATCCCGGAATGATGGAACGCACCATCATCCTCGATGGATTTTCCAAGACCTACGCCATGACCGGCTGGCGCCTGGGCTACGGCATCATGCCGAAAGAGCTGGCCGAAGTCGTCGCGAAACTGCAGACCAATGTCGCGAGCTGCACCGCAAGCTTCATCCAGGTCGCCGGAATCGAGGCGCTCACCGGGCCGCAGAAATGGGTCGATGACGTCGTCGAGGAATTCCGCCGCCGCCGCGATCTCATCGTCGATGGTATGAATTCCATCCCCGGATTCAAATGCCACAAGCCGCTCGGAGCCTTCTACGTATTCCCCAACGTGCAGGGAACCGGAATCGACTCGAAGACGCTCGCCACCCGTATCCTGAACGAAGCCGGTGTCGCATGCCTCTCCGGACACACCTTCGGAAAATATGGCCAGGGCTACATCCGATTCTCCTATGCGAACTCGATGGAAAACATCGAGAAAGCCATCGAACGAATCCGCAAGTGGATTAAATAAGTGAGCGGAGCGGATATCGAGCGTAGCATCGCCGCTGGATTCCGCTATCATCTCCGCAAGCCCATCCCATCCCCAATTTGAAGCGCGCCATCCGCCGAGGTTCTCGCGGAAAACGTGAAGCTTTTTGTTTTTTGTAAAAATGGAAACCCTGCGCATAGTTTTCCATGAACGCCAAAAGAACAACCACACAACCTATCGCAACATTTATTCTTTAAGAATACTATGGGAGCTTTAACTAAATCTCATTACTTAGAGCATTCCCAGCCGCTTGCGAATAAACCACTCCGTGCCGAAGCAGAGGATTGCGAACGCGAGGAGCGGCCAGCTATTCCAGAGTTCGAAATCTCGGCGGTTGGTGATTTCGCGCGGCTGGAAGCGCGGGCTGTAATATATATCCTTCAGGAGATTCGCGGCGGTTTCCGGAGTGTAAAATTTTCCACCGGTACGCTCGGCCAACGTGCGGAGAATATCGCTTCGCATTCTCGGCTCGGCCAGTTCGATATTGAACTCGCCAACATTGAAGCGGCCCTCGTCCGTGCCGATCGCGCGGCCATTTAGGAGCGCCGTTCCTTTGTAACTATAATCGCCTTTCGGGAGGCCTTGCGGAATTCGCGCGCTATACCGGCCATTGCCAATACCTTCGAGCGCGAGATCGAGACCTCTCCCCTGCCCCGCTCCTTCGGAAGGAGAGCGAGTTGATGTAATATGGACGGAAACATCCGCATGTTCGACAGGCTCCATGCTTTCGTCATAGACCTGGCCGAAAAAGTCGATTGGCTCGCCGGCCTGATAAAATTTGCGGCCCGGTGCGATTTGCACGCGCTTATTTTCCTGCTGCGTCGTGAGCCAGCGCACGGAATTGGCGAGGAAAACATCCATCGCGCTAATGGTGCCAGTGGCCGTATCCGATTTTCCGCCGTAAGCCATCTCGCGCCCGAAGCTTGTGAGCTTCCATTGCCACAGGCCGTAGCCCGTGAGCGCGACTTGCCGCGCGGTGCCGATCGTCCGCGTAACCAGCAGCGGCTCGCCCAGCGGCACACCCTGCACCATTGCGGTCGCAAGGATGTGACTTTCCGGCAATGCGACGAAATGCGATTCGGTCTTGAAGAGCGGCGCCAGGTCTTCCCACGAAATCTTACCGCGCTCCTCGGGCGGAAGACGGAGCAAGGGATCGTCCGTTGCGGCGGGAGTAAGCGAAAGGCTTGCCTGCATTTCGACTTGCGAAGCAGTATTCGGATTGGCACGAACGGGCAGGGCATCGCCAAACTCGGCAAGCTTGTTCAAATCGAGCGTGCGCGAGGGAATAAAAAGAAGTGAGCGGTTCTCTCGCGTGAGCAATTCGCGCACGAGCGCGATGGATTCATCGGAGGTAGATGCAATCGGGAACCCATCGAGCACGACGAGATCGACCGTTCCCAGGCTATCCCTTGTAGGATTACCTTCATAAAAGGCCGCGCCCTCTTTTTGAATATACGTCGAAAGCCGAAGCGATGGATTTTGGGAAAAGAATTGCTCGAGAAAACTCACGTCCGGCGAAGGCGCGCCGGCAAATAGGACTACATGAAATTTATTCTTCAGAACTTTCACATAGGTAATTCGAAGATTATTTTTCTCCGTCGCTTCGCCTGCGATCGGCGAAACGCGAGCCGTCAATTTCTTTATGCCTTCCGAAGCCGGAGTATATTGGAAACTGATGGCTTCATCGCCAACGCTCTGCGCAAGCTCGATCGTTTTTTCGTCCAGCTTTTGGTCCTCTTCGAACAGTTGGATGGTCACATGCTCGCCGGGCTTAATACCGCCATAATGGATGGTAATATCGACGGGCTGCGCCGCGCCTACCGTCGCAATGGCGTTCGTAAACAGCTCGGTTACCGCGACATCGCGTGGCTCGCTCGAATCGCCCATACCGACGGCATAAACGGGCACGCCCAATTCCTGCGCGGGATAAATCGGATTTTCGCCGGTGGTGAATGCGCCGTCCGTATAGAGCACAATCGCTTCGAGATTCGAATTCTTGCGCGCCTCGGCGACGGCGCGAAAGGCGCTCGCCAAGTCCGTGGCGCTGGCATCGGCGCGGATGCTATCCAGCGGTGTGCGGTTTGGAAACGGCGCGGTGTGATCGCCCACGGTAAAGAGAGCTGCTTTATGGGGATCGCCCAGAACATCTTTTGGAATTACAGCGTGGATGCTTTGGAACATGGCGGCTTCGCGCGAAGCATTAGTGGACGGTGTGGACGCAGTGGACGAGTTGGACGCTTCCGGCTGTGTAAATCCCTTTTCGGGGAGTGTCATGGACTGCGAATTATCCATGATGAGCGCTATGGAAGGGGTAATCTTTTCGGTGGTGCTGGAACTAAGTACCGGCTGAAAAATAGCGAGCAAAAGTGCCGCAAGTCCCAGCGAGCGAAGCGTGATGAGAATATTTCGCCGTGCGCGCGTGGTGCTCGGAACCGTATGGCGGTACGACCAGACCGCCAGCCCGACGCTCGCCAAAAGTATCGCGGCATACAGCCAGAGCGGCCCCGCCGCCAATTCAAGAGAAACTCTGATCAATTACGAATGAAGAATTAAGAATGAAGAGGAAAAGAGGCAAACCGTAGCACTTCAGCACTTAGCACCCAGCACTTAGCACTCACTTGAGTTGCCATTCGATCTCTTTCGAACGGAGGGCTTCGGGCGAAAGTTGCGGCGTGTCGTACATGCCGCGTTCCCTTCTCTGGCGAAAGGCTTCGAACAAGCATACGGCGGTCGCCACCGAAACATTCAGACTTTCCGCCATGCCCATCATGGGAATAAAGAGCAGCCCATCCGCAAGCGCCGCGACTTCACCGGATATTCCACGGTGCTCGTTGCCTAAAACGAAGGCGGTTGGCCTCGTAAGATCATGCTCATAAAGCGGTTTCGCGGCCGGGTCGATACGGGTCGCCAGAATTTGAAAACCATCGTTATGCAGCGCGGCGAAGCAGGATGACACGGAAGTGTGCCGCTCGAACTCCAGCCATTTATGCGCGCCTACCGAGGGTGTATGCGCCACATCCGGAAATTCTTCGATGGTGTAAAGCAAATGAACTTTCAGCGCGCCGACCGCATCGCACGAGCGCAAAATTGCGCTGACATTATGCGGATCGTGGATATTTTCGAGCACGACGGCAAGCCTCGGCTGACGCCGGCGAAGGGCATTCGAAATTTTTTCCGTCCGCTCGGGCGATGAGAAAGTTTCGTTCATGGTTGCGTTCAAACGCGGTCCAAAAAACTTGCAAGCGCTTCGGCCCACTCGCGCGGCCGTTCGACCGCAGTGAGATGGGCGGCGCCTTTGATTTCGACGAATGACGAATCTTCGAGCGCGCCCGCCATTGCGCGCATATTCGTGGTGCGCATCATCACATCGCGCTCGCCCGAAATGACGAGCGAAGGAATGGTAAGGAGCGGCAAGAGATCGCGGGAGTCCTCTCGCTCGGCCATGGCATTGAGCGCAGCCGCAATAGCTGCCGGGTTCGCATCCATGATCCAATTGCGAATGTCGATCGCGATTTCCGGCTCCGTTTCCGGCGTCACGAAATTCGAATAGAGCCGGTCGATCGCCGCTTCGGGGCCTCGCGCGAGCGCGTCGTCCGCAAACGTGGCACGTCCTCGTTTTTCTACTTCCGAATCCGCTTCGGCTTTGGTGTTCGAAAGCACGAGGCCGCGCACCAAATCCCCATTCGTCCGAAAAAATTCGAATGCCGCGTAGCCGCCCATGCTGAGGCCCGCGATCGTGACGGGCTTGCGAGTATGCTGCTCGATTATTCCACGAAGTTCGACCGGCAGCATGGCGAGGTTCCACTTCGGGCGGAGCAGCGAGCCGCCGAAGCCGGGAAAGTCGATGAGCAGCAGCGCTGTATCGTCGCGCAGCGATTGCAGCTCGCCCGCCATGCGGTCCCACATCACGCTCGAAAACGGAAACGCATGAAGCAAGACGGCAGTATGTTCCGGCTTCGACGCCGAGGGTAAAAATCGCGAATGGAGAAACACCGTATAATTAAGAATTACGAATTAAGAATTAGAAATAGGGAATTTAGGAATTGAATCCGTTATCGTTTAAATTCTATTTCCAATGGGATTGAAACCACAAGTGTTTCCAGGTAATTTCCTTCTCCCGTCCGCGAAGATGGCATTCCTCCCACCGTTTTCCCGGTGTTTCCGGAGCGTTCGAAGTGGGCGTAAGCGAGAATAGACGTGAATTAGATCGAACCCGAATCGAGATTGTATGGTAGTATATTCCCATGTCCAAAGTCAAAACCCAATTCGTTTGCCAGTCCTGTGGTTACATTTCGCCGCGCTGGATCGGGAAGTGCGCGGAGTGTAATTCGTGGAATAGCTTCGTCGAAGAGCGCGTCGCCGCCGGGCCGGAGAACGCCCGCGCGCTCGGAGCGCGCGGCACGAAGAACGAAGCGAGCCATCCCATTCGGTTAAGTGAGATTCCTACATCGGAGGAAGGCCGCATCACCACCGGCATCGCGGAACTCGATCGAGCATTAGGCGGCGGCATTATGCCGGGATCGATTGTGCTCGTGGGCGGAGATCCCGGCATCGGTAAATCGACGCTGATGATGCAAATGGTCCGCGGCCTGTTTCCCGGATCGAATACGCTCTATGTTTCCGGAGAAGAATCGCCACGGCAGCTTAAGAGCCGCGCGGCGAGGCTGGGGCTTGGGAATGATAATTTATATATTCTCGCTGAAACGAACGTCGAGACGGTGATCGAAGCGGTGCGGCAAATGATGCCGAACCTCGTCATCGTCGATTCGATCCAGACGATGTATCGCCCGATGATCGAGTCCGCGCCGGGGAGCGTCTCGCAAGTCCGCGAATCGACGGCACTGCTGATGCAACTGGCGAAGATGACGGGCATTCCGGTCTTCGTCGTCGGGCATGTAACGAAAGAAGGGATGATCGCGGGACCGAAAGTCCTCGAACATATCGTCGATACCGTGCTCATGTTCGAAGGCGAGCGGACTCATGCCTATCGCATTTTACGCGCGGCGAAAAACCGCTACGGCTCGACGAACGAGATCGGAGTTTTTTCCATGACCGGCGGTGGACTGGAAGAAGTTCCAAACCCCTCGGAAGTATTCTTATCCGAGCGGCGAAAAAATGCGAGTGGCTCGGCCGTCACGTCGGTGCTGGAAGGCACGCGGCCCGTGCTTATCGAAATTCAGGCGCTTGTTATAAATTCGAGTTACAGTACGCCGCAACGCACGGTGACGGGCTATGATACTCGCCGCGTGGCGATGCTGCTCGCCGTTCTCGAAAAGCAATTGGGCGCGCGGCTTGGGCATTCGGATGTTTTTATCAATATCGCCGGCGGACTATTTATCGACGAACCCGCCGCTGACCTCGCCATTGCACTCGCCGTCTTATCGAATCAACTCGATCTTGCGATCGATCCGGCGGCGTGCCTGATTGGTGAGATCGGATTGGGAGGGGAAGTCCGCGCTGTGCCGCAGGCGGAGTTGCGCGTGGCCGAAGCGATAAAGCTTGGGTTCCAGCACATTGTTCTTCCCCGCGCGAATATGAAGTCCATGCCGAAAGTAGCGGAGAAAATTACGCTGCGTCCCGTGGCTCACATCGAAGAAGTGCGCGCGAGTGTATTATGAAGAAATCAATCATGTTTTTATGTCATTGCGAGGAGCGTTCGACGACCGAAGGGAGTCGAACGCGACGAAGCAATCTCACTGCGGAGATTGCTTCGTCGCCTAATTCTCGCTCCGCTCGAATTCGGCTCCTCGCAATGACAGTATAAGTCTTTAATCTTTTCGAACCGTGCTCATTCTTGCCACGCATAATCCTCACAAACGCGAAGAACTTCGCGAAATATTGCGCACTGAACTTTCGACTGGAATTGAAATTCTGACATTAGACGACATTCGTCCTTCGATTGGCGACATCGAAGAAACCGGCACGACGCTCGAAGAAAACGCGCTTCTGAAAGCCGGTGCTGTTTTCAATTTAACAAAAATTCCCGCCGTTGCCGATGATACCGGCCTCGAAGTCGAAGCACTTAATGGCGCGCCGGGAGTTTATTCCGCGCGCTATTCCGGCGAGGGTGCAACGTATGCCAGCAATGTTCGGAAACTTTTGCAGGAAATGGAAGGAAAAGAAAATCGCCGCGCCAAATTCTCCACCGTTATTGCTTATTGCGATGACCGTAACGAGGAGCATCTTTTTCGAGGCGAGGTGAATGGAACTATTGCACGCGAGCCACGCGGGACGAATGGCTTCGGATACGATCCGGTCTTCATTCCTGATGGCGGAAGTAATACATTTGCCGAAATGAGCGACGAAGAGAAGAACGCGATCAGCCACCGGGGACGGGCGCTGCGGGCATTTGCAAAATATTTGCGGAGCGTGTAGCACAGGCTTTCCAGCCGGTGCCCGGGCTTTCCAGCCCGAATGACGTTTCGCTCGCCGCGATACACCGACGGGCTAAAAGCCCGTGGACAGGCTGAAAGCCTGTTCTACACGCGGGGAATACTCATCTCATCACTATTCCTCCCTGAACAATTGCAGATGCCGCCAGCGGTTCTCCTTCAACAAACCCTTGAGTTTTGTACCCTCCTTCAACCTGCAGCCCAAAGGTCGGCGTAATTCGAAATGTCACGGATCCTATGGCCAAGCCTCCAAAATTCCAGGCTGGATTAAAGGAGGGTAACAGTTCAGAGTTCAAATCCAGCGCAGGTTCATGCCATGCATCCAATTCAATTCCCAGTTGCCAGCGGCCCGGTGACCACGCTGCGGGAACTTGCAGTCGAACGTACTCGGAAGTTCCAAGGTCCGCGGGGCCGATTCCTATGGTTGCGATCACGGGATTATGATTCGAAACAATCATGTTTTCCAAGTAATAATTGTAGCCGAACGGCGTGAGGCCGACGCGAAATCCGGGCAGGTATTCAATACCGCCGATCTTCAAAAACGGAATGACAACGTGAATGTCGCCCTTTATCAGGTAGTCGTAGAAATAGCCATACAGGGATGTTAGTGTTAGAGGGTCGAGCAAATTCAGCAGCGAATTGGTCTGAATATTTTTAAGCGTTACGTGCGGGTTTCTGATACCAACAAGGTCAATGTAGGCCGCAATATCATTGCCGCCGCTCGCGTCCAGGCTATGGGTTTGCCATGCATAAGTGGTTAGCGCTGCCCGTTCGATCATATACACATAGCCATCGCGATAGTTAATGGTCCCATCGCCGAGCGACCGCATACGAAGTTCTTCGGCCAGCAAGCCTTCCGCTTCGATACCGCCAATGCTGACGGCGGTTACTTGATTAATAGTTCCAACAAACGATGGGTAGGTTACTCCGTGCCCAGAACCATAGGGAGGAAAGAGATGGAGTTCATACGATGCTTCACCTCCGAATTCCCGCACGCGAGCGCCATGACCGAATACTTCGTGCTGGACAAGCGTAGCCATAACGTCCTGTACGTTTTCAAATAAAATGGTTTTGGCAAACCGATAGAGTCTTCCTAAAATCTTCGAGCCTCTATTATCTTCCGGGAACAGTTGCTGCGGGATCGCTTGCTGCTCATACTGCACCAGGATATTTTCGACCGTCGCGACGTCGGCAGCCCCGGCAATGCCGGAAAAGTTTTGGTCCAGAATGAAGGAATTGGAATCTGTCTGTGCCCGCGCCCTTCCCGCAACTAACAAAAGGAGGATAACCGCGCCGCAAAAAAGAGAAGCCATCTTCATCGCCATCCGAAACAGTTCCGTGCCGCTATCATTCCGTGGAGATGGAGAATTGACCTACTGCTACGGTTTCCCCGCTTCGGCGAATTTTTTCTCGAAGAGGTCGCTCACCTTTCGCAGTTCGGGTTTTCTGGAGCAGAGGAGATCGACTTTGAATTTGTAATCCTCGTCGCTCATGGCGTGCAGGCGATGCAAGGCGGTGATATCCATGAGGCCGAGCGCATCTCCGGGATGCCGTTTGAGCGTATTGGTGAGGAGTGTGATCGCTTGCCTGTGCTGGCTCGAATCCTCCAGAGCAATTTGCGCCATGCCGAAGGATGCGTCGATCGCATAGGCATAAGGCGCGTAGCCGGATGCAAAATAGAAAGGTATATCTTCCAGCGCGGGGATGGAGTCCATCGTTTCGACGATCTCTTCATTAGCCCTCATGGCCTGCTTATCATGGTGCAGGCCGCGCTCGAATTCGGCGTAGGTCACGAGGATCGGCGCTTTCGATTCACGAATGCGAAACAGCGGCAGCGCTTTTTTGAGGAGTGAATCGGCCTTCTCGTTATCCCCTTTTTGAATTTCGAGCAGCCCTTCGCAGCCGTAGGCGATGGCCTGCGCGTCCGGATCCTTGCGAACCGCGGGATTCGCGGCGGTCGCGCTCCATTTTTGGATCACTTGATCGATCGTGGCCGTGCTATCGAGCAGCTTGCTCTGAAAATCATAGGCCTCCTGAACGATTTTCCGGCCTTCGGATTCCTTCCGAATGGTCTGGGCATTAGAAGATCGAGGTACGGCGGCGATAAAAACGAGAGTTAAAACGAGATAGCGCATATTAATAGAAAATATGCAATCGCCGAACTTTAGTTCGGCCTCGGCGAGAATGCTGGATTCCCGAATGTTCTACATTCGCCACATAATGCCCACGGTAATCAGGATGTCGGAGGATTTTGCATTCGTGGGGTCAATGGGGTGCGGAAACACTTGCCCGTCCGTGGCCATGCGGGGATTTGTGTAGGTAACCGAACCGTCTGAGTTAGTGATCGTTGCTCCGGGCGGATTTGATTTGTAAATTTTGGTCAGGCCGCCGGCATACCCGGCATCGAAGGTAATCATCGGGCCATGGTACAATTCGTCCGAGAGGCCCAAGCCGCCATAAAAGGAAACATTGATGGGTTGAAGATAGGACTTCAAATCCGTTACCGGGGCCAGATCGCCAGTGGGGGATTCCGAACCGCCCAGCAGCAGCCCAAACGATGGTCCCGCCGCGACGTAGGGCCGAATATCGCCCTCGCCAAACGAAAACTTAATGACTACGGGAATTTCCAGGTAGCTCAATGTGAAGTCGTCGTTGCCGGAATAGATTCCAGGTCCCGCGCCATTATTTTTAACTCGAGCTCCTGCACTCGTGGCGTACACCTCGCTCACGCCCTTCTGATCGTAAAGGAGGCTCGCGTTCAAGCCCCAGGTGTCGTCGAACCAATGCTCGTAGGCGAGTCCGCCCAGCACACCAGGCTTTATACCGACCGTGGCATTATCGGGCACGGTAATGGATTCACTGGCGAGGCTCACTCCGGCGCGAAGGCCCCACCAGGAGGTTGCATATTGCGCTCGGAGTGTGCCTGTAACGGTGAAAAGAAGAAGAAACGAGGTCGAAATGGCGATTTTTATTTTCATAAGGATTACAAATATAATCAATTCTTAATAGCGGCGCGTGAAATTCGAAATCTCGGGGGGCGGAAAAGTTGTTTTTTCGTCATTGCGAGGAGAGCGAATCGACCGAAGGGAGATTCGCTCGACGAAGCAATCCCTGCTTCGAAGCAAAGGATTGCTTCGTCACGTTTGGCTCCCTTCGGTCGCTAAACGTTCCTCGCAATGACATCATAACAATACATTTCGAGCAGGCCTTCAAAACGTCCACTGGACCGATAGATGGCTTTCGAGTTCGGGAGTGCGTGTGACCGAGGGAACGTCGAAGGTCTGGTCTTTGATGACGGCATACCAGGCCGTTCCCATGAGCACCGGCCCCACGCCCTGCCACCGTAAAAAGGAAACCGTGAGGAGCGGGCCGATGCGCGTCTGGCGTTCGAGTTCTTCGAAGGGCAGTCCGTTCTCCGGCAAGGTGGTGTTTGGGCCGGAACGGCTCAGGATGAACCCCTGTACCCCGGCGCGGATGGTCCAGGGAGCAAGCCCGCCAGACGAGTGTATGCCCAGCAGCAGGGTCGCGGAGAGGTCCGTGATGCGCGTATCGAGCAGTTCGCTGAAGGAGGGAACATCGTAACTCCCACGCTCATTGACATGCAGGGTTGCGCCTTCTTCGAACGTAACCGGCCCAATTCCCGCCAGAAGCGCAAGCGGGAACATTATAGAATCGGAGAGTGTGAGGCCCCGCAGAAGATAATTCCCAATTCCCTGAAGAATGGGAACAGAATCGAGATAATCGAGGACGGTATAGTTTGCGAATACTTCCCCGCTCACCCGCGCCAGGAGCGCCGGCGTCCAATAATCCGCATGGGTTGCGAGCGCGAGCGATTGCGAGACGTTATTTTGCGCGCTGCGAGTACCCTTTAAATAAACCAGGTGCGTGTTGGTTGCGCGCAGTTCCAGGCCGCCATCGAGCGCATTGGAAAAAAGGTGCCCATAGCGCGCAGTCGCGCTCGTGATAAGAATATCGTGCGCATCGTCATTGAGCGGACTCGGAACGTCGTAATTCAATAAATGCGCGTTTATATCGGCGGCAATTGTGTCATGAAGGTCCGGCGCATATTGCGCGCTGGCGCTGGCCTGGGTTATTCGCTGGGAGTAACTCGATTCCTGTAGGACGGATGCGAATTTTGTTACCGTCGAGGGGTCCACGCCGGGCAGTTCGTTCGAAAGAAGGCTGACGTCTTCGGTTTTTTCCTCATAACTCATGCGGGCTTGCGCCGTCCAGGTGGTGGAAGCGACAAGGTCCAGCCGGCCGGCGAAGGCAAGGCGCAGATCGGCGACTTGATTCGGCACGAGCAGGCTTGAAAGCGCGGAGGCGCTGCTCGAAGCAAGCGCGCTTGCGGAAATATCGCTTTGGCGCGTGATCGAGCTTGGCTCGAACTCCGCATCGATCGTGCTCGTGAGCGCGTTCGGGACGATCGGGTAGTTCAGCGAATCCCGAAGACTCAGCGAAAGGTCGGTTCGCTCTTGTTTTACCGTCGGCGCATTCGTAGCCACGCCATTGGAATCGACTCCGAAAAAGAAATCCCGGCGCTCGAGGCCGGCATCGAGATAGGCGTGGTTCGAATCCAGCGTCGAAGGCCCGCCAACGGAACTTATTGCGGCGAGCGAAGCCAGATCGTTGGAGTAGCGCTCGGCGCGCTGCTGGAAGAACCGCTCATCGGCCATCGCGCTCGCGGAGAGCATGGTATTCTCATTCAGGAGTTCCGCGGGCGCGCGAAAACTCCCGCGAACGACGGAGCCCATCGTATTGATATCGGACTGCGATTCCTGCGCAAGGCCGCCCGAAGCGGAAAAATCGAGATCGCTCCCGCCCGGCCGGTACCGCAAGCCCGCCACGCCGAAGCCATTGACTTGCCGAGTGATGAGCGAGGTTGCCGCAACGCCCGGCAGCCCACTCGTTACATACGAATTCCCGGCGAATGCGATAAACGGCGCGAGCGCTCCGCCGCCCAGCGGATCGTCGGCATACACGAAGCCCGTGGTAGAAGTCGTCGTAATAAGGTTATCCTGCAGGTACCGGGAATCGGCGCCTAATTGAACGGTGTCGTTTGCTTGTATCCCCGAACCCGGCGCGGCTGGCGTCACATACTTGAGGAGCCCGCTCCAATCGTAAATCGAGAGCACGTGGTCGAAGCCAAGATGAACTTCGTTCGGAATGACCGGGCCGCGAATAGATATGGTATCGAGCTTTGGCACCGCAGAGGAAGTGTCAATCACGTTCTGCGCGGACGCGTCCCGCGGAGCAAGTCCCACGAGAAGCAAGCCATAAAGCACGAAACCGAGCAGAACAGCGCGTAACATTCTTCGCAAAAATACCGGTTGAGGAAGCCGAAGTGCAAATTTTGCAGGATTTCATTTGCCCCCCCGGGATGTTCCTATCCACGCAATGAACGCGCCTCTTGAACTTTTATCTCCGGAACACTCGGCGGATCTCTTCATATCGAACGATCGCTCCCCGTTGTTTGGAGAACGCGAGCGGACGCTCATCGACTCCGAACTGGTCTCGCTCTTCGCGCTTTTAGACGATCCGGACGAGCGGGTTGCGCGCGCCGTGATTGAACGAATCCTCCAGCGCGGCCGGACGAGCCATCATCCCTCGGAAGTCATCGCGCCGCTCGCGCGCTTCGCCAAGCAGGCGACGAACCGGCTTGCGAAGACCCGCGCCGAGCAGATTAGCATCGAATTTAATTCGGCGCAGCTTATCGCCGAGTTCGAATCGCTCGCGCACCGCCTCGCTGAAGGAAACCGGCGCGCCTTCGAAGACGGCCTTTTCCTCATCGCGCGCTTCGCGAACCCGATGCTCGATGCTACCGCCCTTCACGCCGAGCTTGACGGATTTGCCCAGATGCTGAATTACCGCCTCGCCGGGCTTTCTTCCGCGCTCGAAGTCCTGGACGAAGTCAATCATTTCTTTTTCGAAGACCTTCGCTTCCGCGGCAATCACGCAAAATTCCTGGAAGCGGAAAATAGTTACATCGACTCCGTGATCGAGCGCCGAACCGGAATCCCGATTTCGCTCGCAAGCGTCTATCTGCTTATCGTCCGATCGCGTTTGGGATTGCCGTTCAGCGGCGCGAGCGCGCCGGGGCATTTCCTCGTCCGCTATGACGGCCTTCGCGGCGATCCGCTGTTTATCGATGCGTTCAACGCCGGCGTCATCCTGCGTGAGCGGGACATCAAGCATTACCTCAATTCCTCTGGCCTGCCATTCCACCGGCAATTCCTGGATCCCGCACCGCCGCGCGCCATTTTGCTCCGAATGATCCGCAATCTTATTATCGTCTTTACCGAGCACGATAATCAACTTGCGCGCGCCGCTTTCGAGCGTTTTATGAGCATCCTCGCGCCGAATGCGGAGGAGGGACTTGCTTTCCTGCGGGGACTCGAAGGCTGAACCTGATTACGCTGATTGAACCTGGATTACGCGGATTGGATGGATTTGCAGGATTACTTTCGGGAATACAACATTGAAGAACAACCGGGATGCTACACACACCGGCGGTAAAAGTCTTCAGATGAAACGACTAATAAATTCGAAAGCTCCATTCAAGGGCATAGTGTAAGTTCAGCATAATTATAAAGAACCGAAACTAATCCAGAAAATCCATCCAATCCGCGTAATCCAGGTTCAGGTTCGATGATTCCAATTGTTGCAATAGTCGGAAGGCCAAACGTTGGCAAATCCACGCTGTTCAATCGCTTGGTCGGCGAGCGCCGCGCGATTACCGGCGCGGAGTCCGGCGTAACCCGCGACCGCCATTATGCACGGGCCGAATGGTCGGGTTCGGAATATAATGTGATCGACACCGGCGGGGTTGTGCCCGGCTCGCAAGATCTTTTAGAGCGCGCGATCCGCGAGCAGGCCGAACTCGCGATCGACGAAGCGGAAGTTATTCTTTTTGTTGCCGATGTCACTGCGGGGCTTCACGCGCTCGACGCCGAAGTAGCGCAAATGCTGCGTAAGTCCGGCAAGCCGGTATTTCTGCTGGCGAATAAAGCCGATAACGAAGCGCGCGAGCCGCTCGCCGCGAGTGAATTTTATCCGCTCGGTCTTGGCGAGCCGATTCCCATCAGCGCCATCAATGGCCGAGGCATCGCGGACTTTCTCGATCTGCTGCTTACGAAATTTCCTCCGCAAATCCCCGAGCCAGAAGGCGAACGGGCGATGAAACTTGCGATCGTCGGCAAACCCAATGTCGGGAAGTCCAGCTACCTCAATGCGCTTTTAGGCTACGACCGCGCCATCGTCATGCCCATCGCTGGCACGACGCGCGACACGCTCCACACTGAGTATAGCTATTACGGCCAAACGATTACGCTCATCGATACCGCCGGCTTACGGCGAAAAAAATATGTGTCGAATGCGCTGGAACTATACTCCACGATCCGCACGATGAAAGCGATCGAGGAATGCGATGTTGCGCTCATCCTGATCGACGCCACGCAGGGCATGGAAAGCCAGGACGCGAAGATCGTAAACGAGGTCGTCGATGCTCGCAAGGGCGCCGTCATCGTCGTGAACAAATGGGATGCCGTGGAAAAAACGACGATGACTGCCGCGCATTTCGAGAAAACAGTGATTGAGACGTTCAAAAGTCTCGATTATATTCCCATCGTTTTTATCAGCGCCCTCACGCACCAGCGGCATACGAAGCCGCTCGAACTCGCGATAAAAGTGTTCGAAGAGCGGAAGAAACGGATCGGCACAAACGAGCTTAATGGCGCCCTGCTCGAAGAGATCGAAAAAACGCCGCCGCCCAACGTGCGCGGACACGACCTACGCATCAATTACATCACGCAGGTCAAGACCGAACCGCCCGTCTTCGCTTTTTTCTCGAATTTCCCCGACGAAATTCCCAGCGCCTACAAACGCTTCCTGGAACGCACGCTCCGCAAGCATTTCGGCTTCGAAGGCGTGACGGTCTCGTTTATTTTTCGAAGGAAATAGAGACGCGCAGCCGCACTTCGAGGATCATGTCGCCGAACTCGTGGGAGAAATTTTGACGGAATAGTGGTTCTTGTATCATGCGCTTTTGGAAGTCCCCGCCTTGGTACCTCCTGATGGCAGTAACCATGCTGCTATTTGGCGCGAACTTGTACCAAACTTTTTCGCATCAGAATAGCACCTCGAACGACTTCCTTAATTATGCGATTTTCATCGCGCACATGAAGAGCAGCGGTACGGTAACAACGCCGCACTTTATTTTTCCTGGTCTTGTCCTTCTACTCTCCAAAATCTTTCCCCGCCACAATACGATGGTGCTTGGGGGCGTTGTTGTGCTGCTCTTTCAACTTTTGCTCGCGCACGTACTCTGGATTTTTTGGAAACAATCGATTCCCGAATCGGGGCATCCTCACCTCCGCGCCGCACGCCGCGGCTGGCTTCTCGTCGCGCTTACCGTGGCCGCGATGACGGTGGCGCCAATCAATCTGCTGACGCTGCTAAAACATAACGGGTACAATGGTTATATCGGAATTACCATCTATCACAATCCCCCGATTTCTCTATGCCGGCCCATTGCGTTAGTGAATGTGATGATTTTTGCCGCGGCCTTTGTGTATCGAAGAATCTCGACTCGCCAGACCATTTTTTGCTTTCTCACGCTGGCTATCGCGGCATTAACGAAACCGAATTATGCGCTTATCATGGTCCCTACAGCGGGGGTGTTCGCCCTGATGGCACTTAATCGAAAAGACTGGCATCTTCTGCGATTCATCGCACTTGGCGTGCTCCTTCCCGGCGTCCTCATTCTCGCCTGGCAATATGTTTTTACCTATCTTCATCCTCCCGCAACTTCGGACATGGATTCCTCGCGCATTCTCTTCGCGCCATTTCTGGTCTATTCCATAATGGCACGGTTCCTCATCCCTAAATTCTTTCTTTCCATTTTGTTTCCATTGAGTGTCCTCCTCCTCTATCGAAAGGAAGCGCTCCAGGACCGGTATTTTCAGCTCGGCCTCGTGCTGTTCCTGATGGGCGCGGCACAGTCCTACTTTTTTGCAGAGGAAGGCGTACGGCTGATCAAGGGAAATTTTCTCTGGTCGGGGCAATTGGGATTGTTTTTATGGTTCGTTATCTCGATGCGGTTTATTGTGCAACGGTTTTTTTTCGAGCCTGATCGAACGCGCTGGTCTGGAAAGTTCGTGGTCGTATCCGGGATTTTCGCATTGCACGTCGTGAGCGGAATTCTCTGGTACATTGTGGAAACAACCTCGCCGGGAGCATACTGGTAATGCGAATATTTCAAGGAGGGCACCATGAAGTTTTCTAAAATCGTTACTTTCGCATTGTTCGTGGTCTTGGTTTTGATCCTGATGAGGAATTTTCAGTATCTTTATGTTGCGCCTATTCAAAATGCATACTGGTGGAGCAGCGACGAAACATGGCTGATGTCCCAATATCATCAATTTGTCACCACCGGACATTACGTAAATCCCAATGCCCCCGGTTCGATGTTTTCGCAGTGTTCCGGCCTGTTGTTTGGCAGTTGTTACGTGACTGCTGCGATGTATGGTTTGCCGTTGCTGCTTATAAAACATCACACCGTCGATGTGGGAAGAACGATTACGTTTTTGCTTGCCCTGCTGACTCTTTTTTCAATATGGCTGATTGCGAAACGCTATGGGGTCGCGCCATGGCTAAGGATGTACGGTTGTATTTTATTAGCAAGCACGCTTGGCTTTTTTATTATGAGCCACGCCGCGCGATACGATTTGCTCGTTGGCTTTGTGGTCTTGATTGTTGTGGCCCTCCTTCCATTGATGATAGAAAAGTATTCTGATCTTAGCGTGCTCCTTGGATTGGCATTCCCCTCTCTACTGCTGCTCAACGGGCATCTGATCATCTATTTATTTTTGGTACTCGCTTATTTCTCGTTCGTTTACAAACCGAAGTGGAAGGTGTTTTTTGCGTCTATGACTAGTGGATTTTTGGTTTTATTCGTGCTGCAAGTTGTGCTACTGCATTCGGTAAGTATTTTTGGGCCATTGTCGGACGGCTTGAATAAGATTCCCATGCTTATGATAATTCATCCTAAGTCGGATTTCGCAAATCTCTATTGGAGATACTTTATCGCAAATATGTGGGCTCGGAATATTTTATTTCTTTCCATTGCGATGATTCTGCTGTTCTTGCTCGCGCGGGTAAAGTATAAAGTAAGTTTTTCCAATGCCCTTACCATCACGGAAAAACGGCTTGCGATAGGCTTGGCGCTTCTAATTTTATCTTCTGTATTTTTGGAAGATGTCGTCACGCCCCGGTATTTCATTCACGTCTTGCCGGCCCTTGTTTTCATGCTCATGATAATGATATCGTTTCTGTTTCGAGCGTCCTCGAATAAAGTTCTCACCATGTCGGTGGTTCTCCTCATTGGAGTATTCTCGGTGTATGATTATTCCAACAATTCCGCTGCCATGGGCCAAACGGGCGAAGTGATTTCGCGGGAAAATCAGAGTGCGATTACCGATGCGTTGCGCATTCTTCACTCCCATGCAAATAAAAGTATTCCGAGAGTTTTTTGCACTGCTTCGGGGCAGGCCACGGTAATGGATGACGATTCCTGTGCCCTCGTAACGACGATCATGTATAATCAACCGATCGATAATCTGCCGGCATCCACCCTGTGGAAAAATGCCAACATAGATTATGCGATCAAATATAGCGGAAACTGGAGTGAAAAAAATTCTTACATCGATACCTCGACGCACCCCAGAATAATATTCGAGCGTGCCGGTCACTTTACCGATTATGAGCGCACCTATGATCCATCGGGTCTGAAAGCGCTCGATACACTGCGCGTGTATGAATACCGATAGAATCATGCCTTCGGAACGCCACTTTCCTGCCCTCGATGGCCTGCGCGGCATGGCCGCGCTGATGATTGTATGGCATCATTTCATGCAGTTCACGCCGGTCCATGAAAAGTGGCTTGCGCACTTCGCGCGTTTCTTTGGTTTTGCCTGGAGCGGAGTCGATCTGTTTTTCGTCCTCTCCGGATTTCTCATTACCGGCATTTTGGTGGATTCGAAGTCGCGGAACCATTATTTTCGCACGTTCTACGGAAGGAGAATTCTGCGGATTTTTCCATTGTATTATGGCGTCCTCGTATTGGTACTTCTGATAGCTCCGCGAGTGGGAATTCAAACCGGCGTTGCGCCGTCTTCGCATATTTTTTTCTGGACGTACACCAGCAATTTTTACTTCGCTTACGGCGGTTGGCAAGCAAACTATCTTTCGCATCTCTGGACACTCGCGATCGAGGAGCAGTTCTATCTGGTATGGCCGCTGGTCATCTTCTTCGCGACACGTTTAGAGCGGCTTCGTTTTGGGCTGCTCGCCGCATTCTTTTCGGTTAGCTTGTTGCGGTGCATCCTCTATTTCTCAGGAATCAATTTTTCAACGCTATATCTTAGCACCGAAACACACTGTGATGCGCTCCTGCTCGGCGGTTATCTGGCGCTATCCATTCGAAGTGGAGTGCCGGGAGCTTTGAAAGGCCTCCGTCCGAATAGATGGGTCGCGTTGTCCTTTGCAGTGCTCGCATTTTTAATTTTAAATGGGGATGGCCTTTTCCCCGGATGGGACCATGCTCCTCTCATCCTCTTCAGCCAAAATATGATAATGCTGCCATTGTTAGCAGTTCTGTTTGTATGGTTGATTCATGCCGCGACAAAGAATGCGGTTGGCCGCGTCTCCCGATTTTTTTCACATCCCGCATTGCGGTGGCTGGGTAAGTATAGCTACGCGCTATATGTTCTGCATGTGCCGCTGGCATTTTTAATACTTCGTCCGGCAATGCCGGGAATATCCTCAGTCCCGCTGCTTGCGGAATTCGAATTATTCTTCCTTTATTTCGGAGTATCCATTGCCGCGGCGTTTCTTAGCTGGCATTTCTATGAGAAGCACTTCCTCCGGCTGAAACGGTACTTTCAGTCCGGCCCGAAATATTCCGTTCCCAGCGCGAACAGCCTGCTCGAAAATCCCCTGTGAAGGTTCCCTGCCAAACATCCCGTATCATGGACTGGCGAAATTATTCGCGCACGATCATAATTTTATTCGTAACCCTTCCGGACGCGCCGGTTTGGATGGAACAAAGATAGGCTCCCGGCTCGACCACGCTGCCGCCGGCATCGCGGGCATCCCACGTGAGGCTGTGCGGCCCACCATCGAGCGGATGATCGAGCAGCGTGCGGACGAGCACGCCATTTGTGTTATAAATACGAACGAGCACATTATCACGCGCCGGCAATTCAAAAGTAAGGGTAATGTCGCCGGTGGCATTGCCATTCAGGACAAACGGATTGGGATACGGCTGGGAAAAATAAATTCCGTCCGTCCCGTAGTGCAATTCGACCTGGTTCGTATAGTGCTCGGCGCCATTGGCATCGACTTCGTGGATTTGGTAAAGATACGTTCCCGGCTCGGTCGTGTTATCCGCGAAGGAGTAATCCTGCCGCGCGGAAGCAGCGCCAAAGCCCGGGATGCTGCCAATATTCACAAAGGCATCGCCATCAAGCGAACGCTGAATATAAAACATCGCGCCGGAGGGTTCGCCTTCGACGTTCCATGATAGGTTCGTGCCTCCCGGCCCTTTCGTCGCCGAGAGCGAAACCGATTCCACGGCATCGGGTACGAGGGTCGTTTCCCATAAACCGCGCCCATACGTCGCAACCCGCATCGTTACTCCATTTGATGCAATCTGCACATCGCGGCAAGGGAAAAGGCCAGGCCCCATAAATGACCAACTCTGGCCTGCATTCGTTGTTTCATACATTCCGAAATCGGTCGCGGCGTACCACGTCGTAAGGGGATTTGTCGAGTCGATGGCAAGCGACATGACATTGCATTGGGTGTTCGCGCCAGCCCCCGGGATGTCCTGCCCGGCGGTTGTCCCTGACACGTCTGTCCAGGTGTGGCCGCTGTCATCGGACATCATGACTTTTTTCGAGCTACTGCTCAGAGTAACGACAACGAATTTGGGGTCTTGCGGGGAGGTATTGATCGAGGTTACGATCCCCGGGTTCGTCCGTGTGCGCCAGTTTACTCCGAAGTCGGTAGAAAGCTGGAAGGAGCTACCGCCTCCGGCGGCGTAAATCATATTGGCATTCCAGCTTGGCAACCCGATCGCGGTGCAATAATACAGCCCGTCTAATGCCGCGCCAAAGGAAGGAGTAAGCTTGGTCCAATTTTTTCCCCCATTGGTTGTTTGCCAGAGGCGCTGCCGGCCAATATAAAGAATACTCGAAGATGGCACTATTGGAGCAAGATGCGCCACCGGGGACATTCGAAATGGCGCGGCCCATCCTACGGCATCGTTAAATACGGAAGAACCGCCGATCGAAGTCCACGCTCCGGGCAAGGAGGCTTCATAAATTTCACCCTGAACCCCTTCGGCATACACGAGGGTGGGATTTTGCGAACTACCAAGCGGCTGCATCGCATCGCCCAGATGGTCATCGGGAAAGGTCATTGGGTCCTGGCCGGAAATGATTTCCCACAGCCCCTGATCCTGCGCTCCGGCCCAAGTATGAGTGGGATAAAAATGGTCGAAGGTAAAATTATAGAGGCGGCTGGTAACCATATTATGCGAATGCAGCAGCCATCCACCTCCGTTCGATACATCGGTCGAGCCGGCGGCATAATTGACCCACAGTCCGCCATCGTCGCCATCATAAACGATTCTGGAATTCACGGGATTGAATGCAAAGGAATGATGATCGACATGCGTCATCCCATTGCCACCATCACCATTCGATCCGGGAGAGCTATAGGCATTCCATCCGCTTGCTCCGGACATTACATAGGCGGAGATGCCACCGATATAAATCGTATCGCTGTTTCTGGAATAGGGCGAAACCGCAAGCGTGAGGTCATACCACCCTTGCGCCGGAATCGTTAGATCTACTTGATTGAAGAGTGTGCTCGATGGGGCGGGGGTATAGGGCGCCCAATTCGTTCCCGCATCGGTGCTCTCGTATAAATGAACCTGAGAACCACCAGGATCCGTCACCAACGCAAAAATTTTGCTCGAGTCCCTGGCCGGCGAGGCCAGAGCGCCCCGGCCAATGGAACTCGCAGCCAGAAAATTCGACACCGTCGTTACTATCGACCAGTGCCCACCATCATCGGTGGACTTATAGATCCCACCGCTACCTGTACCCCCGAATGACGGGTCACCACCGCAAAGAAGATAGAAGATCGAGCTATTGCCCGGACCGGGAGTAGATAGAATATCCCATGCCACGCCACCTTTCGAAAAAACGGAGTTCCATGTTGCCCCAAAGTTCGTGGACCGATAGACCTGCCTTTGATCGAAAGAAGACGCAAGGATGATATTATGATTCGATGGATCGACCACGACCTTAACAAAACTCTCTGCTCCGCTCGCAACATTCACCAGCGAGAAGGATTGGCCGCTGTCGGTCGATTCATAAAGTCCCGCGCCGTTATACATGGGGGTCGAGCTATAACAATACCCCGTGCCGACATAGAGCGTATCGGGGTTTACCGGATCGATCGCGATCGAGGCGACCGAGAGATTCGGTAGCACGTTATCGGTGAGTGGGAACCAATTCGCGCCAGTATCGAATGATTTCCACACTCCGCCGGAACCGCCGGCATACATAATGGCGGGGTTTTGAGGATCGAAGACGATCGCGGTCGTAATGCCGGCGGAAGGAACGGCATCGGAACCCGTAAGCCCAAGATTCGTCCATCCTCCGGAAAGAATATTTTGCGGGCGAGTGCCTTTCATCGCTCGTTCGCTCGATTGGAGCATGCCATTCCGCGCTTCTTCGAACGTGCTTCGGTAGGCAGCATTATCAACAGTGCCGGAGCTTCCGGCGTGGCGCGCGAATTCGTAAAACTCACGCGCAAATGGACGGGAGGAGCGAATGCTGGCCGGAAGCTGGTTGATCGCGCCATAGGCCCCCGAATCCGACAGCGAGACGATCGGCGCGGGCAGCGATTCCCCGCCCGCCTCGGCTTGCGCGCGAAGAACGGAAGGAACCCAAGAGAGTAGCGCGAGAGCGGCGAAGAACGAAATGAAATGTTTAGAAATCGGCATCGAATAAAAAATCAGGGTTTGAAAAAACCGAAGGAAATGCGAATGAACGCATTCACGAAACCATAAAACACACACAAGCTTCCTATCGGTTGCACTGCAAACCCCGACCTCAAAGTCCCGGGAGAAAACTGGGACCGGCCTTCGCTATTCCTTCAGAAACTGCGTTGTAAGATTTCCAATGACGACCATATAGGGTCCTCTTGGAAGAGAGCGGACATCTAATTGCATTTTATCGGAAGATGGAAGAACCGAGCTAATCACTACTCTTCCAAGCACATCAAAAACCAATACGGGACCGCTCAGTCCGGGAGCATCCACGTAGAGCGTGGAACTTACAGGGTCTGGGTAAAGCAGGGAATACGCGACCGAGTTAGTGTGAAAATAATGCTCTACAACGCCGCTCGTAGCATCGGCGTCATAGTACCACATAAAAAGGCTATCATGGCTCCATGAAGCAATCCATCCGTGCCGGACATCGAGCCAATGCATCTCCTCCAATGAGTCGCCGAGAAATGTTGTAGAATCGATCAACCAGGTCTTGCCGTTATCGGAGCTATAACCGATTTTCCGGGAGTAATAGTTAGAATCCGCACCGATAGCGTCCCTTTGCGGAAAAATCTCAACGCTGCTATAACCCGATCCACCTATCATAGCCCAGAGAATGCCGGGGGCAGGATTGGCCATGCGCCATAAGACACCACCCACCTTCGAACCGAGGCGCCAGGTTTTTTCATAATCGCTGGAACCACTAAATGACGAGTCGATCCGCCAGGTGGTTCCGTAATCGCTGGAATAGGCATAGTCAATATGGCTATAATTAACCGTGCAAAAAACTTCGCGAGCCTTTGGATTTACAAAAAGGTCCTGCACCCACGGCCTATACCGCGCGCTATCGAAAGCATCGAACGATTGCCATGTTATGCCACCGTTTGTGGAGTGTAGTATTACTTTCGGCGAATCGACAAAACCAGTTTTTCCTAACGTGTTGCCTTCCTCTGTCCAAACATCGTTGCTATCGACAATATACGCAATGATGGGGGACTGCGCATTCTGGAGATAGCCCGAATCATACGGCACGGAGCTTTGCCAGCCGTCGTGCGTGACGATCATGAGAACGGTATTAAAAATTTCCACAAGGCGGAAGCCATACGCAGTATCGTACATTTTTTCGGCGAGTGTGGTGTAGTCGCCGTAGTTTATCTGCCCGGCTTCGGGAGGGAACTGAATGGTCGTCCTTGACGGCGCTATGGATATGGTCCCATTCCCGCCATGAAAAAACCCATGGTGAGGAGCGGTACACTCGACACTGTTGAGGTTGCCTTTTCTATCGATATAGTCGTTATAGAGATTGGTGTCGAGT
>DASRZC010000061.1:0-17892 GCA_035686785.1 Kapaibacterium sp. (SeqCode)
ATTCATCTTTGTGGAAAGTTATTCGCAGCTGATGCACTATTATCCCTGCCCCGATTGGTTCATCTAAATTATCAGAAAAAATAGGCCGAAAATCTGATAGAATCCTCGATTTCACAAACAAGCGTTCACACTCCGTCGCCAATTCTTTTGCTTTTGCAATGGTACCTAGTGATTCTTTCAGTTCAAGCGCACTATTTACAACTTGAATTATAGATGAAGTGTCAGCTCCGTCGGATACTACTCCGCTTTCAACTAAAGCATCCGGGAGTGCCTCAATAAATTCGGCCTTACCTTTTTCGTCAAGGTTGTCCACCACGAGATAGAACGACGTAAGAGCGTTTATTAAACTCTGTGCTGGTTCTAAGCCAAGACCGAGAGTAAGGCTTATTTTGACGGTAAGATCTTGAGTGCTACTTCCACGACGCGTCTCCTTGAGGACAACGATGAGCTGCTCTTTCTTTTCTTCCGATAGCTCATACAATGCCTTAAAACCGGCCTGAAATTTCCGAGGAATTCTAAGATCCATTTTTTTGTGCGTCAGACTTTCTTATACAAAGATAACACATTCTGAGCCACCCATGGCTAAGATGGTACTTATTACGAGAAATAAAATGAAACGTTTCTGTCCAGATTCCCAATTTTTTCGCTCATTTTGGCTGGAAATCATAATAATTTCCCCTGCTCCCCGCTCACATCCTCGATTTGAGCGCGTTTGAACGTGGAGCGGAGCGTCTGAACTGGGATGGATGGGATGCGGGGAATGTTTGGGATGAAGCAAATCCTTCCCATACATCCGTTCCATTCCAGAAATCCCAGTTCAGACATTTTTTTTATTGCGATTAGTTAAACGATGGAATTGCAATTTCTTAGCTCCGAAATTGATTAGTAATCCCGTTTGTAATTCGTAAGCCTCAAGATAATTCATTGCCTGCGCGAGATGAACGTCTTCCAAGTTCGGTCAGTGCTTTAAGCTCGACCGAAACTCCATTCACCAGAAAATCGACTCGCCGGCCACCGATGAATTTGCCCTTATACCGAATGGGCATTTCGAATTCGCGTTGGAACTCCATACCAGCGTCCGTAAGCTCGATCTCAAGGGCACGCTGATAAATCACCTCCTGAAATCCGCAACCAAGCGCGGTATGCACTCGCATTGCGCAGCCGATACTATCGTAGGTTAGCTTTTCGTCGTCGAAGTGCTTCTCCATATTATCCCGAACATCCCTCTTATCTCATAAATCCCAGTTCAGATTGCTCCCCGCTCACATCCTCGATTTGAGCGCGTTTGAATGTGGATCGTCCCAGCGTTAAATCCGGATACCGTGGCCGTTCGGTTCCCGACATCAATCCTTCGATGGTGAGGATTTGGAGCTTCGGGTATTCGGCGCCGAAGCGTGGTTCGTCGTAGAAGCCGAAGGCGACCGATTCTTTCGACATCGGGCTCGTGGGTTCGGCGAGCGTGACAAAAAATCCCATCGCGGCTTGTTCGCGTTCGATCACATGCGCGAAATCGCGGACCATCGCGACCGACACGTTCTCGCCGCCCTTGACCGAGACGACGATCTTCCGTGGATGATCGGTCATCCACTTCGCGCCCGTTTTATCGTCGTGGAAAAAGATGAGTCCGTCGATGCCGGAGTCGGCGCCTTTTTTCTTGCCTTGATAGGGCTGCGCGCCCACGAGCGAAGCCGCCCACCATTGTTTGAGCTTTATATGGTTCATGCTATTCCCCCCACATGTGATACACTGACATTTGATTGTGCTCGTGATTAAGGATAACGTAGCCATATGAAGGATTGTCTTTTCCCGTTCCAGGAGTAACGGTGATCCAATTCGTTTTGAATCTAAGCAACGTTATATCTCCCTCGATCCATCGAGGGAAGTGCTTGCATGCAAAGTCATTGCTTACGCTCGTGTCCAAGCCTTCTTCAGACAAAGGGAAAATAGCAGTACCAGCAACGTTCCATTTCCTCACGTCTTCGGAACTAACCTTTGAGCTATCTAAAAATGTCCAGCCGTTTTGGCTGGCAAATTTTATAACTTGTTGTGGTTGGAAGGTGTCCACGTGAGAATCCTTCCAATACATTGCATGAGTGCCACCCCAAGGACCCTGATCGCTTACATTTTTCTGTAGTGCGTAGCCCTGAAAGCTTTCCCAGAATCCTGTGGGCATTGTACGATCACAGCCTGCCATGATGAAAAGAGTTAGCAAAATCAGATACGAGAGGCGATTGGCCATCATCGTGAGATAGGCCATCATGTCATTCTCCTTCAGGAACTTTCGCAAGGCGAGCATCATCTCGGCTACGTCGGTATTCGGGGCGTGGAGGAGTTCGTTGAACTCGCGCTCGGCCTGCTCGCCCCAATGCCAGGAGTCCTCGAAGGCGGTGATCTGCGCGTCGGACTCGTGTCCCTTCGGCGTTTTAAAGAGCACGGAATAATCGCGCTTGGAATTAAATGGGGCGGACCCAAGATAAATAAGATCGACCGATTCCGACGCAATGTGCTCGCGGAGAATATCGAGGTTGTCGCCGAAATAGAGTTTGTTCATAAGGTGGCCCGAGACGGGCGGGAGCGGATTTCTGTCGGAGAGAACATAAACGGGCACCTACCCCGCGTTCCCATTATTTTTCAGAGAAACAGCGAAGGCCTTTCTTTCCCGCCGTTACGCGGTCGTCCTCTTATATGGCATCGCGCTCGTTGCGCGCACCTGGGATGTGTCGACCGCTACTCCCCCCCAAGCAGAAGCGCGGCAAATGGTTACCAAAAAGTATTGGCTTTCCTGCATTGACGCACCTAAGTGGAGAAGATCTGGTATTCGATGATTTTTAATTATTATCAGATCACGAAGCTTGTAGAGGCGTAAGAAAAACCTCCCATTTCTTCCATCGAGGCGATGGAAAACTTAACGGTCGGGAACGCGACGGGAACGATAATTGGGAAGCCGTAAAGTAATCTTCCGCTCTTCGAGCATCGAAGCGGAAGAAAATCTAATAGCGGTAAACCTTCACGGAAGGCTCACTAACGAAAGTGATATAAGAAATTGCCATTCTCGAATTTATTTACGGAAAGTTCTCCATTGGCACGAAAAATTTCCGGATATTTTTAGGAACGAATAAAAAATTTCTTTCCGGTATGTAAAGAATACTTACCACTCGAATGAATCGAAGAGGCAAGCGATGGCGTAAACGCCAAAATTCCGGCGGTTTGCGGTTCAGGTATGACAATTGAGTTGCGGCATCGGCATGGGCGAAGAGAAAAAAACCAGCCGCAGGAAATTTTTGACTCTTACAGTGCTGGGCGGCGCCGCCGTCGCAGCCGGAGCCGGTATTCAGAAGGCGTTCTCGGCGAACGTTGCGAAGGCAGCTTCCGATACTACGGCCGCCGGAGCCGGTGGGGCGAGTGCCGCAGCCGATACTGCGTCCGTCGGCGACACGATGAAAGTTCTTACTCCAACCGGAGAGCTGCTCGAAATCAGTAAGGCGCACGCTTATGCCGCGCATCACGCGCCCGTTACCAATGAAGAAGCGCGCATCGGGATTCCGGGGCGGCGCTTCGTTATGGTTATTGACCTTTCGAAGTGCGATGGCTGCAAAAAATGCACGGTCGCATGCCAGAAGATGCACTTCACGCCGCCCGACCGGGAGTATATAAAGGTCTTCGAAATGCAGGACTCCAAAGAGACGGGCGCCTACTGGATGCCGAAGCCCTGCTTCCATTGCGATAATCCTCCGTGTACGAAGGTCTGCCCGGTGAACGCGACGTTCAAGCGCGAGGACGGGATCGTGCTTATTGACAACACCCGATGCATTGGTTGCCGCTTTTGCATGGCGGCGTGCCCCTACTCAACACGCTTTTTCAATTGGGGTGCGCCGGAGGAAATTCCGGCCATGGACAATATTCCTTACACACCAGAACAGGGTTATCCACGCCGCATCGGTACGGTCGAGAAATGCGATTTTTGTCCGGACATGATCCGCGAAGGCAAGATGCCGGCGTGTGTGGATTCCTGTGACATGGGCGCCATTTACTTCGGCGATGAGAATGAAGATGCCGTGACGAACTCCAACGGGGATACGGTGCGACTGAGCACGCTGCTCGACCAGAACGCGGCCTACCGGTATTTGGAAGAGCTTGGAACGAAACCGCGCGTCTATTATCTGCCGCCGAAGAACCGGCGCTATCCCGAACCAAGAATCGCCCACGATGCATCGCGAAGAACGATCGAGGGATAACGAGTATACGGATAACGTGAATCGAGAAACGCGCAAAGGGCACTGCAAGCACACAAAGAATTTTCCATGGATAGTACCATCAAGAAAAATAACGGAGCGGAGCAAGCATCGCTGGCACACCGGGCAGCGGACGCGACCTTCGCGACCGATCCGATTCCGGCATCGCCCACGATACGGCTCGCTGCCGCGGGAGGGACGCTCCCGAGCATCGAAAAAATTCGAGACGATTTTCTGAAGCCGATTACCCCCGGGAATTTCGGGAAGTGGAGCCGGTATTGGGTTATCGGGCTTGCCGTGGTAATGGCGTGGGGGCTGTTCGCCTATATCTATCAATTGCGAACAGGCCTTGAAGCGACGGCCATGCGCAATTACGTATCCTGGGGTCTGTACATTGCGACGTTCGTCTTTATCATAGGCATTAGCCATTCGGGAACGCTGGTCTCGGCAATTCTTCGTGTAACGAATCAGGAATGGCGGCGGCCCATCACCCGTTCGGCGGAATTACTTACCGCCGTAGCGTTGATGTTCGGCGGGCTTATGCCTATTATTGACATGGGGCGCCCGGACCGTGTGCTGAACATGGTCTTCTTCGGCCGGTTGCAATCACCGCTGGTGTGGGATATCGTCTGCATTACCACCTACCTAACCGGCAGCTTGATGTTCCTCTATTTGCCGATGATTCCCGATATCGCGCTTGCCAAAAAGCGGTTTGCGAACACGGCTTCGAAATCCCGATTGTGGATATATGATAAGCTTGCTATGGGCTGGGAGGGAACCCCGGAACAATGGCGCCGCCTCGAACGCGCCATGCGAGTGATGACCGTAATGATCATCCCAATTGCCGTTTCGGTTCATACGGTAATCTCCTACATTTTCGCCATGACGCTCCGGGCTGGATGGGACAGCACCATCTTTGGTCCTTACTTTGTCGTGGGCGCGCTCTACTCCGGGTCGGCCGGCGTCATCCTGGTGATGGCCGCCTTCCGAAAGATTTATCATCTGGAGGAGTACATCACGCCGCGCCACTTTGACCTAATGTCCAAGATCGTGCTTGCCCTCACAATGATCTATGCTTACTTTAACTTTAACGAGTATTGGGTCTCGGCGTATAAAATGGAATCCGGCGAGGCACCGCTTCTGAGGAATTTATTCTCGGGTGGATACTCCACTGTCTTTTGGATCCTGCAGTTCGGCACGGTACTCTTGCCCATTATTATCCTGGCCACTCCGCGCGGACGCAAGCCGGTTTTAGCGACGATTACCTGTGTCGTCATTGTGGCCGGCGCGTGGGTCAAGCGGTATATCATCATCATTCCCGTGCTGTTGCACCCATTCCTCCCGATGCAACATGCGCCGCTCTCGTGGACGAATTACTTCCCCAATTGGGTCGAGTTCTCAGTCGTGGGCGGGATGCTGGCGGGTATATTATTAGTCATCACGCTCTTTTCCAAGTTCTTCCCGATCAGCTCGATCTGGGAAGTGGAGGAGGGAGTTCACGTGGCCCAGCGTGCCGCTGCGGGCTTGCCGCCAACGGTCGCGAGCCACAATGGTAAAGATCACAAACACACACTGGCACCGGCGATCGAGGAGGCCTTCGCGCAATGAAAATTCTACGAAATGCTCTGCTTCTGGTACTCATGCTTGTCCTCGTGCTCGCGACGCATCGCGCCGCCGCAATGGACGCCATGAGCGGGATGGGCTCGATGGATTCCACGAGTGCTGCCGAATCCGCGCCCGGCGCCGGCGACTCCACCAGCGCCGCTTCAACCGCTAAGCTTACGCTGGCCGTTAGCAATGGCGACTCCGTGTGGATGGTTAAGGCTACCTTTACCGGACTCGACAGCGTAGGCAAATTGGGGCCGTTGCCGAATCAGACGGTACACTACTATGTCCAGCGGTTATTCGGCATCATGCCGGTCCGAGATGACGACAACACGGCGGTGACGGACGATTCGGGCGATGCGGTAATTCAAATGCCCAAAAATATTCCCGGAGATGCTCACGGCACACTCATCCTGGTCGCTCGCGTCGAGGATGACGATCAGACGGGCCCGGTCGTCGCGCGAGACACCGGTAATTTGGGAACCCCGCTCCCCGTCGTTGCCGACCCATTCCCGCGCGCGCTCTGGGAACCCAATGCACCCATCGCAATGATCCTCACCTTCGCTATTCTCTTTGGCGGCGTATGGGCAACGTATGGATTTGTAGTAGCTCAACTGGTAACCATTAAAAAGGATAAACAACATGCAGCTTAACAACACAACCACCCGCACCGCTCTGGTTCTCGCCTCTGGTGCGCTCCTGGCGGTGAGCGTCGCGCTCTTTGCCACCAACACCAACGCCAGCAATGTTGGCAAATGGATGGCGCCGGCCTCCGCGAACGGGATGAAAAATCCTGTTGCGAAAAACGCAGCATCGCTTCAGGACGGAAAGAAAATTTTTACGAAAGAATGCGTCTCCTGCCACGGCAGCAAGGGGTTAGGCAATGGCCCGAAGGCCAGCGATCTTTCTAAGCCGCCAGTCAATCTCACGACTCACGAGTTCCAGAGCCAAAGCGATGGCGCTATCTTCTGGAAGATCACGAACGGCAACAAACCGATGCCCATGTTTCGCACGGCTTATTCCGATCAGGAGCGCTGGAGCGTCGTGAATTACCTGAGGACGCTCGGAAAATAATTAACCTTTAGTAGCTTTCCCATAGCAGCTTTTCAGGCGTTCGCTATCCTTCGATGCGGGCGCGACAACCTGTTCAGTAACCACTACTAACACCATGAAACGATCAACCACTATTCCATTGACCATCCTGTCATGTGCGCTTACGCTTGCCACATGGACATCCGCCGGCAGTGCCATGCCCATTTTCGCACGTAAGTACGGGTTCAAGTGCTCCTACTGCCACACGACGATTCCGCGACTGAACGAGACAGGCTTTCGGTTCCGTGCGGCCGGCTTCCGGTTGCCTTCCGATATCGGAACACAGACGGACGAGAACTACCAACTTGGAAACTATCTTGCGGTAGCGCTTACCGGCGCGGTGAATGATGCCGCAACCAATCCTCCGGACGCGGCATCGACATCCACTCTTTCCATGGGACTCGATCAGATTATGGTGGCAGTAGCCGGCGCCATGACGCCCGACATGTCGGCCGACGTCCATCTGATGTACGATCCGATGACCGGGTTGTTTGGTCTTGACAAAGCATACGCGCAGTACACCACTGGCGCCGAAGACGGGTTCTTCACCGCCAAGCTTGGCGTGCTGGATCCACTTCAGGGGTATCAGGCATCCGATGAGGCCATGGGGAATTCGGATCCGCTCATTCGCGCCACAACCGCGATTGGCCCGAATGGTTCTACGCTGTTCACCACAGGTGGGCTTCCCCAATTTGGCCTCGAACTCGGATACACCTGGCCGACTACTGCGGTGCGTGCCACCGTCTCCGGAGGCGTCTATTCCGATGGACAGGGAGGCGTCATTCCGGTCGAGGGAACGGCAGGCAAGCCCGCCGGACCTTCGCAGAATTCCGTTGACATGCAGGTCTTCATCACGCAATTCCTCAATAAGGAAGGAGCCGGACTTTCGGGCTACCTCTATTATGGCAGCGTTGACTTGCCAACCAGCAGCCCCGCGCCCGATACCTTGTTCCAGGATAAGTATCTGCGGTATGCTATCTATGGCACGCTCCCAATCTCGAGTTTCCAGATCCTGGCCGGATTCCAGCAGGGGACCGACAATAGCTGGGATACTGCGAAATTGGTAAAGGGAAGTGACTTCACGAACTCCGGATGGTTCGGTGAAGCCGATTATCAGATCGCGCCGCTCTTTGGCGTCGGCGCCCGCTATGACCAGTTCGTTCCCTGGACGCAAAGCTCGGACAATGCGATAAATGCCATCGCCGGCTTTGTCAATTACGCCTTCGGCAACGGATTGCAAGTCGTTGGCGAATATCAATCCATTACAACCCAGCAGGGGCCGGGCGTGAAAGAGACCGATGGTAATTTCGGCATCAATGTGATTTGGATCCACTGAGACCGAGTACCGGGTAATGTGCGTAGCTGCCGGGAGTATACTCCCGACAGCTACACTCGTTACTCGGTACTCTTGCTCGAAGGCTTTGGATTTTCTCCATAAACAATAACCGGCGTTCCAATGGGCATTACCCGGAACATCTCTGCGGCGGCGAACATGGGAATGCGGATGCAACCGTGGCTTGCCGGCTTTGGCGGCACATCATTCGCACCATGAACCGCAAACCCTCCGCTGAAATACATGGGATCGAACATCAGACCCAGCGGGCTTTTTTTCCATCCGGTAACTTTGTAATAAACTTTGAAATTACCACGGGGCGTCCGGGCATATTCCGTTCCCTTGCCGGGATAATCGAATTGCTGACCGTTCCCGGTCGAGACCGGTAGAATGCGATTGACGCTGCCGCTGGAATCGACGACGAACAGCACCTGATGGTCGAGGTCGACCTCGAGATGCGGTTGATGGAGCGTAACACGCGCGTTCGGAATCGACGCGCTCATAATGCGCGCCACGGTCGTGTCCGTCAGTTTTCCGTTACGAGGAAGTCCAGCAAGCTTTTGAAAGGCGATGATGGCCTGGCGGTTTGCATCGTCCTTGAGCGAGTAGGTTTTGCCGGTCCAGAAATGCAATTCATAGAGCCTCCCAATCGCTGCCACTGTTTTGCTTTCCGCTGCCTCGGCAGGTAAACCACCAGAGGGAGCGGTGTACTGAGCCATTGCCGGAACTGCCGACACGAGAAGCATGAAGGAGAGAAGAATGGATTTCATCAACCTTATCATTGCGAACCGAATGCCATCATTTGGTGTGGTCGAACGTGCTTTATCATTCAAAATTTATCATTCATCCTTCCCGGGTGATCGTAAGAAATTCTTACGAACGATAAAAGCCTTTTACGATTCCGATTCAAGAGGTAGCTTATTCTATGGCGAAATGAACCACTTTCCTGCTTTGGCATGATGCTGTTAGCATAACGGTACAAATGAAAATCCTCATAGCTTATGATGGCTCGGAACCCGCGAAGGCCGCGATCGAGGACCTGAAACGGGCCGGGCTTCCACAGCAGAATGTGCAGGCCATGGTCGTCACGGCCGAGGAAGCACACACCGCGATGACCCCGGCGTTCAATCTCGATCCAGGCCTGCCCATCCTCACTTACGCATTCGAGAGCGCCCATGAAACGATCCTCTATGCCCAGGAAACGGCGGAGATCGATGCCGAACAAGGAGTTGAGCATGTAAAACAAATTTTCCCTCAGTGGGATGTAACGCCAAGCGTGCATCTGGAACCGCCAGCACCGGCCATCCTCGAAGTGGCCGATTGGTGGAAGCCGGATTTGATCGTCATGGGCTCGCATGGGCGTTCGGGAATTTCGCGGTTGTTTCTCGGCAGTGTCTCGTTGCGCGTCATGCGGGAAGCGGAGACTGCGGTCCGCATCTCCCACAATAAACCGGAAAGCATCGTCGACGATGCGGATCCCGCTTACCCGCCCGTCCTGCTGCTCGCCTTCGATGGCTCGGAAGGCTCCAACCGGGCCGTGCATCATCTTCTGGACCGCTCCTGGCCGAATCATACCCAGATCCATATCGTGGCCGTGATCGACGTTAGCATCCTCTCGACGCGGAACTATCTCTGGCTCGTCGGTGAGGACCTCACGCAGTACCAGGACATGAACGAATCCCGCATCGAGCATTCGGTGCATGATCTCGAACGCGAAATGAGAAAAGCATCGCCCACGATGAGCTTCGACGTGACGAGCGCGATACAAGTCGGAAGCCCCATCCACGAGATTCTCTCCGAAGCGAAGCGTGTGCAGGCGGATACCATTTTCATGGGCTCTCGCGGCCTTTCGCGACTGGAACGAATGCTCCTCGGAAGCGTCGTGCAGGGAGTGGTTTCCCATGCCGAAACGACGGTGGAAATCGTCCGGTAATAATTGCTCGATGGCCGGCCATCCCGACCGCTATCCGCCGTTCAGCTTGGAGCCATAGCGGCGTCTGGTATCGCTTTGGCCTCGAAGAAAATGGTTTGAATTAAGATACTTCTTATTAACCCACATCGCGCAGACGCGTTTGTGCTTCATGATTATTCGCGTTTTTCGCTTATTTTCGCCAATGATGATTTTTTTTATTCACTTTTCTATTCTAATTGAAATAGGTGCCTAATTTTATTTTATGAATTGTCATTTAATGTAAGAATGCGAAAAACGCATTTGTTTTTCATAAACCGTAAGAATTCTTTATAGTTTTCTTGCTCGGCGAGATACGTTTAATTTTCATTTTGGGCATTCCTGTAGAAAGGAAGTCTTTGGTTTTCTCAAAAACAAATAGAGCCTGCCCTGAACTTGTCGAATGGGTGCTCATCATAGTCCCTTCTAACATACGCAATAAAAATGGCAATGTCAAGTGATTCCGAAATTTTTTTGAAATTTTTTTCCCACTCTCTCCGTATGCACGGAAGCGCCTGCTTCCGTGACCCCATGACCGGGAAGCAGGCGCTTCCCGGCACACAAACACGGTCGATCCCATCCCAAAAATCCCATCCATCCCATAAATCGCCTTGAGCTTGTCGAAGGGTTCAGACAATGGCGCGGGGAACGCCGTGCGCGAATTTTTTTAAGTGCCAGTGGCCCGGCGGGACGGCACAATCCGCTATTCGGAGCCGAACCGGGGCACGTTGTAGAATCCGGCGGCGGTGGCTTCCTCGCGCATCGGGCGCGCATCATTGCTGATGCCTGGTTCGACGAGCGTTACAAAAAATCCCATTGCCGCTTTTTCGCGCTCGGTCGTCCCTTCTTCCATCGCGATGTGCTCGCGGAGAATATCAAGATTGTCGCCGAAATAGAGTTTGTTCACTCAGGAACATGTAATAAACGGTATTGAACACCACGGGCACTTATTATCGGTTCCACACTACCCCACGCTCATCCAGCGCCCGGTCGGATTACAGCCCATCGCCTCATCGCAACGATTCCCCACAATCCCTCCACAATAGCAAACGGTATCGAGCCGATAAGCACGGCATAGGCGCTCGCCCCGAAGCACGAGAGTGCAAACACCAGCCGCCATACGGGCGCCCGCTGTTCGAGCAGGTACGAGAGGAACATCATGGTGACACATGTAAAACCGAATGCTTCGGTAATGCTCATTCTACCCGCTCCCACCTTCCATCGAAATCGAGCGCATAGCGGCTGCCGCTCGTCATTTCGAGAATGTCGCGGTTGGTGGCCGGGTCGCGCGTGGTGCGGAGGAGATAAATCTTCTCGCCATATTCGCGGGTTAGGAACTGTTCCAATGCGGGGACATCCGGGGCTACGTCCCCCAGCCATTCTCCTTCGGCCTCTTTAACAAATGCTCTGCTCATATTGCGTACTTGCAAACAAACCGCGCGCCTATCCTCGTCCCCATTATTTTCAGATAAATACCCCGGCACTTCAATCTCCGATACCTCGCCCCGCCATCGTGACCCAATGGGAAATATTTTTTGTTCACGGTGTTCGATGATAATGCCTTTTTTCGCTCTGCTTCTTGCCACGCTGCTGTTTCCGGGAGGGTTTACGCGCGATCGCGTTCCCCCGCCGATTGCCGGCAATGCTCCGCGGCTGAACGTGATCGTACTCGATGCGGGTCACGGCGGGAAGGATTCCGGCGCGATCGGCCTCGGCGGATTTATGGAGAAGCAAGCGACGCTCGCCATCGTACAAAAACTCGGCGCGCTTATTACGAAGGAAATGCCGGGCGTGAAGGTCGTCTATACGCGGCATGACGATCACTTCGTCGAGCTTTACCGCCGCGGCGAGATTGCGAATGCGGCCCACGGGAAGCTTTTTATCAGCATCCACTGCAACTCGACTCCGGAGAAACCTTCCCATGCATCCGGTTTCACGACCTATTTCCTTCGCCCCGGAAAAACCGAAGCAGCGATCCATGTTGCCGCGCGCGAAAATGCGGTCATTAAATACGAACCGGGACATCATCAGTATCAAAATCTCTCCGATGTCGATTATATCCTCACCTCGATGTCGCGCAATCAGGATGTGAAATTCAGCGAGCGGTTTGCCGCGCTCGTTCAGCAGGAACTTCGAAATCGGCTGGCTATTCCCGATAATGGCGTATCACAAGCCGGATTTCTCGTGCTCATCGGCGCGGCCATGCCGAATGTGCTGATCGAGACGGGCTTCATCAGCGACCCGAAAGATGAGGCGCTACTCAAAAGCGACGCGGGCCAAACAAAATACGCCCAGGGAATTTTCGAAGCGATAAAAAAATACAAAGCAATTTATGAGAAGTCGTAATTTATAGTTCCGACATAATCCGCTCCGTTGCGCCGCGATGTTCTTCGACGAATCGCGCGGCCTCCTTTCCCGCGGATATTCGCAAATCTTCCGATTCCGCGAGCCGCCAGAATACGAAATCGAACTCGCGCTTCGTCTTGATTTCAAAGGCTGCAAGGCGGTCCACCAACTCCCCCACTTCCTGCGATTTTTCGTGCTTCGGTCCAACAATGGCCGGAATCCCCCACACCGCCGCTTCAAGAATATTATGCAGCCCCGCGCCGAAACCGCCGCCAATCATGGCAACGTCGGCATAACGATATAGCCCAAATAACTTCCCAATTCCATCGACGACGATGACCGGCTCGGCATTCCATGCATCCAGCGCGGAGAACCGAATCGCATTACCGGGAAACTTCGCAAGAAGTGCGTCGATACGCTCATTCCCTGTTTCATGCGGAACGATAATCGTTAGGATATTATCCTTTCGCTCGATACTTTGCCGTACCGTCTCCACGAATATCGCTTCATCCGAGGGCCAGGAACTTCCTATGATAAAGACGAGTGTGCCCCGCTCATCCATGCTCGCGCGAATTCGGTCCGGTAAAAAATGCTCGCCATTTTGTTCGATGGCTAATCGCCGCGCAAAAACCTGATCGAACCGGGTATCGCCCGCGATAGCGATATGTTCCGGATCGAGACCGATCGCTTCGAAGCGACTCTTATCATCCTCTGAAACAGTCAGGATTTTCGAGAGCGAGAGAAAAATGTCTCGATAAAATGTTCTGACGATCGGCAATTGTCGCGCAAAGCTTTCCGCTGCCGTCGCAGCAAACAGGATGGATACCACTTTTCGGCGCTTCAATTCACGCGCCATGTTCGGCCACACATCGTAGCGCGTGAATAGCGCGAGCCGCGGTTTTACGACATCGAGAAATTGCGCCACATTCTTTCGTGTATCGAGCGGAGCATAGCTGATAAAATCCGCGCCGTCATATTTGCCGGCAGCATTTTCGTAGCCGCTCGGAGAAAAAAACGTGAGATGAATATGCGCGTCGGGATGCGCCGCTTTGATCGCGGCAATCACCGGCTTCGCCTGTTCGAGTTCCCCAAACGATGCGACATGAATCAGAATGCGTTGCCCCTGAATGCTCGCTTGCGCATAATGCTTCCGCGTCTCTTCGAGCAATCGTTTCCTTCCCGCAAGACCACGGCGAATTTTGGGATCGAAAAGGGAGGCGATGCGAACCCCAGCGATCAAAAGCGGCAGGAGAAAATTGTAAAGCGCGAACATGGATGGGACAATTATAAGCGTCGCATTTCATCATTCATAATTCATCCTTGATAATTGTCACACATGCTTCTCCGCGTGATACGAACTTCGAACCAGCGGCCCAGCCTCGACGATACGAAAGCCCATCTCGATACCGATGTCGTGAAGCTCCCGGAATTCATCGGGATGAACGTAGCGATGGACCGGCAAATGGTCTTTCGTCGGCTGAAGATATTGGCCGAGCGTGAGAATATCCACGTTGATCGCGGTAAGATCGCGCATCACGTTCAAAAGCTCTTCGCGCGGCTCGCCCAGGCCCAGCATAATTCCCGTCTTCGTATTAAATCCTGCCTCTTTCGAGCGGCGCAGCACCCGCAGCGACCACTCATACTTCGCCTGCGGCCGGACCCTTCGGTACATACTCGGCACCGTCTCCGTATTGTGATTTAAAATATCGGGCTTCGCATCGAGAATGCGGTCGAGCGATTCGTCCTTGCCTTTGAAATCCGGAATCAGCACTTCAATCGTTGTTTCTGGATTGATGCGGCGAACTTCCCGAATCGTCTCGGCAAAAATTATCGAGCCGCCATCTTTCAGCTCATCCCGATTGACGCTCGTGATAACGGCATGACGCACGCGCATCGAGCGCACGGCTTCGGCGACGTGCTTCGGCTCGTCAAGATCGAGCGTGGTGGGTCGCCCCGTCTTCACCGCGCAGAATCCGCAGGAGCGCGTGCAGGTATCGCCCAGAATCATAAAGGTCGCGGTGCCGGCATTCCAGCACTCGGCCATGTTCGGACAGCGCGCCTCTTCGCAGACGGTGTGCAGGCTCTTGCTGCGTATCAGGCTTTTAAGTTGACTGTACGTCTCGCCCGTCGGCAGCTTGACTTTAAGCCACTCCGGCCTCGGCGCGCGCGCGGTTGGTACTTCGGTGATTGGTAATTCCAGCAACATTGCGACCTAAAACAACGCGCGAGCAGCTTACGTTTGGAGCAGCCAAAGCAGCGAATTTCAGCCTCAAAGATCTCACCTAAAAAACACGCGCGCGCGTTTGCGCTTCATGAATATCGCCTTTTCTGAACAATTTAAGCTAATTATGAATTTTTTGTTCATAATTCTCTCGCTTTTTTCCTTCAATACGGTCGATGGAACGGTCAGACCAAACGATCCTCATTTACGTCAAGTTAAAGAGCTGCTTGACCGCTTCATGGGACTTCTATCGCCCGGCGTCGAGATCGGCAACGCCAGCTTCGATCTGCCGGCGTACATAAATCTCATACATCAGATCGCTCCAGGTTGAGTTCTCCGGCAGCGCATCGATTAATCGTTTTGCTTCTTGCTTAATGGAAGTTGCTTGCATATCACTTCATAACCATTGCATCGCTATTTTGTTTCGACCGCAGCGAAAGCGTGGAGCGCGGGGCTTCGCAAGCTATAAAAAAAGTCCGCCGCAGCGGACTTTTTTTCGAAAATAGTCGTGAACTATCCAAAACCTCACGCCGGCGATTCGCCCATCGCGGAAGGCTCAGGGTTTCTGGGTCGAGCCTGGTTTCTGGTTCGAATTTGAATGCTCGTTCATGTTTTTCTGGTTGCCCGAATGGGCGCGGTCGGTATCTTTGGTACCTTGTCCGCTATGGTCCTTCGGGTTCTGGGCCTGATTGTTATGATTCTGATTGTTGTGGCCGCTCGTGGTCTGGCCCTGGCGGTTCTGGCCGCTTTGCGCGCTCTGAATGATCGAACTCTCCTTTGTATTTGTATCGGAGCTGCCGCCGTTGGAGCCGCCATAAACTGGGCTGCTACCTTTATAACCGCGACCAACGAAGCTGCTGTCGTTCGAGCTGCTGCTCGGCAAGTTGTCGGAGAACGGGCTGTTAGAGCGGCCATTAGCCGTGGAATCCCGCGTTGCATCGGTATTTGGGATGGTTGGCTGATCGTTATTTGACTGATCGATAGTATTAGACATTGAAATAAATCTTAAAAACTCGTGAGCCTCGCCATAGCTGTTTGCCATGACCGGTGTTCCCAGCTACAAAGCATGGGCCTCATCTACCATTTCTCAACTATTATTTGGTTTTGAGAAACGTACGCAGGGCACGGTCCGAGCCGATTCGACTTTTAGGAGGATTGTGATGGCAAGAGGATTCCGCAAGTGTTCGCTGTCAGGAACCTCGGCATAAGCCGGAAATCTTAAAGACGAGAATGGATCACTTGATTTATGGGCGCCTCTAAAAACTCCGAACCTGGATTCCCGCATTCGCGGGAATGACAGGAATGTGTTGTTTTACGCGCTTCGCGCCATGATCTATCCCATTTGTCATTCCCGCGAATGCGGGAATCCAGGAGTTATTAGCGGTTCCTTTATGAAATTCCTGATCTGAAACTCAATTGCCATACACGCTGTATGTATTCTTAGTTATGAACACTGTTGCATTAAATTCCGATTTTCCCCACTCCAAAAAGCAGGAAAATGCCTCTGAAACGCTAAAAAAGGAGACGAAAGCCGGTACTGCATTCAATCGCGAAGCCTTCGATAAGGCGCTGGACGAGAGCCTTGATGATTTAACGGAGGGCCGAGTGTATGAGGTTGACATGAAGGACCCTGAAAAATCCCTCCGAACAATTAGGGAGCATAATCGTCAAGCGAAGTAAGGTCTATCGTTCCATTTTCGATAGCATGCGTAACGTAATTGATTTTTTTTGCCTGTTCGTCCGTTAAATTGTCCTGATCCGATTTTGGGAACAAAAGAATGAGATAGACCTCATTTTTTGATTTCCGATGATAATATAAAACCCGGTATATAGCGGCACGATTTCCTTTGGCGAGATCGGTCTTATGGCATCGAGTTCCGTCCACATTCCTGCCACGTTTTGGCATATCGGGATCGGCGCTCAACATTTTGATAAAGTTATCGGCCATCATGCGGTCGTCTTTTCCAACATTCTGTAGCAACCGGTCGAATGTTCGCGTCATAAACACGCGCGGAGCATTTGGCTCGTTCTCTCGGCGAGCCGATAGCCACGATTTGATCTTCGCGAGTGCTTTATCGAAGCGAGTACTCAAGGCGATCCTAAAGCATGGATGCTTCGCGATGCGCTCCGTCCCGACCTCTCGGCAAACGGAGAAGAGGTGCATGTTTACGATTGCAAGATCGAGCCGTAGCGCAATGCCAGCCGCGAAGCGGCGAAGCATGCTCAGTTCCTGTTCCAACGTGGTCACATTCTGCCGCTTCATTTTCCCGGCCAGCCCGAACACTGCGCGGGAACGGAGCCGCGGTGGAATTTCTTGAGCTTGATTGTTATTTCAGCGGCTTGTGGCTTTGCTGCGCTTCGGAGTTTTTACATTGGGACGGAGCGACTTGCTTCGGGCATCTTTTTCGCGGTGGGCTTTTAAAAGTTCGCTCAAACGCTTTTCTTCTTCCGGAGTCATCGGGACGCTTTGGACATAAATGTCCACGTCATCGAGCCGGTCATAATCAGGTATTTTAAATCGAGCCATGATCGAAATCCTTAAAATATCGGTTTACTAAATGGTGTGCAGCCGGTCCTTCTAATAACATCCGAATTCCCCACAATCGTTATGCGCCGATGCTCTTTTCATAGTGGGGAATCAGGGCTGTTTTCGAGTCAAAGGCAACATCGCCTCGATATCCTTTCTCAAACGGCATCTTACACTCGAACGCAAAGAGATTCCCAGGAACCCCTTCGAAAAGCTTTTGACGGCCCTTATTGAATTCCGCATTCTCGACCAAATGAACGAAAATATGATCGTTCCTTTCCTCGAGGCTCATAAGCCCCTGAATGATCGTCCGATTTAGGATGGTTGTCAGCTTATAGACTTCACAATTTTTCTGATGAAGTTCGCGTGCCCAATCGAACTGCCATGCGCCATCTTTGAGAAGATCGGAATCGGTCGGCCATAGTTGTTCGATCATGGTATCGAACACTTCTCCGGAAATCCGAAGCTGGATCGATTTGGTCAGTTTATCGATCCTCACATTCATCCTACGGTTCTGTTTCGTTTTCACCTTATGATCCGCGGAAATGATATAGTTTTTACATTGCTCTCGCCAACATCCCTGCTCAT
>DASRZC010000062.1:0-8222 GCA_035686785.1 Kapaibacterium sp. (SeqCode)
AGCATCGCATCCTGAAGGAGATGCTCGCCGCATTGATAAAGATAAGTAAATCCCGAAGCCGAATCGTCAATGGAAGCAATGCAATCCGGTTCGAAGCCGGGAGTCGAAAGCGAAATATTCGAAAGCGTAAGCGGCGTCGTGTTCGAATCGGTGAGATACACCTGGAACGAAAGCGTGCCAATGGTATCCGCGTAGGTCGGCGCTTCCAGCCCGACCTTCCAAGCGAAGTGAAGGATATTTCCGGTTCCCGAAACGGTAACTCCCGTCGCTTTCAGGAAACTTAGCAGATCGTCGTTGTGCGTGAGATCGAAGGTAATTCCCGTCAGTTCCCGCGCCGCCGCGCCCGTATCGCCCGAGAGAATCACATAAAAGGTTACCTCCTGCCCCGCATGGGCCGACTGCGCCGGGGAAAGGGAAAGCTGAAACTTCGCCGGGGGAATGGCGGTAGCTTGCAGCGGCACTTCTTTGGTTTCGGAACCGGAATTGGCGTTGCTATAAAAGGTTACCGCGCCGTTCATGGTGGACGCGGCGGATGTTAAATGGATGCGCACCGGCACGGAATCATTCCCAGCAATAAGAATCGGAAACGACGTATCCGGCGAATAATTCGCATTGCTAAAGACCGCGCTATCGATGGTTAGCGCGAAGCAGCCCGTATCATAAAGCCAAATCGTCGTGTCGCGCGATTCGCAATGATAGAGCGCGCCGAAATCGCGCCCGGTGGTATCGGCGGAAAGCGAGGCAGTACAGAACGTCCAGCGATATACCGGAGGATTGCTCAGGAAAAAGTTCTCCCCTGCGAAGATGGTAGTGCCAATGGCAGCAAAGTATGTGCCCTCACTGGGGTAGGGCAAACCAGTATCGATATTAATCCACGTCATGCCGGCATCTTTCGAGAGAAAAACTCCGCGGGATGTTGATGCAAATAGATTCGAATCATAGGCAAATAATGAAGAAAAATAAATAGTATCAGGAAAGCTACTTAACAACGCCCAAGACATTCCACTATCGGTCGAACGGTAAAGGCCACTATCCGTACCGGCAAAAAGATTCGAATCGATGGACGCCATACAGGCTACCTGAGAATTTGCTGGTATTCCATTATCCGATTCCGTCCAGGTTACCCCGTTATTCGTTGAGCGAAAGAGGTTTGGAAATCCCACCTGAGTCGTGCTCGCAAACAAGTTCGTACCAACCGAAGCCAAAAATCCAACAGAATATTTATACAAGCCCGCAAGATTCCAACTAAATCCATTATTGGTTGAAGAAAGAACCCCATACCCTGGAGGTATCCAGTTATATGTGCCGACAAAAAGAATAGAACCGAGCGCGATGAGCGGAGCATTACCACCAATACCATTCCCCTGCGTCAATGCAGACAAACCATTATTGACGGCTGTCCAGCTTGCACCACTATCCGTAGATCGATAAATTCCCGAATCCGATGTTGATGCGAAAATATTCGTTCCAGCGGTGGCGAGCGCAGTAACCTCTCCAAGCGAGCTTCTTGGCAGTCCACTATCGGCTTCTATCCAATGATTGCCGAGATCCGATGAACGGAAAACATGACTTTTCGGGATATTAATAGCCATGAATAGTTCCGATCCGAGGGTGTCCATACACATAACTTCTGTTGCACCGGATGCGGTCCCGGCCGGCGTCCATACGGGTTGCGCCCGCGCGGGGGAGATGCAGCATACGAAGATCATACAAAATAATGCGATTCGCACGCTTGCGCGCCGAGCGACAGTGGAAGGAAGCCAGATGGAATATTCTTTTTTCATTTTTCAACTCTAAAAGTAAAAATCCGTAAAGGCAGCCCGCGTTCGCGGACTGCCCTTACGGTTTAGTAATTGATTACTTCACGACGAACATCGTCTTATTCACGAGAATAACCCCTTGCGGGAATTCAATCGTGTAATAATAAGTGCCCGCCGGAAGATCCTTGGCAGAGAAGTAGAAGAGGTGCTGGCCCGCGCCATACACGTTTTCAAAATCTCTGAGAATAAGTTTTCCATTCATATCCACGACGCGCATCGAGGCAACGCCTTTAGCTGTCGTCGTAAATGGAATGGCGGTCTTGAAGCCGGAAGCAGCATCGAGGGGGTTCGGATAGTTCTGCGAACCACCATCGACCGTCCCCTGTGGCGTCGCTCCACCGTCTGACTTCTTTAACAGCCCCGCGCTCTCCGAGCATGTGTCGTTCTGCGGACCACAGCCAGAGGTCGTGATGGCCTCGATCCAATCTTCCGACGTGAATGAGACACAATCGGTATCGGTGTCTGGTTGATCAGCGCGGTGTACGACCACGGAGTCGGGAACAGTAAAGCAGAAGCTCGCGCAGGCGCCGAGGCAAGTGCCATCTGTATCGTGGAAGGAAATGCTCGTGATGTCACCTGTAATGGGGTCCGCTATCAGATGCATCTGCCATCCGGGGTAACCTGAAATATTCCCCAGGTCCACACAGGGTGGCAATGGAGTTGCGAAGTCGAAACGAATGTCACACGTCGTGCATGAACTCATCGTTCCGATCGTCGTGCATATTGTGCCATCCGGCCACCATCGCGTGAAATTACACGGCAGGCATGGGCTGGTGGGAGTAGAGCCGGAACAATTGTTCAGCTCCAGATACCCGCCCTGATGATTCGTCTGGTGCCAGTAGATGTAAAAGACGCCATGGTCGGCCATGCACGTCGGATCACCGCAAATGCAAAAAGGCACCGGGTAATAGATATAATCCGCAGCGAGATGCAGAAAGAACTTATTCGTTCCAGCAGTGTGCCTAAAAGTGACAAGCCCATTGCTCTGACCGGTATAACAGTCCGTGTCGAAGCATATCGAGTAATCCTCGTTCGTAGGACCCAGCAGGTCGAACTCGAGATCGTCCTGCCAGTCCACGTTTGGTGCCGCTCCGTATGGTGTCCAGAGCAATTGCGTACAGCACGTGTAGGGATCGTGACACGGCGGACAAGTTCCGGTGCCAACCGTCAAGGTCTGCGCCATCGCTACTTTCGTTCCTCCCGCCAAAAAACCTGCGGCTAAGAGGAGAGTGATGCTCGCCACTCGCGCGATTCGCGAGAAGGGCATCGGGCGGCTGCCGAATCCAAATGGATGGCGAAGCTGCCTAAAAGAGAGCGGCCCAGAATTCGAGCGGCTCGAACTGCATAGGTTTTGGTTGAATTTTTTCATTGTTGCGATTTGTTGCTTTTTTGGGATACGGTTGGGCGCTCCTCGCGGCTCGCGTGATTTAAAGTGATGCGGCCCGAGGAAAGGCGCCCGCCCGGTATCCCGTAAAAAATTGGTTTCTCATTCGGCTGGCGTATCTTGCCCTGTTTCGTTTACAACCTCGACGAGGCTCGGTGATTGCCATCCCGCTTTAACCCACGCTCCGTTCGGGAGCGGGATATTCGCCAAATTGGGATACGGCACGGTTACGCCGGCAATCGTCACGGAAACGGCGGTGTAGCATAAGGTCTTTTGGTACTGGCCCGAACCGGTGATGTAAAAATCGGTGTAATCGGTAGCGCCGCTCACCGTCACTTCGCCTAAGGTGTCGGTCGATTCATTATCCACGGTGAAGGTATAGCAGCTATCGGTGCCCGTGGGCGCCATCGCCACCGTCGTATTCGTGAAGTGCTCCGTCACCATGGGCTGAAGCGCACGGCTACAAAGCGCGAATGTTAGGAGCAGGAGTATTTTTGTCATAGGGTAATGTTGTTAAGGGTTTAAGTTTCTAAAAGCCACTGCGAGACGGGCATTCTTATAGGAACTCGCTCACTTTGACCTCGCACAAAATTCGCTCATGACTTCCGATTTATCACGGACGAAAATGCCCATTTTGTCAGGGTCATTTTCTTTCTTAAAGACTCAACTTGTTTTATAAACCCTTCAAATGGCTTCAAAAACGCTGACGGAAGTCACGGAACTGGCGAAAATTGTCCAGACGCTTGCGCCAAAAAGATTTTTAGATTGGGCAAATAAAACGAATGGGCGGGAGGCGCGGATATTCCGTCGTGTAATCGAATTGGAAGTAGCGCTGAGCGAAGAGGATATCGCACGAGAGTTGAGCATGGAAAATCGTGAGTTCCAAAAGGCTCTTTCTGCCCTAAAGGCGCGACTCTTCGAGGTTACACTGGATTTAGAGCTTCCCGCCGGGCGGTATTCGGATTATGCCCGGCGGCTCTATGCGCTCGATCGGGCGCATGCCCGTTTGCGGATTCTTGTCCGGCTCGAGGCCGCATTCACGGCAAATGAAGAAGCGAAGTATTGGTTCGAAGAAGCAAAAATGCTGGAAGAATGGCCGGTGGCCATTTCGATTCTTTCACCGCTTCTGACGTGGGCTTCACTTTCGGGCAATAAAGAAATTTACGACACACTGAACTCCGAGTTGGCCCGATTGCGAAAGCTCAGTGCGGCGCTCGCGGATGCAAATGAAGTGTCGGAGCGCATAAATATGGTCTTTGCCAAAAGCGGTGCGGAACATCCCGAACTCTCGAAGATTATTCGCCCCGCCATCGAACTACTCGAACCCGTAGTACGCGAGCTTGGCACCTTCCGGTTGAGCGAGGCTTTGCTGCTCCTTCGAAGGAAGGCACAGCAAGTAACGATGGATTATGACGAAGCGCTTGCGATATGCGTTGAAATGGACGCGCTGCTCGTGCAGTATCCCCTTTTTGCTAATCGCTCCCGCAAAAGCCGGAACGCGCTTGCAAAGTTGATGTGCCACGTCCAGATGAAGCACCGCGAACGTGCGCTCGAAGTAGCCGAATCGTCACTCGATTTGTTCAACAAGGGAGGTCAGAACTGGCATTCGTTTCAGGAATGGCGATTCGTGCTCTTCATGCACACGAAGCAATTTAGCCAGGGCTATGAGTTGGTCCGGCAGGTGATGTCGCTCCCGCGTTTTTCCGCCCAGGCGCCAGCCACGCGCGATGCATGGAATCTTTTTCTGCGGTATGCCGAATATTTTACGGGTCAGCCGGTTTCTGACGCACTGTTACGCCGGAATGAGCAGGCCGGAGAATTACACCGGCGTATCATGGATCAATTTCCCACCTTCAAAGGCGATTACGCGGGTCGGGAAATGGCGGCAATCGTGCTCGAAATTTTAATCGTGTTGAAGCGCCATGTTGCCGATCTTTTTTTGAGGACCGAATCGCTCAAAAAATATAAAATTCGTCACCTCCGGGAGGGCGAGGAAGCTCAAAGCAATATTTTTATAGATCTCATGCAGCTTTTGGAAACTCATGACCTTGACCGAGCGAAGATATTGGAAGAGGCTGGCCCCATGGTCGAACGGATGCGTGCAATCAAAACGATTGATCCGGTGCAGTCACAGCAGATCCTGCCGTATGAAACGTTGTGGGAGTTAGTCGTGGAGCGATTGCCGCGAAACTAAGCGTGACACGCGAGAAAGGTCGAAAGTCACATTGGTATTTTCGATGGCTATGGCTCCCTTCTTCGTCCTCCGCAACTTTCTTGCCCCGGAAGATATTGCAAAGAACGCTACGCTTATGCCAGAGACCACGACCAGCTTTTTCGCGCGGACTTCCGCTGCTTCCACCGGCCATTTAAATGGCGGGCAGCCGCGGAATACGGCGGCGATCATCGCCGACATCAACGAGGGGATGGAATTCGTGCAGGAGCGCGTCGTCAACCGCGAGGAAGTGATCGAGCAGATTTTTCTGGCGATGCTGATCGGCGAGCACGTCCTGCTCGAAAGCCGGACGGGCGTGGGCAAAACGCTTTTGGCCGAGCAGGTCTTCCGTATGTTCGAGGGCGCACGCACGTTCAAAGTACAGGCGAGCAAAGAGCAGCAGCCCGATACCTATTTCGGCGGACTTCTCCTCGAAGAGCTGAAACAAGGCCGGCTCATTCACAACACGCAGGGTTCCCTCGTCGAAAGCGAGTTCGGATTTATCGACGAAATCTTCGACGCGAACGATTACACGCTCCGCGCGCTGCTTTCGCTCCTGAACGAGCGCGAGTTGATACGCGGCGTGCAGCGCATGCAATCGAGCGTGCATACCGTGATTGCCGCGACGAATTATCTCCGGCTTTCGGAGATCACCGATGCGCTGCTGGACCGGTTTCTCTTCAAGGCGCTTATCCATCCCGATAAGGACGCCTTCTTCCAATATAAGATCTCGCAGCAATACCTGAAGAACTTGGGCAACGCGATCGAGCCGCCGAAAAAGATACAGTATGCGGACTTGGCTTATGCCACGCGCATCGTTCGCGGCGAAGCGCCGGAATATTCCATTCAAACCTCGCCGGAACTTGTTTATTTTATGAATCTTGTCGTCCGGCATTATGAGGTCCAGCGGAACCGAATGCTTCAGGAGCGTCCGCATGAGGCGCATCTTCGGACGAAAGATTTTTATATCTCGCCGCGCACGCAGGCAAAATCGCTGGATGTGTTGCGCGCCATTGCGTTCCTGCATGGCCGCACCAACGCGGAGCGATCGGACATTCCGAAGTTGCATCTGCTGCTATGTACCGCCGGCATTGCGGAAGAAAAGGCGCTGTTTCAGCGGTCGTACGATACGCTGCTCAAGATGTATCAGGCCTCGGGCGCGTTCGAACAATTGTCCTCGCTGCTTACGCTCGAAGATGTGCTCGCGCGTTTACGCCATGATCCCGCGCTGATGTCGAAGCCGATTACGGAACTTGGCAGCACGCAGGCGAAACGCTCGATCGTCGCATGGGCAAAGGAAACGCTGGGCGTGGCCGATGCTACCGCCGCCCACAAGCGCCGCCTCGCCGAAGGATTCCTGCAAAGTATTCATCCCTCCACCGAAGATTTGAAATCGCTCAAAGCCCATTTGGAGCAGGAGATTAAAACAGTCTTCGCGGGACATGCGGAGCATTTTTAATTTTTAAGTTCCTTCCCTATTTGCATACTGCTCTCCGATCCATGTGTCACCTGACCGCCACGTTTGAGCAAGCGTGTCGCGAGCACCACCAACATTGGGAGCAGAATACACGATAGCACAAGCAGGGTTGCGCGGAGCGAACCAGCATCGAAAAGAAACCAAGGGAAGAGCTGCGTGGCACTCGCAAAAACGCTGAGGATGGAGACGAACCAAAACAAGCCACGAATAATCGGGCGTTTCCAAATCCAGTGTGTGGTTGAGTGCCATGCGACCGCAAGACCAAAGAGTAGGAGGATCATGCTCATAATAACTTCAAGTAACGATCATGTGAACGGAGGATAATAAGCCAACGTCACCGCGCCCCAATGCACGAGTGCTCGGAGCGTTAATGTCGAATCAAAACCGGTGTGGTTGAAATCCCGCGAGCCGTGTGAACGATTGCTTCGTAACGCCCTGGTTCCAAACCGCTGACATCGAGCATCCCAATGCCATTCCACTTTTGCGAAAGCACAATTCGACCCAAAATATCGAGAAGATCGACTCGGGATATTGCCGCAACGCTCTGAATTTGAAGGGCGTTGGACGCAGGATTGGGGAAAATAATTACATGCGCTAATCTTTCTCCATTATTATTCGTGACTCCTGAAAGTGGTTGTTGGAGAGCGGCGATAAGGCCAATATCCCGGGTTTCATTGACAGCATTCATGGCATCTTCGCTCGCATACGTTGTAACGTAGAGATTAGAGAACAACGGAGCGGCATCCCCATTCGGAATTAACATGCTGTCGAGGACGGAGACAAAGACTAAATTATTCGTACCAATGGCGAAAAAACCGGAGCGGCTGATTTCCGGAGTTCTGGCACGAATTCCCTCGCTATCCCCTATAATGCTGAACTGAGGGTAATCGGAAGAATACGCGCTTGGCGCAATCAGAACATGAAATTCTTTCGGAACGAAGACGTGTGGGAAAGGAACGGTTAAGGTTGTAGGTCCGGCGGGAAAGGGCGGTGCAATCACGGCCGATGCGTAAATGGGCGCTAATGGATCGTTGTCGTTCATGAGATGGAAAGGTCCCACGCTCGTAGTGAAAAGAGTATCGGAAACCAAAAGCACGTGAACCGTATCGGATACCTGGTTAAATAGAATCGAGACGGAATCGACATAACCGGAATCGGCTGGAAGAGTCACTCGCTCGGAAAGCCCGAACATGACAAACGAACCCCAGTTCGATTCCACGGGCCAACTATGTTGGGGCGTGGCCGGGTCATAATAGCTATACTCATTTTCCTGCCCCATAGCGGTTTGGAACGAAATCGAGAGGCAAAAAAGTAGAAATGCGAAATGCT
>DASRZC010000063.1:0-37495 GCA_035686785.1 Kapaibacterium sp. (SeqCode)
CTTCCCAATGGTATCCGCGATGCAGAAGCCTTCGACATGATCCCAATAGAGCCGGTCAATAGTGGCGTGCTTTGAAGAATCGGAGGATGGGGCTTCATACTGCGCCGAGGCTAAACGCGAAAAGGCGAGGCAAGCTAACGCGATTGTACACTCAACCGTGAGCCGTGAACCGTGAGCCGTGAGCCGTGAGCCGTGAGCCGTGAGCCGTGAGCCGTGAGCCGTGAGGGTTAGGCTTTCGGGGGAATGTTTCACTGAACCTATCATTTCACAAATAAGGCAATAAATTGATTTCTACAATATACACAACTTCTTGACAAAAATCAAGAGGTTTCACAAAGCAAGCGAGGTGTAAGAGAATAGCCTATCCCTCGCTTTCCTGCTGCGCCAGCTTCTCCTTGAGCGCGGAGAGGGAATCGGCGAGGGAGTAGCGCGAGGCTTTGCCGTTTGCTTATTACAAAAATACACAAAATGGCCGCTTTCAATTTTTTCAAAAATCTTTCGCAACCCCTTGATGTACCGGGCAAGGATGAATAAAGGAAGAAGCAAAATGTGAACGATTATTCATCAAAAAGCTGAAACGGCTGAGAGAAAAGTATAGCTAACATGAAAATTAAACGTATCTCTCCACGGCTGAAAACTACTTTCACTAAAGAAAATAGCGAAAGAGTGCGAAAACGCCAAAAGTAAGTCCGTTCTATCCCTCGTTTTCCTGCCGCGCTAGCTTTTCTTTGAGCGCGGAGAGGGAATCGGCGAGGGAGTAGCTCGAGGCATTGCTGGTTGGTCGGTATTCTTTCAATGTTGTCCGCTGCGCCTCGCGCTCGGCGGCAATGAGCGAGAGCGTGATCTGTGGCGTCGAGCGGCTCTCGTTGAAGCGTCCACCGCGATTAAATTCGATCACGCGCAATCCTTCGAGTGGCTTCCCAATTTTGAACGTGTCTTCCAAGCGTTCGATGCGGTCGTGCGAAAGCTCGCGGCGCGGCACAAAGCCTTCTGCATTGTGCTCCAGCGTGACCACAATTCCGCCGCGATTAATTTCCTTGATCGTACCATTATGGTCCGTGCCGGGCTTGAAGGTGTTTTCGATCGCGCGTGCCGGATCTTCGATGAGCTGCTTGCGGCTCACGGTAATGCGGCGGTCGTCGGTATCGACGGTGAGGAGCTTCACTTCCATTTCATCTCCGGGCGAAACGGCTTCGGAAACCGCGCCGATGCGGTGCCACGCGATTTCGGACATGGGAAGGAATGCGAGAAGGCCATTCGGCAATTCGATTTCCGCTCCGAAGTTTCCGATCGTTGCGACGCGGCCTTTATGGATTTGTCCCGGCTGATATTCCTGATATTTCGCAAGCTCGGGGTCCTCGGTAAGCTGTTTAATTCCCAGCCGAACTTGCCGGCGCCCGCGATCGAGCGCGAGAATTTTTGCAGAAACCGATTCCCCGCGCTTCACTACTTCATAAGGATGCTCGACATGCTGCCACGCAAGATCGCGCAAGCGAATCACCGCTTCCACGCCCGGGCCCAAATCGACAATGATGTTGTCGTGATCGAAGGACTTCACTTTCGCCTCGATGGTATCGCCGACTTTCAAATTTTTTACCGCTTCGTGTCCCGCCGTTCGCGCCTCTTCATCGAGCACGGCGCGATGGCTCACGATGATTTCCGGCGCCTTCGCTCCCGGCGCGGCTTTCACGCTCGCGAGCTTCACCGGCAGCGTTTTGCCAAAATAATTCGCTATATTCCGGTTTGGATCGTGGTCGATGTTATCGTTCGGCATGAACGCCTTTAGCGCGGAATGCCCCTCGATCACTTCATCGACGAGTTCCATTTCGAGTCCGTTGCGCTGCCATTTTACGACGCGGGCGCTCACGGTTGCCTTCTCGCGCGCCTTGGCGCGGAGCGGCTCCCACTGGTCATGCTGGCGTTCGCGGGGTTGGCGTTTTATTTCCGGCTCGGAACCACCGTTCTCGGTGGATGGAATGGCCTCAGTGGGCGGAGTTGACATTTCAACGGAAGTCTGGGAAAGATTTTCCGCTGGCTGTCCGATTGGAGCAGGCAGAACGTTTTGTTCTTCGAGGATTGGTTCAGCGATCATAGTAGTCTTGGAGCAAATGGCCGGGGCGATTCTCTCTGTGCCCTTCCTCTCTGGAGTATCGGAAATGGGCGAACCGTTGCGGCGATAATGCAAAAGCTTCTTCGAGCGAAGGCAGTTCCGCCTTATATTATATCGAGGAAAAGCCAGATTCCTTATTGTCCGATGAAGTGGTGTACCGCATCTCGGACTTCGCGGCGGGTAGCCGGTTTGGAAAGATAGCCGGTGCATCCAGCCTCCTGGCATTTTTCGCGATCTCCGGCCATGGCAAAGGCCGTCAGGGCAATAATAGGAACGTTGGGACACTGCGACCCCGCGCGAATTTCTCTCGTGATCGAAAGACCGTCGCGGCCGGGTAAATTCACGTCCATCAAGATCAGTTCGGGTATGTCATTTTCGAGCGCGGCCCAGACCTCTTCGGCATTATGGGCCGAGGTAAGATGGTAACTATCCCGAAGATATGCTCCAATAAGACGCTGTGTTTCTATATTGTCCTCGACGACGAGAATATGCGGAAGGTTTTGCTCCGAGCTGACTGTCCCTTTGTGATTCTTTCCAGCCTGTGGCATTCCTACCTTCCGCCCCGCTTTGGCAGGTCCCAACTCGAAAATAGACGTTCTGTCCTGGGCCGGTTCCGTTTCGCTCTCGGTTTTGAGGACAACCGGTGCACGCCCCACCCCCACGATCGGAAATCGCACCGTGAATATGGAGCCTTCTCCTTCCTTCGACCGTGCTTCGATTGTGCCGCCCATCTTGGTAACAAGCCGTTGCGAGATCGCAAGCCCAAGCCCCGTGCCGCCAAATTCTTTCGTGATTCCGGAATGCTCCTGCCGGAATTCCTCGAAGAGATTTGGTAAAAACTCGCTGCTGATGCCAATGCCCGTATCTTCGACTTCAATCATAACCTGCTGCGTAGGCACACCGACCGCGGGAAGATTTCTGGAGTCTTCGACGAGGGACATCCGAACGCTAATCGAACCCGTGTGGGTAAACTTGATCGCATTGCTGACTAAGTTCGTCATCACTTGCGCGAAGCGGTGACGGTCGCCTTTAATAATCAGCCGCTCCGGGTAGATTTCGATATTCATCGCAAGCGATTTCTGTTTTGCGATCCAACTGAGTGGCGTCACGCATGCTTCCACCTCGGCGCAGACGTCGACTTCGGAATTTTCGACGTCCACATGGCCGGCTTCAATCTTCGAAAGATCGAGAATATCGTTGAGCAGCGCCAATAGCCGACGCCCCGAAACGTTGATCGAGCGAAGGAACGTATAGTGGTGGTCCTGGACCTTTCCGGCGAGTTCGCTCGTAAGAACATCGGAAAAGCCGAGGATGGCGGTCATCGGCGTGCGGATTTCATGGGACATGTTTGCCAAAAAGGCAGACTTCAACTGGTTTGCTTCATTGGCACGATCGCGTTCCAATTGGTACTTCTCATTTAATTCCCGAAGGTCCTGCCGCTGCTGAACCGCGACCGAAATGTCGGGAAACGTCACGATGACGCCACTTACCTCACCTGATTCATCGAGAATCGGCGCCGCGCTTTCCAGAATCCAGACGAGCGAACCATCGGGACGGACCACGCCCAACTCCATGCTCGAAATCGGCTTCCCGGTATGGAGCACTTTCGTAGCCGGCAGTTCCGAAGCCGCCAACGGCGTTCCATCTTCCCGCACGGCCTGCCAGATCGGATCGTCATGCCGAAGCCCGCGTAAACGCTCCGCGGACATTCCAAGAATCCTGACCGCCGCTTTGTTGACACGAACAATGCGCCCCGTATGGTCGGAGATGAGTACGGCTTCGCCCAGTTCATCGAAGAGTTCGGAAAAAAGGCGGCGGTCCTCGATCTGCGTCTGAGACGTATGAAGGGCCGGCCCTACGTCCTTTCCGCGGACGGCCTCACGTTCCGAAATTAAAGGGGTGTCAATTACCATGGATGCCGGTGGCGAATAGCATAATGAATGCCCTTCACCCACTATTACATATAAAAAAATTGGCCCCACGCGAGGAGAATAGCAGGTAAGAACAGCATTAACGTAACATTCGCATTGGGAAAAAATTCCGGGACAAGGGGCGGCTACCAGGCATAGCCCAGGTCGAACCGTATCGTTGGAGACGTGCCTTTTCCATACATGCCGCCAAGAAGATTGAAGGGACTGATGTCCTCAACGGTCTTGACGATGGTAGTGGTGGTTACCGTTCGCTTGCCGGTGGCGCTATCGATGGAAATCTTATGCTGCTCCACTTCAGTCTGCGCGCGAAGACCGCTCACCGAAAGGGAGAACAACCCTATGAAAATAATCGAGAATAGTGCAGAATGCTTCATAAATAATTTTGATGAATAACACTGGAAGAGGTGAAAAGTTACAGTTTCCTCATTCCTCCACTTTTATCCGCTCGATCGTCACGCCAATGCCCTCTAACTTTTGCTGGATATGCTCATAGCCTCGCTCGACGTGATGGATGCCGGTAATGATCGACTCCCCTTCCGCAAGCGAGGCGGCGATGAGATAGACGAATCCGGCGCGGAGATCGGGAATGACGATGCGGCTACCCGTTAGTTTGGTCGGGCCAAGAATGACGACGGAATGCGGATGCGCCAGAGATTTGAACCGACACGGATTCCCGCCCAGGCATGATTTATAAAGCTGAATCTGCGCACCCATCTTCTGAAGTTCCCGCGTGTAACCGAAGCGGTTCTCATACACCGTCTCATGGACGACAGACATACCATGTGCCTGCGTCATAAGGAGCACCCACGGCTGCTGCCAGTCGGTCATAAAGCCGGGATGCACGTCGGTTTCGATGGCGAGCGGTTTCAAATGATCTTTATAAAAAAAGCGAATGCCGCCGCCCACCACATCGAAATCCGCACCGGCGCGGCGGATATTATTGAGGAACGTCATCATCGTCGATTGCATCGCGTTCTCGATAAAGATGTCGCCCTTGGTCGCAATCGCGGCGCAGGCAAAGGATGCCGCTTCGATGCGGTCCGGCATGATGCGCTGTTGCGCGCCTTTTAAGCGATCGACGCCGTCGATGATGATGCGCCGGTTCGTTTCCAGATTGATAATCGCGCCCATCTTTTGCAAAAAGCGCATCACTTCGACAATTTCCGGCTCGACAGCGGCATTCTCGATGATCGTCGTGCCGCGCGCGAGCACGGCGGACATGATAATATTTTCCGTCGCGCCTACGGATGGGAAGGGGAGCACGATGGAAGTCCCGGTAAGCTTATCGGCCGAGCAATGGAAATAATTATCGACGAATTCGATTTTCGCGCCCATTTTTTCGAGCGCGTCGATGTGAAAATTGACGGGCCGCTGCCCAATCTTATCTCCACCGGGCATGGGAACCGAAGCCGTGCCGGTTCGGTGCAGGAGTGGCCCGACCATTAGAATCGGAATGCGGTTGAGGCCCGCAAAACGCTGTGGCACGACGGTCGTCGAGAACGAGGCGGTCTGCATCGTGAGCGTGCCGTTCGCCTCGCTGGACATGGCGATCTCGCTACCGAGCGAGCGGGCAATATCCGCAGTAATATCGACCTCTCCAAGCCGGACGGGCGCATTCGTAAATGTGCTCGCCTGATCGCTGAGCATCGAAGCGACCATGACTTTCGAAATGAGGTTCTTCGTCCCGCTCACGCGGACGGTTCCGGTGAGTGGCTTACCGCCGGTTACACGAAATGCATCCATAACATTATTCAAATATGATAACTTCTAAACGCAACATCAAAACGAGCACTTCCTTTCCTGACTATTTTTTCGGAGCAGGGAATGTCGAGGAGCAAATTCGCAGCGATAGCATATCCGATCGTTAAACGCGAGACCTTGGTCAAAACTTCTGGCGCTTCAAAAATACGCCATCAAAAAGCGTAGCATCTCATCACGTTCTGAAGAATACACGGCATATAATTCGAAGTTTCCCCTCGATTCTATCAAGCAGGCCGGCGGGGGGCCGGTTTCGCGGCATAATTCGACAGTGGTTAGGTAGTATAGCGCCTCGTCTTTGGGCCGAGCGAGCAGGTTGAAATCATCGCCGTCGGAGGCGCCATGAAACCACCGGAGCAAACGAACGTTGCCGCCATGTGTAGAAAGAAAAAAATCGGATGGAAATTCAACTTGAAGAACCCGCGCTTCTGGCGAGATGCCAGAAGTTTCCACGATCACACTCGAAGAAACGGGTAACGTCGAGAGCATCGTATCTTCTGTATCCACAGCACGATCCATATCCCTGGAAGAGCTCAAGGCTGGGGCGAAAAATGACACGGACCGCAGGAGTGCTGTTTGCAACCGTTCGCTCTTGGTTCGGTGGGCTTTGCCTAGAAGAGATCGAGCCGAAGGTGGGATGCACGGAAGAGCGAAAAAAATCAGCAGGTTCACTGCGACCGCACTGGCAAACAGGGACCTCCATTTTGCACTGGCCGTCATGGCTCTGGCCGCGAGGAGAACCAGTGGGACGATATAAATCAGTCCATACCCTTTGGTATAATGCTTAAAACAAAAGAATGCGGCAGGAGCGACAAATAACCCGATCAATACAAAAATCCGCTCCTCGTGTTTACGAACCAGCGCCCACAAGGCCCGCCATTGTAATGCCAGGATTAGAAACAGAACTCCAGCCGTCCAAAGAGTGAATGGAAGAAATGTCGCGAGATTTTCGACGAAGGTCTCCGTCTTACGGGCAAGCTCTCGAATTAAGTCCACAGTTTCACTCAGCCCTCCGATAAACAGGAAATAGGGAATTGCCCAGCAAAGACTGGCGAGAATGATAGCAAGCATATTGGCCAGCGACCTCTTGTCGTTATGCCGGAAATATCGAACGACGAGGACGGTGAGAACGATGGGCAGCGTCAACACCACGGAAGAGAGTCGAAACGCGCCCAGCAGTCCATACAAAAAATAGAGAGGCGTTTCAAATTTGCCAACTCGCCCCAGCAGGAGAATGATCAGGAATGCCGAAAAAGCAGTATCGTAGGCATAAATCTCGTAGGTTCGCGTATAGAAAAGAAATAGCGGATTTGTTATTACGAGAATTGTTGCCAGCCAAGCAATACGCTCCCCGAATAACTGTTTTCCAGCCACGAAGGTCAGTATAATCCCCAGCATTCCGAATCCCACAGTCGAACAGAGAAGGACCGTGAGCGGTGGAAGTCCGGTCAGCCACATGATGCACTTCCAGAGGATATAGAAACCAGGATAGCCCGGAGTCTGAGGTCGATCATCGAAAACCGAGTAGCCATGCCGGAGCATGAGCACGAAATTGGCGGGATCGAAACTCGAAATATGCCGCTCGTGAAAGAGTAGAAATAAGGCGGCTGCAGCGAGAACGATGGCGGAAAGTTTACGATAGGGCCAACTCACGGAAATCTTATTAGTCATGGGGCGAAAGTAGTAAAGCTACAGAAGGGTGCAAGATTAGCACATCTTGCCTCTCTCCCAGTCAGGAGACAGGCAGCCATGAGGGTATTATACTTTCGGGCCGGCCTTCTTGATCGCCTCGCTCGTTCCTTCCGCGTATTTTTTGAAATTTTCCTGGAAGCGTTTTGCGAGATCGGCGGCCTGCTTATCATAAGCGGATTTATCGCTCCATGTCTCGCGCGGATTCAGTACTTCATTCGGAACTCCGGGAACCTGTTGGGGAATTTCGACGCCGAAGATCGGATCTTTCACAGTCTTGACGTTATCCAATGCTCCCGCCAGCGCCTGCTCAACCATCGCGCGCGTGTAGGGCAAGTGCATGCGCTTGCCAATGCCATAAGGCCCGCCCGTCCAGCCGGTATTCACGAGCCAGCAGCGGACTTTATGCTCTTCAATTTTCTTTCCGAGCAAATCGGCATACACGCGCGGATGATGTACCATAAATGGCGCGCCGAAACAGGTCGAGAAATTCGGTTCCGGCTCGGTCACGCCGCGTTCCGTGCCCGCGACTTTCGCCGTATAACCGGAAATGAAATGATACATCGCCTGTTCTTTCGTAAGCTTCGAAATCGGCGGCAGCACGCCAAAGGCATCGGCGGTGAGGAATACAATGTTTTTCGGATGCCCGCCGACCGAAGGCTCAACGGAATTCTCGATATAATCCAGCGGATATGCCGCGCGCGTGTTTTCTGTTTTCGAGGTATCGTTGTAATCGGGCACGCCGTTCTCGTCGATCACTACATTTTCGAGGACCGCGCCGCGCTTGATCGCATTCCAGATTTGCGGCTCCGCTTCTTTCGAGAGTTTGATGCACTTCGCATAACAGCCGCCTTCGAAATTAAACACGCCATTGTTCGACCAGCCGTGCTCGTCATCGCCAATCAAGCGCCGCGCCGGATCGGCCGAAAGCGTCGTCTTACCGGTGCCCGAAAGTCCGAAAAAAATGGCGACATCGCCCTTCGCGCCGATATTCGCCGAGCAGTGCATCGGCATCACGCCTTTGAGCGGAAGAAGATAATTCAGCGTCGTGAAGATCGACTTCTTGATCTCGCCAGCGTATTCGGTGCCGCCGATGAGCAAGAGGCCGCGTTCGAGATTCAAAAGAATGAACGTTTCGGAATTCGTCCCGTCCGTTTTCGGATCGGCTTTCACGCTCGGCAAGTCGATGATCGTAAATTGCGGGCGGTGCTCCGCAAGCTCGGCCTGCGTCGGACGAATAAAAAGATCGTGGCAAAACAAATTATGCCACGCGTACTCGTTGATGACGCGGAGCGGAAGTTGATATGCCTTCTCCGCACCGGCATAAAGATCGGCCACGAACAACTCCTTCTCGCTCATCGCGGCGACCATCTTTTGATAAAGCCGATCGAAATGCTCCGCACTGATCGTCCGGTTCACCGTGCCCCACCAGACGTTGCCCTTGCTCTCCGGATTCTCAACGATAAATTTATCTTTTGGGGAGCGGCCCGTGAACTTGCCGGTCGAAACGACGAGTGCCTCGTTCGACGCTAATTTCGCTTCACCGCGCGAAAGTGCTTCGGCGTAAAGCTCCTCCGGAGTGAGGTTGAAAAAAATTTGGCCATGTGAAATGCCATGCTCCGATAAGCTTTGTTCGAGAACTGCAGAGGAGTCGTGAGATTGCGGAGTATTCATAAATTTTTTGTGGAAATATGCCAGAAAGGCCCAAAATGAGGCTTAGAAAGCCATTGGAAGTCCTGTGAAGAACTCTTTTATCGAAATTTTTGCCGGTTTGATTCCAGGAGTCTGCCGATTCCGAACTCCACGTACTTCCATACCGTTCTTAGAAATCGAATGAAGAATGTGAATTCTGGACGATGACCTTCATCATCCATCATTCATCCTTGCCCAACGGAGGACTGGCACAATGGTACTGCAGCAGTCTTGAAAACTGCCGCCCGCAAGGGCTTCCGAGTTCGAATCCCGGGTCCTCCGCTAAGAATCTTGAAAACAATCCGCTCGAAAGTTCGAGCGGTGTAGCGCAAACTTCAGTTTGCGATTTCGCCGGTCGAAGCGGCTTTCGGCTTAAACTTCTCGATCCATCCCTGAAATTGCCAGGGACGGAGGAAAAGCCAGAGGCCGAGTGCGACCACGATTGTATCAGGCAGCCAAAGGCTCATTGCATACCAATTGCTCGCAGGTGGAATAGCGCCACCAAAGGTTACATCAAGTTCTCTTACAAGATGTGGCAAGTTGTTAAAGATGGCCCAAAGGCCTGTTAGGCTAAAGGCTACAGTTTGAAGACTTTCTGCTGAAAGCGGAGTTTCGTAATAGTCCACTTCCGCTCGATCCATAAGTGATTTTGCTCCCGAGTTAGTCGAATCGTGTACACTGCCGGTATCCTCGCTCTCCGGTTCTGGATCGTTGCTAAGTGCAGGAATTGCAAATACTTTCTCCATCAGCCATTCGCTTTTTCGCCAAAGTAATGAGAGGGCGAACAACAAAATAGCAATTCCAAAAGCAGCAGTAAGTGCAGCGCCCGCAAAATCGTGTTCGAATTGTAGCATGCTAAGAAAATATCCAAGATTCGTAATTACATTGAATACGAGATACAGCGCGAACAGCCGAAATGCGAGAACAACGAATTGTCTTTTTGTCATAAGGTTCTTAAAAAAAGTAAATATACGAAGAAATTGGGCGCCAATATTAAATTTAGGCCGCAGTGCATAATTATGCAACTTTCCGCATAATTATGCGTTGGCTACTTTGTGAAGCAATTACGAGCAGCGGTCTTTGGGGCGTCGGGGTACACGGGCGGAGAGCTGGTGCGCATTCTCTCGCGGCATCCGAGCGTCGCGCTTTCGCAGGTTTTTGCGGAGCGTTCGGCGGGAATGCTTGTAAGCGATGTCCATGCCGGACAGGCTGGAAGCACTGCCGTCTTCGAGGCGTTTGAAGAGGCCACTGAAGTCGATGCCGATGTTTGCTTCCTCGCGTTGCCGCATGGCGAGGCAATGGAGCTTGCTCCGACGCTCCTGGATCAGGGGAAAATCGTTATCGATCTAAGCGGTGATCACCGATTGCAAGACCCCGCGCTTTACGAGAAATTTTACAAACGTTCGCAAACGTCCGGCGAGATTTTGGCCGATGCGGTTTATGGCTTGCCGGAATGGAATGCGGGGGCGATTCAAAAGGCGCGCTTCGTCGCCAATCCCGGTTGCTACGCGACGAGTGTCATCCTTGCACTTGCCCCGCTGCTTGTGGAAGGAATGATCGAGCCGGCTTCCATCATAATCAATTCCATGTCCGGCGTAAGCGGCGCGGGACGCAAAGCTGCCATCGAGTTCTCTTTTGTCGAAGTCAATGAAAATGTGAAGGCCTATCGCATCGGCGATCATCAGCACATTCCGGAAATCGAGACGGTGCTTAGCGGACTTTCTGCTGAAGAAGTAAAAATTACTTTCACGCCGCACCTTATCCCGATCACGCGCGGAATTTACACGACAATTTGCGCGGAGTTATCAAAGCCGATTTCCGAAATGGAATTGCATGAGACCTTCCAAAAACATTACACAGAGAAGCCGTTCGTCCGGTATAGTACCGAGCGCATTCCGGAGATTCGCCGCGTTACAGGCACAAACTTTGTCGATCTTCACGCGCGGTTGTTGCCGGAGCGAAATCAAGTCATCATCATTTCGACACTCGACAATCTCGTAAAAGGCGCGGCGGGACAAGCCGTCCAGAATATGAATATTTTATGTGGATTTCCGGAGACGGAGGGACTCTTATGAAGGAAGCATCGAGTACCGAGTACCGAGTACCGAGTATCGATACGGTCGCGGTTTCGAATGGCCATTCTACTTCGATCGAAGCGGAGGGTGCATTCCACGAAATTACGGGTGGCGTTACCGCCCCGAAAGGATTTCAGGCCGCGGGAGTTTATTGTGGCATTCGAAAAGTCAAGAAAGACATCGCTCTTATCACGAGCGATGTGCCGGCCAATGCCGCTTCTGTTTTTACATTGAATACAGTTATTGCTGCTCCGCTCGTTGTCGATAAGGAATTGCTGGCGCGCGGCGAAAAGAAGTGCTCGGCCATCGTCGTTAATTCCGGCAATGCGAACGCTTGCACCGGCGAGCGGGGCATGATGGACGCATGGACGATGGTGCGCGAAACCGCGAATATATTAGGCATTCCGGAAGAAGAATCGCTCGTCTCCTCGACGGGCGTGATCGGGCAATACATGCCGATGGAAAATGTGGTGAATGGAATTCGCATACTGCCTTCGCAGCTTTCCGCAACCGGAAGCAGCGACGCCGCTGAAGCCATTATGACGACGGATACGTATGCGAAGGAGATCGCTGTAGAATTTGAAATTCAGGGTAAGGGAAAGATTCGTATTGGTGGAATCGCGAAAGGCTCCGGCATGATCCAGCCGAACATGGCAACGATGCTCGCATTCCTAACGACGGATGCGAATATTGCACAGCCGCTGTTGCAAAAAACGTTTGGGAAGCTTATTGGGCGTTCATTCAATCGGATTTCGGTCGATGGCGACACGAGTACGAATGACATGGCCATTCTTTTAGCGAACGGGCAGTCCGGCACGCTCGAATTAACGGAAGGAACGAAAGCATTCGAGCTTTTTAAAGAGGCGCTCGAATTTGTGCTCGTACGCCTTGCAAAGATGATCGCGCGCGATGGCGAAGGTGCAACGAAGCTTGTGGAAATTATCGTGAAGGGCGCGCGAACGGAGGCCGAAGCATTGCAAGCGGCGCGTTCGGTAGCGAATAGCAATCTCGTGAAGACGGCAATCCATGGCGCAGACGCAAACTGGGGCCGCATTCTCGCGGCAGTTGGATATTCGGGCATTGATTTCGATCCGGCAAACGTCTCGCTTTATTTCGGCGAGCTTCCGATACTCAAGCCGAATTACGAAATTGTAATTGACGAAATAAAAGCAAAAGACATTTTTTCGCAGGAGAATATTACGATTACCGTCGACTTGAATCAAGGCTCGGAAAACGCCAATTTTTGGACCTGCGATCTTTCGAAAGACTACGTACACATTAACGCAAGCTACCGATCATGATTTTGTAGCCGTGACCTTCAGGTCACGGTGGCGAAGCAAAAGAAATTCGCCGTGACCTGAAGGTCACGGCTACAAGAAAAGAGAATATGACACAAACCAAAGAAGAAATCCTGACCAGCGCGCTGCCTTATATTCAGCGATACGAGGGCACGACCTTCGTTATTAAATACGGCGGTGCGGCCATGACGGACGAGGCGCTAAAGGACTCGTTCGCGAAAGACGTGACGCTGCTGAAAAAAATCGGCATCAACGTCGTCATCGTTCACGGCGGCGGCAATGCCGTGACGGATATTGCGAAGCGGCTTGGAATGGAAAGTCGCTTTGTCGGCGGCCAGCGCTACACGGATGCGGCAACGCTCGAAACCGTCGTGATGACACTCGCCGGCAGTGTGAACACGGAGGTCGTTGCGCTCATCAATCGCGCGGGCGGCAATGCCGTCGGCCTTTCCGGTATCGATAACAATCTTATCACCGCGAAAAAATACTCGCCGAAGGGATACGATCTTGGCCTGGTTGGCGAGGTCGAACAGGTAAATGTGGAGTGGTTGAATAAGATTATTGCTTCCGGTGTAATGCCCGTGATCGCTCCCGTCGGCGTTTCCGTGGACGGCGCGATCTATAATATCAATGCGGACATTGCCGCAAGCGCCATTGCGCAAAAACTCGGCGCGGAGAAACTCTTTTTCCTTACCGATACCGAAGGCGTGCTGCTGGATGGCGAACTTGTGCCGACTCTCACGAATGCACGCGCGCAGCAACTCATTCGTCAAGGGGTGATTGCGGGGGGGATGATTCCCAAGGTGAACGCGGCATTCGATGCGCTTGCAAACGGCGTGAACAAAGTCCACTTAATCAACGGCGCGGCAAAGCATTCGCTCTTGCTTGAAATCTTCACGCATGAGGGCGTGGGCACGCAGATCATTCGCGAGGAAAAAGTTTTTGGAAATCCGTTGGTGCAAACGGGACATGCCGGGCACGAAGCGGCCGCCACCATTGTGGGTAAGCACGATTTGCTCGATCTCACCGTCATGACCAAGCAGGACGTGGAAGACCTGATGCATCTGACCGACGTGCTAAAGCACACCGATGCTAAGCCGCTCGCGGGAAAGCACGTCACGCTGATCTTTCAGAAGCCCTCGCTTCGAACACGAGTCTCCTTCGAAGTGGGCATTTCACAACTTGGCGGAACGTCCTTATATCTTTCGAATGAAGGCGTAGGACTTGGCGATCGCGAATCGGTCGCGGATGTCGCAAAAGTTCTCGCATCCTATTCCGATTGCATTGTCGCGCGGCTCTTCGATCATAATGTTCTTCTTGGTTTAGCCGAACATGCGAGCGTGCCGGTGATTAATGCGCTCACGGATCGTTCGCACCCATGCCAGATACTGGCCGATATGTACACCATTCGGCAACATGGCAAATTGACGCCTGGCATGAAAGTCGCCTTCATCGGCGATGGTAATAACGTAGCGCATTCGTGGCTCGAAATGGCGGCGATCTATCCGATGCATCTTGCGATTGCGGCGCCGGCAGGTTATCATCCCGATCCGAAGATTTTGGAGTATGCCATCGCAAGTGGCATCAGCACCATAGAAATTTTGGACGATCCGCGCGTGGCTGCCGATAGCGCCGATGTGATTTATACCGATGTTTGGACCAGCATGGGACAAGAGGCCGAGCAAGCGGCGCGCAAAAAAGCATTTCAATCCTTCCAGGTGAATAAGCAGTTGTTGCAGCTCGCGCATCCGAATGCGCTGGTGATGCATTGCCTCCCGGCGCACCGCGGCGAGGAAATCACAAGCGATGCAATGGATTCCATTCATTCCGTTGTTTTCGATCAGGCCGAAAATCGCCTGCATGTGCAGAAGGCAATTCTTACCACTCTCCTCGGCGAAACTACGACCAATTTACCTTCCAGCATCGCAAACGATGCCTCGAACGAAGGAAACCTACTAACTACATTATCGCACCATGGGCAAGACCAAGAATACCGGCAAGGCTTCGGGCACGAGCAAGAACAAGCGGCAATTTACCATTCGTGAACTCGTCACGAAAGAGCATTTGAGTTCGCAGGACGATTTGCAGCGCTCGCTCAAAAAAGCCGGCTTCGATGTGAATCAGGCGACGCTCTCGCGCGATCTCGCCGAAATGGGCGTTGGCCGCGTTGCGACGGCTGAAGGTCCGCGCTATACGTTTTATGAAGAGAGCGAGGACCATCGGGTGCGGGCACTTTTGAGCTACGAGGTACGCGGTATCCACAACAACGAGTCGATGATCGTTATTAAAACACTCGCCGGCCGCGCCCATGGCGTTGCGGAAATGATCGACTCGATGGAGTCGCGCTTTATCCTCGGGACGATCGCTGGCGACAATACCATCTTCATTGCACCGCGCGCCATGAAGGACACCAAACGGCTGATGCACGAACTTCGGGCATTTATCACATCGGAATAAATTTTATATCGGAATACCAATGAACAACATCAATGGCCTCGCGGGCTTAGAAGGCGCCCGCATTGCCCTCGCATTTTCGGGCGGACTCGATACCTCTGTCATCGCCTCCTGGCTTCAGGAAGAATTCGGCGCGGAGATCGTAACCGTCTCCGGCGATCTCGGGCAGGAAAAAGAGCTTCGCGGCATTACGGAAAAAGCCTATCAGCTTGGCGCGAAAGCGGCGCATCATGTCGATCTGAAAAAACAATTCGCGGAGGACTTTTGCTTTCACGCCTTGAAAGCCGGCGCCTTGTATGAAGGCGAATATCCGCTCGCGACCGCGCTCGGGCGACCGCTGCTCGCGAAAACGCTCGTCGAGATCGCGCGCAAGGAAGAATGCACCGTCGTCGCGCATGGCTGCACGGGCAAAGGGAACGACCAGGTCCGCTTCGATGCCGGCGTATGGGCCTTAGCGCCGGATTTACGGGTGATCGCGCCCGTGCGCCACTGGCCGTTCAAATCGCGCGAGGATGAAATCGCCTATTGCGCCGAGCGCGGCATTCCCGTTTCGGCTACCAAAATCAATCCCTATTCGATCGATGAAAATCTTTGGGGTACGAGCATCGAATGTGGCGTCCTTGAAGATCCAACCGTCGCGCCGCCGGAAGATGCATACCAGCGCACCGTCTCCCCTGCCGCCGCGCCGAACGAGCCGGAAGAAATTGCGATTACGTTCGCAAACGGAGTTCCCATCGCACTGAATGACGAAAAAATTGGCGCGGTCGATCTTATCATGATGCTCAACCGTCTTGCGGGCGCGCACGGTATTGGCCGGTTGGATATGATCGAAAACCGGCTCGTCGGAATTAAATCGCGTGAAATTTATGAAGCTCCGGGCGCGACACTTCTCCATTTTGCGCACCGCGAGCTCGAACGCATCACGCTCGATAAATGGACCGCGCACGCCAAAGCAAAAATTGCGCAGGATTATGCGGAGCTTGTCTATAATGGCCTCTGGTTCTCGCCGCTGCGAAAGGCGCTCGATGCTTTTATCGATGAAACGCAACAGCGGGTGAGCGGCACGGTCGTCGTCAAGCTTTACAAGGGTAATTTGACGATTCTTTCGCGCACGTCTCCCTATTCGCTCTATGACAAAGCACTCGCATCTTATACCGCTGAAGACACGTTCGATCATTCCGCAGGGGAAGGATTTTCGAAAATCTTCTCGCTCCCGCTGCGAACGCTCGCGCGCACTGGGGAAAAGGTAGAGAGTAGAGGCCAAAGGGTAAAGAGTAGTCTATGACGAATACTAATTCCAACACGCTACCCTCTACCCCCTCCCCGCTTTGGGGCGGACGATTTACGGAGGCTATTTCCGAGGTCGCCCACCGGTTCTCTTCCGGAATCGAATACGATTCGAAGCTATGGCGCGAGGATATTCGCGGATCGATCGCGCACGCGCGAATGCTCGGATCCCAATCTATTATTTCGAAGGAAGAAGCCGCCGCAATCGTCGCCGGACTGGAAGTTATCGCTAGCGAGGTCGAGCGCGATGAATTTCAATTCGACGATTCGATGGAGGATGTTCACCTTGCAATCGAACAGCGGCTGACGGAAAAAATCGGAGCCGCGGGCGGCAAGCTGCACACGGGCCGTAGCCGCAACGATCAGATTGGGACGGATGAACGGCTCTATTTGAAGAGCGCCGTACCAGAACTCGCCGAAAACATTTCCGAAGTAATCGGCGCGCTTCTGGAAAAGGCCGAGGAATATTCCGATGCCATCATGCCCGGCTATACGCACCTTCAGCGGGCGCAACCGGTGCTCCTCAGCCATCATTTGCTCGCGTATGTCGAAATGCTCGCCCGCGATGGCGAACGATTGGACGATCTGCTGCGCCGGGTCGATCGCTCCCCGCTTGGCGCCGCGGCCTTCGCGGGAACGTCCTATCCCATCGACCGCGAAATGACCGCCCGCGAACTCGGCTTTGGCCGCGTCGGACGAAACAGTATCGATGCCGTGAGCGACCGCGATTATCTCATCGAACTTACGAGCGCCTGCTCGATCATCATGATGCATCTCTCGCGCATGGCGGAGGAGCTTATCCTCTGGTCCACACGGGAATTTGGATTTGTCACGATGTCGGACAAAGTCACGACCGGATCGAGCATCATGCCGCAAAAGCGGAATCCCGACATGGCGGAACTGATTCGCGGCAAAGTCGGGCGCGTCTATGGTGCGCTCATTGCGCTGCTCACCATGATGAAGGGCCTGCCGCTCGCCTACAACCGAGACATGCAGGAGGATAAGCCGCCGATGTTCGAAGCGCTCGAAACCACGGGCGATTCCCTCGAAATGATGGCCGTGGTCCTTCGCGAAACCACCTTCAACCGGGAACGCATGGAAGCGGCCGTGCGCGGCGGCGATTTAATGGCGACCGAACTCGCCGATTATCTCGCGCGAAAAGGTTTGCCGTTTCGCGAGGCGCATCATATCGCCGGCCAGATCGTCGCCAGCGCGGAAGCACGAACAATGAATTTAGATGCTATGCCGCTCCAGGATTATCGCGCCTTTTCCGAGTTATTCGAGGCGGATATTTTCGAGTATCTCGATCCATGGCGCAGCGTGCGGGAAAAAAAATCTATTGGGAGCACGAACCCGGAGATGGTCCGCGAAGCAGTACGCGCCGCGGTGGGAACGCACCACGCGGGATAGGGGTGCTATGGGCTCCAGCGAATAATATTGCTGCTCAGCGTATCACGTACCGCTTGAAAAGCAACACCCGTCACAGTATCGACGAGCACGACCGTGACGCGTGGAAAGTTTCCTCCGGAATCCGATTTTATGCCCAGATCGTACGTCTGGTTGGAAGGAAAGTTCGTGCGGCGTAACTGAGCGCCGGCGAAGGGCACGCCATTCTTCGTGACTCGAAAATTAAAGTATGCCGTATTGGAGACAATGCTATCCGAGACGGTAGTCAAAAGTAGTGGATAGGTGTTCGGCGGGGCAGACGAATTCGAGCACCCGAAAAGGAGCATGGCGGCCACCGCTCCAGCGATAAGAGGCGTGAACTTCATCCGTTACCAAACGAAAGTGATTTAAGCTTTGCCTTGATCTCCACCAGCCGATAGGGCCGGCCGGGAAAAAACTCCACTACGCGCGTTTCGTCTTCAATCTTCACACGGATGCGATCGAGGCCGGCGAGTTCCAGCATCTTTTGCACCTCCTCACCCGCCGCGCCAAAGCCATAACGAACCCGGACGGACGTGGTGCCCCCTATCTCGCTCGATATCAGGTATTTTTCCGCTTTCTGATCCGCAATCATGGGGAGGGGTTGATGTGACGATTGAAAAAAATGGCTACCGACGCTATCCTTATCTGCGAAAGCGGGAATCCAGGCACCGTACATTCGCCATACGGAAACCGGACTCCCGCTTTCGCGGAATGACTTGCTCGGCTCGTAAACTCTCGAAGCATACGATTGATTTCAAATATTCACCTTTGACTATCGATACTTCGCCGCTACTTTTTCTTCATTCGCTTTCATCCGCTCGATGAGCCAGTCCCACAACCAGGGATACGGCAGAAGCTGGGTTTCCTGTTCGGAACTGACGATCTCGAATTTCTCTGTCTTTAGCCGCTCATAGGTTTTCCTGCTATGTGCAAGACAGGCTTTGTGGCTGTAGGAATATCTTACCATCATACGGAGGAGCTGCATGAAAAGAGAACTCCGCGGCGTCATGCTGGCCTGAACATGACGGCGGCGGTAGTCATCTAAGGCTTTCACCGCGTTATCGCACTCGTCATATTTGCCAGTCTCGACCAAATGGAGGATATGCGCGAACCGAACAAGTACATTCATTCCCTCCTTGTCCTTCCGGGCCTCGATCAACTTCCACTCGAATAAAGCAAAATTGAATTTTTGCGGATGCAACGCAGAATCGTAATCCGGCAACGTTTTAAGTGCAAGCAGCAGGTAAAACCGGAAAATCTCCCAGTGCTCCTTCGTAATTTCCGCTTGCACAGCGAACCGCTCGTGCGTTGTAACTTCGGTAAAAAAATCATTCGCCTCTTTGATTTGAAGCGTGTTCATTAGAAGCAGGAATTTTGATAAAGCATAAATAAACCAATTATTAGAACCTATATTATAATAAGCAACGCACTCGTCCGCAGCATGGCGTGCGCCATCAAAATCCTGAGCGTCCAGGGAACTTCTAAATTGATAGAGCCAAAAATCAGCTTTTCTCTCTTTCATCAACAAGCGCGGGACCGAATCGAGAAATTGCAGGGCCGCCTGGGAACCCTCGATTACTTCAGTATGCTGTCCGGCGGCATCGCTTGCCAGCGCATGGACTCGATGGTAGTTTAGCCGGAAGTTATAGCTGCTTGTGTCTTTTAGCATGTTTTCAAGTTCGGATTTATAGCCCTCGAATTCCTCTGTATACCTCGATCGCCCCCCAGCCTTTCTTCTGAAAATTGCGCTGATCCGCTCGAAGTATTCTACAGAACGAAGTTCATCCATGTATTTCACTTCGAGTTCCCTGAGTAACTTGTTATATTTCTCGAATTTCTTTATCTGGCCCATGTCACTGGCATATCGCCGGAGGATGCGAGCCATTTCGAGCGCAATACCTGTTAATTCGAATTGCGTCGCTATCTCGAGGGTGGTTTCGGCCATTCGTCTCGCAGCTTGGCTGGCTCCCAGTGCCGTAAGCATATTGACCATGAACTGCCGGCGGTGAGCGATGTAAAACGCCTGGGCGGCATCGGAGAAGCCGGCCCGCTTGAGATTGAGGTGAAACAGCGAATTGAGCATCCGCACCTTGAGACGGTTTTTGAGCGAGCTATACTTGGGCGCGTCGGGACGCGCGTGCTCATAGAGCGTTCCGGCGGCCGCGGTATCGTTCGGGAAAAGTCCCTTGCCGATTCCATCGTAAAGCTGGAATTCCCGGCTCTTTTTTCGCGCGCGAAATTCCCGATCGACCGTCTCGATTCGAGGCTCGTGAAATAACTCGAGAATTCGAACTAACTCGGGAAAGTATTTCATCGTGTGTGGAGTGAAGGTTTATCGTCAAAACGAACCGAAAGGTTCGAATCAACTAAGGAGAATCTGCCTTTTTGAGGAGCGGTTCTTAAGGAAACTCTGATTAAGGCGATAAGGACGTTATTGCGAGGAGGATTTTTCGACCGAAAGGAGAAAAATCCGGTCCCAAGGTATCGAGGGAAGCAATGTCTTGTTAAATCAAGGGAATGCTTCGTCACATTCCATTGTGACACCACAATAAAGTATCTTATTAACGACAATTGATCCGCGTTTCGATGAGACAATTCCATTGTTGAGCAAGGGACCCTTTATCTTTATCGATTTTTCCGAATAAATTAACGGAAAGGTGGGCATGCCCTGCCTTACCATTAGCACAAAATCGAATTCGAAAAATTCGATTACAATTGAACGATTTAAATAGCCTCCGTGAGATTCAGGTTGCTTTCCGCGGGGCGCTAATGTTTTATTGGCTGGATTTGCTTCTTCCTTAGCCATAAACCGTCGATCCATCATCGCAAAGCGATGATTGAATAGCGGGAGAAATACGCCTGTTAGTAAAGGTTGCACTTTAAGGCGCCATTTCTATTACATTTGAAAAAGCGTTTTTTAGCGTTTTCTTGGTTGCAAACAGCTAAAATTACGTGTTATACCAAAAATCCTTTGGTTAAGTCTTACTCATCCGCGCTATCGCAGCGGATCGTTGGTTAGTACACATTTTTTGACTACAGCTATATCTCGACATCGGCATACTCGGTGAATAGAGCCATGCTCAAAATTCGCCGTCATTGCAGGATGCACATTAGGTATTAAACAGCTCCCGATTAGCTTCCCGAAGTTTTCAACATCATTAATCGCTCTTAGGACCCACAACAATGTCAACACTTTCAAAGAAGTTTTCCACAATCGCCGCCGCCCTCGTGATCGCGGCCATTTCGATTTACGCCACGTCGCTTACGTTTACGAGCACGAACCAGACCGCCCATCAGATGACGGTCACGCTCAACATGCAATCGGGCGCCCAAGTCCCTGTGACCCTCGCTCCGGGGCAATCTGTACCGTCTCAGCTAAACGGTAATAACGTTATTGGTCTTTGGCTTTATGGAGCGTACGCACCTGCCGGCGCGAATGCGGTTATACCCTCTCCTTACGGAGGTAGCGTAACGTTGATGTGGCAAATGTCGGGTGGTACAGCGGTTGGGTGCAGTGCTCAGCCAGATTGTCCGACAGGTACCACTATTAGCTAAGGTTTTTAGTCCCGAGTCGCAATCTCGGGGGAAAATTGAAATAAAATCTCCGCCGCAAATCCCTTGCGGCGCGAGGTTTTGCGAACAGATGTGAAGTACTTCTCCACACAATGGCCCACTTCGGGCCACTTTGTGGCAGTAGAGGAAGTGTGCGTTTTTTTGTAAATGGTTGAGCTGTAAGTAATTAGCGGTGAGAAACCGCTAAATTTGGAGGCCGTCCGCGCGGGCAAGCGGGCGGCCTCACTGTGTTTCTAAGTGATTGTGTAGTTGAGTGATAAATCCAAAAATAATACGGATTGCTTTAAGGCGGGTGCCTGCTATTTTTGTACATCAGTTTTTTGACGGGATAAATCAAGCGGAATTATGAATCTAAGGATTCCGTAAGAAAACCCAGAGAAGCGTGACGGGCAAAAACGGCTCAGCCGCGCTAATGTAACGAAAATGACTTAAAAGACGATGATCCGAGCAGAAAAGAACGAGATGAATCCGCTATTATACAGACCGCCAACCTTGGAAGAGATCGAACTCAAATCGTACCGTCCGCCGCCGGCGGAAGACGGAGGGCCTCATTTCATGTTCGACGGTAACGTGCTGACCCACGCGGAATTCAAATATTTTTTGGCGAACGTGAAGGAACCGGTGATCGTAGCGGGCAGCGCCGCAGCTGAACCGAACTTAGTGCATCTCTTCGATTCGCGCGATGCCTTCGATGACTGGGGCAGTCACACCTACCTGGCGTATTGCTTCGAGCGAATGAACCAGATCATTTATCGATACCGCCATCCTTCTCAGGGCGAAACGCGCCGGCCTGGCGTGGGATTTATCTCGAATTTGCCCCTCGGCCGGGATTTGAGCGAAATGCCGGTCGTGTGGCCACTCAGTACGTCACCGAAGGTCACTCTGTACGATGGCAAGAATTTCACGGGAAACGAGGTAAGTCTCGGCGTCTCGGCGGTCGGCGATTTAAGCGACTTCGCCTTCTCGGACATTACCAGCTCGGCGCGAGTGCGTGGGGTGCTCATGCTTTCCGATAGAATAAATTTTGGCGGCTACCGTTTCTATGTGACCGGCGAGCCGAAGATCGATGTATCGGACATGACCCGCTGGGGCTTCGACAAAGCAGCCCGGTCGGCCATATTACTCTAACTCATTTACCCATTCTAATCATAATTAATCGAATCGTATAAAAATTGCCCTCAAAAGCACAAAAGCAACCAAGACCCCGCGGGGGAAGCAGCAACCTGGATGAGCAACCATTCAACCCTGCGGGAAAGCAACCAAACCCAACTCTCACCTCGGCGTGCGAGGACCAGCAACACCGAAGCACGCCAAAGTGTACTAACGTAAGCGCGGACGCAGCAACCGTCCTCGCTGAGAAAGCAACCAGACCACTCTCACCTCGGCGTGCGAGGACCAGCAACACCCACGCGCGCCAAAGTGTACTAACGATAAGTGCGGATGCAGCAACCATCCGCCCGGATTCTCACAGATCCGATCGCAACCAGGATGAGCAATCATCCAGCGGAGTAATCCGCAGCGGACTTAACCATCCGCACTTTTCTCTCCGGAGACCCACGGCTGCCCTATGCCGTGGGTCTCTTTTTTTAATCTTTTTCTATCACCCTAAAAATCACGAGAATGACATTATAGTGAACTTCTTTGACTAAAAAATTGTATATTTACAACACAAAGACATTTTTTATACAAGAAAAGACAAAAAATATTCGATGCTGGAAACTCAAGGACAACGGTTGCGACGCGCTCGTGAAGAACGTGGAATGAAGCAGGGGCACATTGCGAGAGAAGCGCATATTACTCAGGCGCATTTAAGCCGCATTGAAAATGATGAGTCCGGGGTGACGGACCATACCCTTAGAAAAATCGCGGAGGTCATCGGTATCCCGTTCGAGGATGTGGTCGTTCGAAAGGATCCGGCAAAAGGCGGAAGCATAAACAACATCGACGATGTGCTTTCCAGCGAATCGGCGATGATTCGTTTCCTGAACGGCGAGCGGCCTGACAAGGAAACTTACGAATGGGTACGCCGGTCTCTCGCCGTCATTCGCGCGGAAGTCCGGCGAAGGAACGATGCCGTTAAAGGGCTATACTGAATCAATTCTCTCCGCGTGGTGGGTGGCGTCCCCCGCCACCCGCGGAATGAAAGCTTCAGGATTTTAAATTCTCTCTTTCGTTTTGCCGTATTTTAGTCCCTCATGATAGGAGCACCTATACTCACACCGGCAAGTATTACCCTGCCCATTCGCCGAGAGGATATTCTTCGGCTTGCCCGCGAAGTTCGTGAAGGCTGCGATCCACGAACGATCGACGCCGTCGCGGAGCTTCGCGGGATCATACTCGTTCGAATCAGCGGCCCGATTGGCCGCGACGCCGGATTCGCGTACATCGAGTTCACGCGCTGCCCCGCGTATGTCGAAAGTCTCGCGCATCCCGAAGAGCCGGTTCGCCTATGGGGCGGCTGGACGAAGGAATCCGTTCGTTCCATCGTCATCAATACGAACTCCGGAATTCCGGAACGGGAAGTATTTTGGCATGAGTTCTATCATCTCTTCTTTTCGCCCCACGCGCTTCAGCGGAGCGAGCGATTCGAGCATCACTTCTCGACCTTGGGCGCGCTCCACTCGCAGGAAGAACGCCGCGCCGACGAATTCGCCGCCGCTGTGCTCGTACCTTCGCTCGATGGCTGCCGGACGGCCGCGGAGATCGCCGACCGTTTCGAGGTAAGCGAGCGCTTGGCCGCCCATGCTATTCGATTCTATTCCTTAACGAATTTCGCGCGGGAATGACCGTTGCTTACATAATAGAGACCGTCAGGGAGAGATGAAATGTCAAGAGTGTATGGGCTATTTGATGGAACTGTTTCATGCAACACTTCGCGCCCAAGAATATCCAACACCTCAACCTTTGTGGAACCGGCTGAGGTAATAGTTATCGTTTCGGAAGCGGGATTAGGATAAACCGGAGTTGCTCCTTCTTCCCTCACATTGGGATCGACATTATTGGAAGCCGGAATTCCTTGTAAAAGCACGCCTTGTGAGGGAGAGGTACTAATAATGGTAACCGCCTCATTGCGTCCCGTCACTGCCACTGCGGACGTGTTTTGCCCAACAAACGTATCGAGCGGCATGGATTCGATCTGCCACGTCATCCCATGATCCGTGCTTACGCCGAGATGGGGCAAATCGTCAACGACACTCAAAAAAACTATATCCCGGTCTAAAGATGACATGGCTAAACCATTATATGCAACGCCGGAATAAATTACCGAATCCCAATGCATTCCGCCGTCGATGCTCCGATCGATGAACAATATTTGTGGTGTACCATTTCCCGTGGCTCCATAGCCGATAATGGTATCGTCACCCTTGAAGTTAAAGTTACCAAGTATATGGATGCTATCCGCCCACGGGATAATAAGCGGCGTGGAATCGACCGTATTCCAATCATCCGTTGTGCTGTAGACAGGCCCCATCGCATAAGAAACAACACGAAACTTACTTCCACCATCCGAATGGCAATTTGCACCGACGAGCCACGGTGAAAAAGGAGCCAATGTCCATGTTTGCCCACCATCGTTCGTCGTCTCAATATCACAAGCGTCCTCTCCGTATGATGTTGGTTTGCCCAGTATGATGATACCATTCATCGGATCGGAAAAATGAACATCATTGACGACTTCCGTCGTATGGATGTCCTGCCGATTCCACGTCAAGCCACCATTGAAGGTGCGCAGGACGAAGCCAGTGTCACCCACGGAACCGACTGGACCTAAAAATCCAACACCGACGGCGTCGAGCGCGTCGATTTGTTGCACCTTCGTTATCCCGTCTTCGTCGTTTCCTTTTGCGCTTGGCAGGTCGGGGTCCTGATCCGCCCATGTTAACCCTCCGTTCGTGCTTCGAAAGAACATGAGATGGGTTCCGGTAAATGCCGTGCCGTTAACGTTCCCGGCGGCGGTGCAAACTTCACCGTAACAATCGACAGAAGTAAATCCGTACCGATAGGAAACGTTTGACCCGGGTATGGGCACGAAGGCAGGGTGCGTAATTCGCCAGCCATATTGCTGCGCTCGCGCGCCCGGAACGAACGCCAGGTACGCAAGCGCAACGAATATGATTGTTTTGCGGGATCCCATTAATTCTTCACAAATTTTAGTTCCGTTTGCCCTTCGCTCACATAGTAAGTACCATTTGGCAATTTTGAAACGTCGAAACCGAGCGGGCCGTTCGTGGGGATTACACCGCTCATTACTTCACGACCAAGTACATCCACTATCTGGATTTGCATTCCGGCTCGCAATGACGTAACCGTTAATTGTTCAGTGGCCGGATTCGGAAATAGCTTCAGACTTGAATCGAGTGGATTAGAAATAGCCACTCCCAGCGCATGCTGTATCGCGTCGGGCTGGTGGCCTTGCTCTATCTCGCCTGGATTAGGCTGGCATTCCACCGAATAACACAAGTTTAAAGACCATCCTGAGTTTGGAAAAGGAGGCCCCTGGCACGCGCAGCCCGTGGTACCCGAGTTCACGCAATTCCAGATGTTATAAATTTCAGGTGGTCCCACATAGCAAATCTGGCACGTCTCCTGGCAATAGCAAGGTGGTACTGTCCAGCAACTATTGAATTGGTAGCTGCTGCCCGTTGGGTTACCCGATGTATGAGAAGCTTCCCAGCAGCCGGGTATGTAACTCGTTACCAACGTGCCCCCGCCCTTAATACATCCTTCCACCTCAATAAGGGCTTTAGCCGCCGCGTCAGTGATTGCCTGGTCTCTTGCAGCCCAAATAAGATTCACCGGATTGATGGAATCGCAACTGCTCGTTGAATCCGGCACCACCGCATAAACCCAGATTTGCGCGGTATCAGAACAAGTACGATAGCAATAATAAACGGAATCCATACAGCCCGTGCCCGGGACTTGCGAATAGCAGGAAGTAGTATTCCACGGGCAAAGATCTGGATTTGGAGATGGCCCCGTCGAATCCGGGCACTGTGCCCATGCATTTGAATAAAGCAAAAACAAGCCGCAGCAAATGAGCATGGCGAAAGCGAGACGGTTGATTGAGGTTGTCCTCATAGCGATTAAGAGTTAGAAGTGAAACAATCCTCCCCGGCTTTTATCTCACGATAATTGCACGTGAAAGGCGTGAATTAACGGACGCAAAACTACGGGATTCGCTTACGGATATGCTACACAAAAACGGACAATTACTTGCACAAATCGGGACAATCGTATTTATTATGCGTCTTTCGGTTTCTCCTTCAAAATTCGCTTTAGCTCTTTCGGTGGATACCCATAACGCTTTTTAACCGCACGAGAGAATGATTGCGCATCGGGATACCCCAGCGTAATGGCAATCTCGCTGATTTCGATATTCGTCTCCTGGATCATTCGTTTTGCCTCTCGCATTCGGTATTCGATGATAAAATGGTGGACCGGCATCCCCGTATGATGATGGAACATCCGTTCGAGCGAGCGCGGAGTGAGATTAAGATGCGCCGCGACCGATTCGAGTGTGAGCTTTGCGCCGATCGCACTACAAATATAATCAATCGCTCCGCGGAGTTCCTCGCTATCACGAACGCCCTGAAAAAAATCAAGGCTGGGAAATGCTGGCTTTGAAGAATCCGAGCCAACTACAGGTATGGGGTTTACCATGGCATTGACAAAACAAATGGATGTGACTCATATTCTGGTAACGCCGATTCGGGCAACTCAACGATTGTAAGAAAAGCTTCCGTTCCGCTCATGACAGCACCTGAACTCGTAGGCAAAAATATTCGCGCATATCGTGAACGTATTGGGTTATCGCAAGAAGCGTTCGCCGATGCAGCCGGACTGCATAGGACTTACATTACTCAGGTCGAACAGGGGAAACGCAATATCTCCATCTCGAATATTTTCAAAATTGCCAAAGCTCTCGAAATAGAACCGAACCTGCTCCTCATTGCCGATTCGTGGAAAAAACAAGGTATCGGGGTACTCGCTAAGCTCAATAATAAAAACCCCGCCTCGCGGCGGGGTTTTCGCTCATAATAGCGATGGACCGGATCCCTTTGTCCTGTTTTCTCAAATCTGACGCTTTCCAAGAAGATGATCGAGATGACGGTTGCTCATCGTAGGATGGCTCGTTTTTAAATCGCTCATCTTCTTCACGGCAGAAAATTTATCGTTTCTATAATAATTGGCCACATTCGGATGCGGCCCATACATCGTCCGTATATGCTTCCATAGTGGCTCATACCGCGTGCCAACTGCATAGCTTTCCCCGGCGGGAAATCGGTTGTGAAAAAGAATTCGCGCCACACTGCCCCAAAGTGTCGTATTTTTGTAAGAAGAATTTGGTCCTCACCATTAAAAAAAGGAAACACACACAATGAAAATAACAGTAATTGGCGCCGGTAACGTCGGCGCGACAACCGCGCAACGCATCGCGGATAAAGAACTCGCCGAAGAAGTAGTATTAGTCGATGTCGTCGATGGCATCCCGCAAGGCAAGGGCCTTGATATGTGGGAATCCGCGCCGGTCGAAGGCACTGATACCCGCATAACCGGCACAAGCGGTTATGACGAAACCGCTAATTCGAACATCGTTATCATAACCGCCGGCCTGGCCCGCAAGCCGGGTATGTCGCGCGATGATTTGCTCGCGAAGAACGCGGACATCGTCGGTGGCTGCGCCGAGCAAGCGATAAAGAAAAGTCCGAACGCGATCTTTATCGTAGTCTCGAATCCGCTCGATGTGATGACATACGTAACGATGAAACGCGCGAACCTCAAACGCAATCGCGTACTCGGCATGGCGGGCGTGCTGGATTCGGCGCGGTTTCGTTCGTTCGTAGCGCTGGAGCTGAACGTCTCCGTCGAAGATGTGACGGCTTTCGTGCTCGGCGGCCACGGCGATTCGATGGTGCCACTCCCCCGCTTCTCCACCGTCGCCGGAATTCCACTGCCGGAACTTATTCCCGCCGATCGTCTCGCGCAAATAGTGCAGCGGACGCGCGATGGCGGGATCGAAATCGTGAATTTTCTCAAGACCGGCAGCGCCTATTATGCGCCAAGCGCCGGTGCGGTACAGATGGTAGAATCCATCGTGAAAAACAAGCGGCGCATTCTTCAATGCTCCGTGTGGCTCGAAGGCGAATACGGGCTGAAAGATACGGTGGTCGGCGTGCCGGTAAAGGTCGGCAAGAACGGCATGGAGCAAATCATCGAGATCAAGCTCCTGCCGGACGAGGCAGCCGCACTAAAGAAAAGCGCGGATGACGTTAAAGCGAACCTCGCGAAAGTGAAATTCTAATTCATCGTCGGCGATGAGCTGGCACGGTCCACGCTGCCACTACCGCTGATCTCGGTGTGAACGTCCGTTACCGGGCCGCGATACCGCACACGGGCCGCCCCGTTTATCGATGCGTCGAGGCGGGAACGGACGTTCACCCTTGCATCGCCGGAACCGGAGATTGCGATCGTGGCTGAATCTACGGCGAGGCTGTCCGTACGCAGATCGCCGGAGCCGTTGATTTCCGAGGAATGGTTACCAGCCATACCGGTAAGCGAGATCGTTCCAGATCCTTCGATCTCCGATTTCAGGCGCTTTACATTCAGACCGAGTGTGTAACTTCCGGAGCCGTCGAGCGCAAGCTTAAGCTCGTCGGAGGCGATGGGCGTCGCGCCACGAATATCGGAGGAGCCGTTCGATTCGACGGAGCGATAATTCGGGCTTGAAATATAAACCAGGATGCTTTTGGAAGGCTCGATATTGCCGTCCGATTCCACCGTCAGCGTACCATTCGATACCATCGTTTGAATATGCGGGAGTAGGTTCTGATCCGTCTCAATGCGGACTTCGGACGCCGCGCCCTGCGTCAGCACGACGTCATAAGCGCCGTCAAGTTCCACGGATTGGAATGTACCCGGCTGGCGCACATCGGTCGCAATCGCGCCATTGCCAGCATAAGTGTTTGGAAGGATCGCGGCAAGTTTCGCGCAACCCGCAAGGAATGCCATGCTGACACTTAAAAGAAGAATAGCCCAGGACCTTTTCATAATTTTAATTTGAATTCTTAAAAGATGGGTGAATCTCGATTACGACTCATCATGAAACCTGTTTCATGGGACTTGGTAAACTGGATTCGGACTTCCATCGAACGAGAGCTTTTTATGATTGAGAAATAATTCCAAAAATTAATCGAATCTTAAAAAATCGCGGTTAACCTGTAACTTTTACCCCTCGATGGGGTTTTATGAATGTAATCAACCTTTTTCCTGCAATTTGACAAAGCCAATGAAACGATCGATTCTCTATTTTTCTGGAATGCTCCTCCTCGCGTTAGCCGCCGGCTGCAGCAGCAACGTCGCGCCAACAACGTACCCGCAAGTGAATTACACTTCCGGAATGGGCTTCATTTATCTTCAGTATCAACTCGATACATCCGACGTCGTGATTCCCTCTTCCGTCGATACGATCCACTCGAAAGTAATTATCGTGGACACGACCTATCAAGGCAGGAGCAACGTCACGGAGCTTGCTAATACCCATAGCAATGGAAATTCCCCGGACACGACGTACATCGCTCAGGAATCGGGAAATTTCTGGCATTACAATTACGGCCTGGAGTCCGTAAATACCAATCCGGCAGTACTTGCCTACAATAACGGCAAGAAACTAAACTCGGGATGGGTATTGCAAGCCGAATTAAGCGCGACGCAGGGAGTGAAGTGGCAAGCAGCTAATACCCAAGTGGCGATAGGCTCTGGAAGCGCTCTATTTATCGACACCGCATTGGAATCGCAAGATTCCTCTATCCTGATTGGAAATCAGCAGATATCGTCGAAGCACTCAGTTCATGTGATCGACCTCTCGGAGCAACCCTTGGCCAATGCGACTGGCTTCGTTGATACTTATGTCTCCCCATCCGATGGTACTACTCTAAACATCGTGCATGCTTCTACGGTTGTTCTTTTAGGCAAAGCTACTAAGGTCGGAGGCTCGCAGACGATCCTCCTTTCAAAGAACTAACACGAGGGCTTACGCAACTTCCGCTTTCGCGAGGCTTTCGACCGGCGAACGTCCGAAGCGGCGGTCGAGTTCATCAATCGCGAGCTTGATAACGATGGGCCGCCCGTGCGGACAGACGTAAGGCATCTGCGTTTCGAACAGTTGCTCGATGAGCACCATCATCTCTTCCTGCGAAAGTTTATCGCCGGCCTTGATCGCGGCCTTACAGGAGAAGGTCGCAGCGAGTGCGTCGCGGCTGGGCGTGGTGCGCGTTTCGCCGGATTCGTCATAGCCTTCCAACACTTCGCGTAAAATGGATTCCTCGCGCCCGGCATGGACATCGGCGGGAATACCGTCGATGATGATGCTCATGCCTCCGAAAAAGCGGAGTTGAAATCCGATCATCTCCAAGTCCGGCAGGAGTTCTCGCACCAGCGCCATTTCGCGCGGTAATAAATCGAGGTGCTGCGGAAAAAGGAGTTGCTGTGAAGCCGGATGATTGTCCGCCATCGAGCGCAGAGCGCGCTCATAGAGAATGCGTTCGTGCGCGACGTGCTGATCGACGATCATCAGCCCGGATTTGATCTGCGAAAAAATATATTTATTATGAAGCTGCCAAAGAACAGGCCGATCTTTCAGGACTTCCGCCGCAAGCCCAGTGCGCTCGATCGCTGGCCGCGAAACCGCGACGGGCGGCCCGCCGGCCAGCGTTTCAATTTGGTTACCGCGAAAAAGATCGCCCGGTTTGGCGCCGAAGAGCCGTTCGAGAGTTCCCAATCCCTCGTTCGGAGGTGGAGCGTTAGGAATGTTGCTCGGCTTTGCATAGCCATTGCCATTCGTGATGTTCGATTCTACATTCCTAATTCCTAATTCCTCATTTTTTTTCGGCGCTGTCGCATAATCCGGGAACCGCATCCGTGCCGGATCGACGCCGGCATTGATGGCACTGGGCATCGACATCTCCGGCGCGAGTGCGCCTTCGGTGGCGAAGGCTTGCGTGGCGCGAGCGAGCGTTTCCTGCATGGCTCGGCGCACTTCGTCCATTACGCCGCGCTCGTCCTCGAATTTTATTTCGAGCTTTTGCGGATGCACGTTCACATCGATATGCGATGGATCGATCGTAAGGTAAAGAAACGCAGATGGGAACGCGCCCTTCTCTACCAAATGCTCGTAGGCGCTCGCGACCGCATAAGAGAGGGTCCGTGAAACGATCGGGCGATGGTTCACGAAAAAGAACTGCTCGGTGCGAACGCGCTTTACGAAACTCGGCGCGCTCACAAATCCTGTTACATGCAGCGCGGGCGAGACGCTCTCGATAGGAAGCAAAGCGCCGCGCAACCTGCCGCCAAAAATTTGCTCGATCCGTTCCGGCAGCGGAATCTCTGCGGGAAGATCGAAGATCATATCTCCATCGGCAACGAAAATAAAATGAACATCGCTATGCGCGAGCGCCGCTTTTGTCACGGAATCGACGACATGCTTGAACTCCGTCGCTTCGGATTTCATAAACTTCCGGCGAGCCGGAATATTGAAAAAGAGATTTCGGACCGAGATCGAAGTACCTTCATCGCACGCGATGGATTCGCACTTTCGAAGAATACTTCCCTCGACTTCTACGAGCGTACCCAACTCCTGCCGCGCAATGCGGGTACGCATTTCGAATTGCGAGACGGAGGCAATAGCCGCAAGCGCTTCGCCGCGGAAGCCGTAGGTCGTGAGGCGTTCCAAGTCATCGATCGTGGCAAGCTTGGAAGTCGCATGGCGCTCGATCGAGGTCCGCGCGTCTTCGCGCGACATGCCCATGCCATCATCGACGACCTGGATCAACGTGCGGCCTGCGTCCTTCAGGATAATCGTGATGCGCTGCGCTTCGGCATCGAGCGCGTTTTCCAGCAGCTCCTTCACAACGGATTCCGGCCGGGTCACGACCTCACCGGCCGCGATCTTCTGCGCGATGGATTCGGGTAAACGACGGATGATGGACATGGATTAGACGGCTTCCTGAAATATTTCATCGCCAAACATGGCCGCAGCGAATTCGGCGGGGTCGAACGGCTGAAGATCTTCGATCTTTTCGCCGACTCCGATGTAACGCACGGGCACCCGAAGCTCGTTCGTGAGCGCGATAACAATTCCGCCTTTCGCCGTGCCGTCTAATTTCGTAAGGACGAGGCCCGTGATCGGCGCAACTTTCGTGAATTCTCGCGCTTGTTGCAACGCATTTTGTCCCGTGGTGGCATCGAGCACGAGGAGAATTTCATTCGGCACATCCGTTTTCAGCTTCCGCATGACGCGCGTCATTTTTTCAAGCTCCGCCATAAGGTTTTGCTTCGTATGCAAGCGGCCGGCGGTGTCGATGAGCACGATGTCGGCTTCCTTCCCGATGGCGGATTGCACCGTATCGTAGGCAACAGCCGAAGGATCCGCGCCGTGATGCTGCTGCACGATCTCGACTCCCGCGCGCTCTGCCCAAATTTCCAACTGCTGGTTCGCGGCCGCGCGAAACGTATCCGCCGCGCCGATAATAACCCGCTTGCCGGCATTGCGGTAGTTATAGGCCAGCTTGCCGATCGTCGTCGTTTTGCCTACGCCATTCACGCCGATGATGAGGATGACATAGGGTTTTGCCGGAAGTGGAGAGTCAAACGTGACAAGCGGGGACTTCTCTGCTTCCATTTTTTGGATACCACTCGCGACTTGCCACTTGCCGGAAAGCGCCTGGCCGATCTGGTCGCGCAATTCATCCCTGAGTTGCGAGGCTTCCGACCATTTCTTGAACTGCATCTCATGTTCCAAGTGCGCCATTATGCGCTCGGTCGTGGCCACGCCCACATCCGAAAGCAGGAGTGTCTCCTCGATCTCCGCCATCAGTCCATCATCGATCTTCCGCGATTGATAAAAGACGCGGTTGATCTTTCGCACGAATTCATCGTGCGACTTTTGCAGCCCCTCGCGGAGCTTCGTAAGCTTGAATTTATCGAAAAAGCCCATGGGAAGAAGTGCTACCTCAGAATACCTTGCGACAGGTGCTCAACACCAACAGGACGAGGAAAGCTTCTTGGAACGGAACGCTGTGCCTTTTTGTGGTTTAAAGCAATGAAACTAAAAAGAGCAATCGACTGGGCCTTTCTGATGGTAACCACTATTTTCTTTGTCCTCTCGTGGTACTATTCGGGTGCAGCAAGCACGGTCCTTGGAATTCTATGCTTAACTACACTCGCAATCGAACATGTGCCTTTTCTCCGGCGATTGTGGGATCGAAGGATGAAAGAAGCACCACGCGAGGTTTAGACCATGTTGAGGCGTTGTTAAGGTTCGGGCACACCGGAAGACTCGCAAATGATTTTGAGAATGCTATCGCGAGGTATTTGCCCCGAAATAATGGAATCGAAACCAATCCGCTCCACTTGCATCAGGTAGGTAACGGCGAGCTGATCCTTTATCGATTCGAGAAGTGCGGGCGGTTCGTTTATCGTTGTATCGGATTGGCATATTGAGCGAATATTCTGAAGGGAATCAGCGCCTATGTATTCGGAATAGCCGATGCTTTTCCAGCTTGCAGCATTCGAAGCAAGTGAATCATCATGCAGGCCGTTCCTCGTGATCGTAGTCGCAATCAATCCGGCCATCGTGCTCATCCTTCGAGGTAATTTAGTCCCCTGCTCTATCGGATAGGGTAATGGCCGAAGAAACACGGCATTCATTGACTCATATATGGTCGCGTTCGCTCCCGGAGAAACCGGTGCAAGCATTCGAAACGATGATTGGGACGGACAAAGATAAATATTGTAGGATTTCGCGGAATCGAAGACAACCGATGATTCCAATTTTCGCGCGGCGAGTAATAATTCGGAGGTGTCGGATGCATCCTTTGTCTGATAATGCAACGTTAAATTGCGATAGTGATAAGTATTCGGAAACAGACTTCTCCAAAAAAGAAAGAGCCCAAGAGCCACCACCACCACGAGGGCAACAAGAATGATGAGGATCGTTTTCATATTCCTAATTCCGATCAGATAAACCCCGAATCGCCAGATACGCCTGCATCGCCGCGCCGGTTTTCATCGCGGATTCGTCGATAGTGAAATGATCGTTGTGGATGTCGGCGTCGATGCCTTGTGCTTCGTTCCGGATACCGAGGCGATAATACGTTCCCGGCACTTTTTCGAGGTAATACGCAAAATCTTCTCCACCCATGAGCCGCTCGGCTTCGAAGACACGGTCTTCCCCCAACAATTCCTTCGCACAGGATGCGGCGAATTCCGTTTCGCGCTCATCGTTGATGAGTATGGGATAGCCGATCTCGATCTTGACTTCGGCTTCCGCACGGGCGGAATAACAAATGCCGTTGACGATCTCATGAATGCGCTCGTGCGCGAAACGCCGCCACTCGGGGGACATCGCGCGCATAGTTCCCATCAGTTTTACTTCCGGTGGAATGATATTGGGCGCGAAACCGCCATGAATACCACCAATCGTAATAACCCCATGCGCGAACGGATCGAGGTTGCGGGAGACGAGCGTTTGAAGCGCAAGTATGACCTCCGCGCTCACGACAATGGGATCGACGGTGTGATGGGGCCGCGCACCATGGCCCGCTTTGCCTTTGATCGTGATGTAAAGTTCGTCCGCGCTCGCCATCATTTTGCCGGGACAAAACCCAACGGTTCCCGCATCGGCCTGGGAAAGCACATGCAGGCCAAAAATTTTCGAGATGCCATCGAGCGCGCCTTCTTCGATCATGTAGGGCGCCCCGCCGGGGACTTTCTCTTCGCTCGGCTGAAAGAGAAACCGCACTTCGCCCGCCAGCTCATCTTTCAGTTCCGATAGGATCATGGCCGCGCCGAGGCCGATCGCCGTATGCGAATCATGCCCGCAGGCATGCATCTTTCCCGGATTTTTCGAAGCGAATTCGAGGCCGGTCGCCTCCTGAATCGGCAGCGCGTCCATATCGCTGCGAAGCGCGACGGCCTTTCCATTCTTTTTGCCATGCAGCGATGCAACGACTCCCGTTTTCGCCACGCCGCGTTTCACCTGGAGGCCCAGCCGTTCGAGCGTCTCGGCGACGAGCGCGCTCGTCGCATATTCCTCGAAGGCGAGTTCGGGATTGGCGTGGATCGTCCGCCGCAAGCGGACCATTTCAGGGTAATATTTTTCTGAAAGCTCGACGATTCGTTGGGAAATATTTTGCGACATAATCGTTGCTTAACAGAGGCGGACGTGCCCACCGTTCTCCGCCAACCTAATATCCCAGCCCGTGCATCTTCACGAGAAGATCGACGACGCGGCAGGAATAGCCCCATTCGTTATCGTACCAGCCGAAGACCTTGACGGTCTTGCCGATCGCCATTGTCATTGCGGAATCGAAAATGCAGGAGTGCGGATCGCCGACGATGTCGGTGGTAACGATCGGATCCTCCGTGTAGTAAAGAATATGCTTCATCGCACCGCTCGCGGCGGCTTTGTATGCGGAGTTCACCTCGTCGATGGAGGCTTCGCGCTTTAGCTGCGCCACGAAATCGGTAATGGAGCCAGTCGGAGTGGGAATGCGAAGCGACACGCCGTCTATTTTGCCCTTGAGATCGGGAATGATTTGCCCGATGGCGCGGGCCGCGCCCGTCGTGGTGGGAACCATGTTAATGCCCGCAGCGCGCGCGCGGCGCAAATCTTTATGTGGCGCGTCGAGCAATTGCTGATCGTTCGTATAGGAATGAACGGTCGTCATAAATCCCTGCTCGATGCCGAAGGCATCGTGCAATACTTTTACCATCGGCGCGAGGCAATTTGTTGTGCAGGATGCGTTCGAGACGAGTTTGTCCGAAGGCTTGAGTTCGTTATCGTTCACGCCGAGCACGACCATCTGGTCGAGCTTTTCGCCCTTCGGCGGGACGGTGAGAATCACTTTTTTCGCGCCGGCATCGAGGTGCTTCTGGCAGCCAGCGCGGTCGGCGAATTTCCCGGTAGATTCGACGACAATATCTGCCCCAAGTTTGCCCCACGGCAGTTTCGAAGGATCTTTCTCCGCCGTGATCTCGATGCGGTCGCCATCGACGATGAGCGCATTTCCATCGACTTCGATCGTCCCAGGAAATTTCCCGTGGACCGAATCGTACTTGAGTAAATGCGCGAGTGTTTTCGCATCGGTAATATCGTTAATGCCGATAAAATCGAACCCGCCCGCCGTGGGAGCGATCTCTTTCGCGCGCCGAAGTACGAGGCGGCCAATGCGGCCAAAACCGTTAATACCTACTTTAATTGCCATACGACCGTGGAGGAGTTACAAGAGAAAATGTTAAGTAAGAGAACATCGAATAATCCGCGAAAGTACCATAAAAAAGGGACGCCATTCACGTCCCTTTTTTGTAATTCGAAATTTCGATGATCGAATATCCCTTTTGTAATTAAGCGGCAGCGTGGGCGCCGGAAGTGGCAGCCGCTTTCTCTTTCCGCTCGGCGATTTGCTTCGCGAACTTCTTCTGGAAGCGCTCGACGCGGCCGGCGGTATCGACCAGCTTTTGCTTGCCGGTGAAGAACGGATGGCAGTTCGCGCAGATTTCTACGCGCAGCGTCTCGCCAGCGAAGGTCGAGCGCGTTTCAAACTCGTTTCCACAGCCCGCGCAATGGACGCTGACCGTGTGGTAATTCGGATGGATTCCTTTTTTCATGTTTTCTCCTCTGGATGATCGCTCATCCTTTGTGGTGCTGACGGATTTGGCCGTACACCGTGTTTGTAATAATTGGACGGGCGCTAACAGCCCTTGTATGGTTAACGTTTCGGGGTTCCCGATTCCAGCGCGAAGCTGAGAAATCCGTCATAAATCGCACGAAGCTTCGGATCCAGCGCCTTCAATGCCTTTTGGTGCTTCTCGATGGTTTCGAAATCCTTCCGACTGATCGGGCCAGTGAGCATGGACATCGCCGGCTCTTTCAGCGCGTTTTTTAGCGCCGTTTCCGCCAGCGGACGCAGCGCGGCTTTTATCCGCTTCGGGTCCTGATGCAGTGAACGGCCCATCTCCTCGACCGCTGCCAGAAGCAGCGTGATGAAATTCGAGCTAAAGACCGCCATCGCATGATACAGCGGAAGCGACTCGCCCGGCAGGACGACCAACCCCCTGCCGCCCAGCTCGGTCACGAACTGCCGCGCCCAGCGAATGGCTCGCGCACTGTCGGAGGATGCCATCCAATAGATGCCGCGCAGA